>CAZIJO010000069.1:0-24815 GCA_964539515.1 uncultured Bifidobacterium sp. | reverse complement strand
CCCGGTAATTATAGGTGTTACCCAACAATCCGGTAAGTGTCTGACTGAAGTTGGTGGAGGCAGCCCCACTGCCCATGGCCTGTTTTGGGGTCGTGGTTACATAATTGGTAGTCAAACCCCATTCGAACCAGGCAGTAGTTGGTCCTCCCTGCGGGTTTACCGTACCGTTCAATGTCGTCGTCGTTCCCGAGATGCCGGCGGTGATGGACTCCACATCTGGCGGCTGCAGGACGTTACGGGTCACGATGACGGTGTAAGTCCTGGTGTTTGAGAGGTTGCTGGAAGTGACGCGGATTTCAACGGTGTTCGCCCCCACATTAAGCGCGAGTGCCCCACTGGGAGAGCCGGACGAGACATTGACGAATGTGCCCCCGTTAATCCGGACTTGAATCGTTGCAGAGCCGCCGACGCTGACTGCGGTCACGGTGATATTCGCCACGGGATAGCCAACGCTGGCGGAATAGTTGGTCGTCGTGGCCGAAAAGGTGGGAACTATCGTTCCGGCGCTTAAGGTCAGTGAACTTAAATCGGCACTGCTCGCGACCCCTTGCGCGATGACGATGCGCGCGAATAAAACGCCACAGGCGAGGCAACATGCCAAGAGGAAGCGCAATGGGGCGAAGGTTCTCATAGGTGTCTGATTTGCGACGGCTGTCGCTATTTATAGCAGCATTACCGGTGGGCGAAAAGTCTAGTTTCTCTGAACATGGCGCCCGGCCCGTATGCCGGTTGCGTCGAGCATTGCCATCCGCATCGCATCGCTCAAAGACGGCAAAGCCTACCTGCAAGCGCGCGGCGACTGGGTGAACGACTCCGAACCCGAAGCGGAATTTCGGGAACCGGTGCACAAAAGCAAAGTGATGTTGAAAGCCGTGGCGCTGGCGGAGACGTCCAGCTGCCGCCAGGTCGCTCTGATTCAGTCGCAAGAACTTTGATGCGCAATTTCTGCGGAGTTGGCGGTTGTAAGTTTTACGTTTCCGACTAATCTCTGCGCCTCCAATCCCGTTGGGCTCTCACGGGGGGCATTATTGTCAGGAGTAAACTTGTGTTTATGGAAATGCGACCGTCACTCCTGGTTCATGGGGTTGCCACATTCCTTTCCCGCACGCTGCAGCTGGCCGCGCTGCTGGGCAACTGCGTTCACGCCACCGTCACCACCGTATCTTACTGGCGTGGGGGCGAGAACGATTCCGGGGCTGGTGTCGGCGGGTCTTGCAGCAGCACCACGGATGTGATTGGCGGACGCACGCTGCAATTTTCGACGTCTGTGTTCTGGGATTCGATGAACGTGAGCGCCAGCGCCGCCGCCCGGGTCGGGAGCACCCTCTGCCTGCGGTCATACGGCTTCGAATCCGCCGGCACGAACGCCGTCCTCCCATCGCTCACCGATAATTTCGGCCTCGAACTGTGGGTCAACCCGAGCACCCTCCCTGGCAACCAATGCCTCGCCTACAACGGCAATACAAACACCAGTGGCTGGGGGCTTTATCTGGCCATTGACGCCGCGACCGGCGGCACGAGCTTCACCACCGATCAACGCGGCCTGCCGCGCATCCGCGGCGCATTCGCCGATCTCGGCGCGGTGGAAGGGGTGTTCAATTTCAATTTCCCCATCGCGAACTTCACTCCAGTCGGCGATGGCAACGTGCAATTCGGTTTCACCAATCTGAGCGGCCCCAGCTACCGCGTGCTCGCCAGCACGAACGTCGCCGCCCCGCTCAACACCTGGAGCAACCTCGGCGCACCGACGGAATCTCCATCGGGCGTGTTCACCTTTACGGACCTGCAAGCGACGAATTATCCGCAACGCTTTTATCGCGTGACCACGCCGTGATGGAAGCCTGGCTTGCAAATGGGGCGCGGTTACTGGCAACGCAAACGGATGCAACTTTTGGGCGCGGCGGGCGCGTTGAATGGCGCGCCGAAAACTCGCACCATACAGATCGGCTCCGAGCCGAAAGCTGAGTTGCCGGAAACGATGAACAAGAGCATGGCAATCCAGCCTCCGCCGTAGTCTGCCACGGAGGACGGGTGCTCAAAGCTGTCACGCTGGCGGAGACGTTTGCGAAGTGGCAAATGGATTATTGGCCTTGGCACATTACATCGCTCTGAAATGCTAATTTAGCGGGAAACTCCAATTCGACCGCTTGCGTGCAGGTGAGGTTTTGAAATACATCTTCCACCCACCCTGCCACGGGATCACAGACGGATCGGTGATTTGTTCATCCGCGTTGGCTCTCAAGCGCTCGCCCGGTTCGGCGGTCCAGTCCAAACCGTTAGTGGAGGTGAAGCTGCGCACGACATTGCCGATGGGCACTGTTTGCTCAAACGCGTACAGTCGCAGGCGACCGTCGGGCAGCGACACCGCCGCGGTCGTGCCCCAATCGCGTGGAAGCATGGTGCGGGCGTATTTGAATTCCCGCCCGTCCGCTGAAGTGGCGATCACGTTGGCGTGTCTGGCAAAGACATACATGAACCACTGGTCCTGGAAACGGAACACGTCCGGGTCAACGAGGTTGTAGTAGCGGAACGCCGTGCCAACCTCACGGAAATGGAGGCCATCTTCCGAGCGGGCATAATTGATGAGATGAGGATTTTCGCCCGCCGCGGGATCCCCGCGATGATTCGACGCAAGATAGTAGAGTCGGAATTTGCCGTCGCGGTCCTTCACGATTGCTGGATCCGCCGCCGAGCGCGTGCTCAGGCCTTCGATGCGAAATTCGCGTGCGATGCTGAAATCGGTTCCGTTTGTCGAGACCGCGCACGACACTCCCCCAACGCCGCCAGGCTCGTCCGGTGGTCGCACCACGTAAAGCAAGACGCGCTGGTCGCGATCATTGATGGCGCAGGGGACCGATGCGGAACGCAGCCGCACTCCAGCATCACGCGTCCAGGTCAGACCATCCGAGCTGGTCGCGCTGAGAACTTGATGCTCACGGGGCGAACTTCCGCCGGCCGACGCCGGCGGGCCGGGCCGTGGCTGATTGCCCGGCCGGTCGCCTTGATTATTGAAACTTCCGTCCGGCGGGGGATCGCGAAAATTCTGCCGCGACAAGGCGCTTGGGGTGCCGGGCCGCGGTTCACTGGTCGCGAGCAAAAGCCAACCGCCATTGCGCAACTTCACTACGCCGGGATCGGCACCGGGAACGCGTGGGAAACCTTTAGCCATTTCCCAATTCACACCGTCCTCGCTGGTGACTGGCCACGGCCCCGGGCCCGTGCCAAAGAAAACGAGTTTACCGGCGTCGCTTAGCAGGTTGCCCAACCAGCGGTCGCGCTCCGTGGGCAGCTTGATATCGGTCACGCACTCGAATATTAGCCCGTCGTCGCTGATGGCATGATAGCCCGTGCCGGCGCGTGGCGGTTCGTGGCGATCTTGACCGCCGGCGAATTCGCCCGCCGTTCCATTGTCGGGAACGATCAGGTGAAACACGCCGTCGTGCAGCGCCACCGCGCAGTCGATCACGATGCGGCCCTCAACGCGGAAGCGTACGCCCGGCTCAAATGCGTAGTGGATGCCATTCGTGGAAATCGCCGAGTAGATCGCGGGTGTGCTGTGACGGAAGTCCGGGCTGCGATTCGACGTGAAATAGAGCCGCACCCGCCCGTCCGGCAAAGGTACGAGCGTGGGATCGAACGGTCGCGCCAGACCATTTTCCATTCCTTCAACCACGATCGCTTCCGTTTTGCTCCAGCTGCGTCCTTCGTCGCTCGAAAAGCGCACGGCCACCCGGTCGAAATGGCGGTCATCGTCTGCCGGGAAATTTTGGAACGCGGCGATCAGCCGTCCGTCGGTCAGGCGAGCCACGGTCGGCACTCCGGCACGTGCGAAGGTGGCGAGCTTTTCCGGCGCCGCCCCGGAAGCGACCCGATACACGATCACGTCGTTGTCCCACGGGCCGGGCCGGTTGGTGTCGGGGCGTCGGTTTGGAGAGCCGGGCGGGAGTTGGGCCGACGCCGAAATGGCGAGCAGCAAGGCGAAGATTAGCCGGCAGTTCATCGGCGAGTGTTGCAGTAGTGGTTCACGGTCGTGCTATTTGGTGGCAACAGACGCAGGCCGGCGGCCGGTGGTTTCAACAATTCAGAACCGTGCGGTTCTGGAAAACAAAGCCCCCGGGTTCGCTCCATGAAGACGATTCGAGCCATGCAACTCATCTCCGAACTCGAAGGCACGACGCGCCGGCTGTCTGGCGGTTGCATGGGCTAATTCAGCATTGGTGGGGCAAGCGTACTCGCGAGCCGTTGCCGCGCGTTTTTCAAGCCGAGGCCGGCTCGTCAGTAGCCTCGCCCCACCCAAAGCCGTGGCGCTGGCGGAGGCGTTTTCAAAAAAGCATCCTTAAGTTGCTCACTCAAGGTGGGGGTGAAGAAGGCCTTTGTGCTGCAAGCCACTGTTCGTAACTTCGCTTCGGCAGAGATAGCACCGCCGCGTCCAAGGCATCGTTGGTCTTGGCGATGGTGAGATAGAGCGCAAAACCGGTGGGCAGTTCTATCACGGCACTGACATCCCCGGCGACGTGCAACTGCGCTTCCAAAACCCGCCGCAATTGCGCGGGCAGTTCGGCAAAATATTGTTTCCGATCCGGTTGCAGCTGAGGCGAGGACAGCAGTACCGCGTCGGGGCCGAAACGCCGCTTGAGTTCCGCCTCGCTGGCACCGGGGTCATTCTTTTCCGGCGCGGTGCGCGGGCCGAGTTGCCAGGTGATTTCAGACACCTGATTGCTGTAGCTCGCCTTGAACAGGGCGAGGAGGTTCGTGGCGGACGCGCCGTTGCGGCGCGCCCCCAGCAGTTGTTCACGCGCGGCCTCCGCCCCCCGCCGTTGGGCCTGATGAAGGGTGTCGTCGTTCTCGAACTTGTCTCGCAACAGGCGCTCCACAATCAGCGGTCGGGCAACCGAGTTGGCAAATCTCGCCGGGTCGTTGCCCAGGGCGGACTTGATTTCCGCCAGGATTTCGGGAGCACGAGTAGTGGTGTTGATGCGCTGCACCTCGGCTTCCAGCAACGCGGAAGTAATTTCGATGCCGTAAGCATTTTTCAGCACCGCTTCCTTGTGCCGTTCCTCCTTTACCAGTCGTTCCACCAATGCTGGCGGGGTGGTCTCCTCAAACGGCGCTTTGTTTCCGGTGCGGTGTGCGTAGTAAACGCGTTCAATGGCGGTGCGATCGGCGCAAAGGGTGGCCAGCTCACTACCGGTCGCCGCCAGACTACCAATGAGCAGCAACACGGCGGAGAGGCGGGTGGAGTGTTGCATGGGCGAGAAGGCAACTCGTCTCAGGATCACGTCCGTAAGATGCAAAATGTTTGCGGCACTCAGATCATGCATTGACGAATGAAAACGCCCTGGGCCAATCCGGGCGACCGGCCCAGCCAGAAAGCGGTTGCCGGGTCACGGTCGCAAGTAGAGGGACATCGCGCGCGGCGGCACATATCTGTGAATCGCGGTATCAGTCGGCACAGTGGTATCCGTTCCGCCAAAGACCAGCATGGCGTCGCCAGTCCAAACTGCCGTGTGGTTGCGGCGGCCCGCCGGGCCGTTGGCCTGGCTCATCCGTGTCCAGGTGTTTTGCTGCCAATTCCAACGCGCGCCATCGCCCAGATTGCTCGTGTCGTTCCAGCCACCCCAGATGATCAGTTCATTGCCGGTCCAGACCGCGCTGTGGCGATACCGCACAGAGGGCGCGCCGGTCGTGGTGATCGGCGACCAGCTGTTGTTCGTGGGATTGTAACGGGCCCCGTCGTTGAACGGGCTGCTATTATTGCGTCCACCCCAGATGAGCAACTCTTGGCCGGTCCAGGCGGCCGACGGCAGATAGCGTGCACCCGGCGCGCCGATGGAACTCATGGCCGTCCACGTGTCCTGGGCCGGCGAATACCGCCCGCCGTTATTCAGCGGCGCACTGGCGCCGAGCCCACCCCAAACGATCATTTCCGAACCGGTCCAAGCCGCCGCGTGAATCGTCCGGATGCCCGGGGCGCCGGACATCGTGACCGGGGACCAGCTATCGGTTGCGGGATTGTAACGGGCGCCGTCATTGAAGAATCCACCATTCGACCCGCCCCAAATGATCATTTCTGAGCCGGTCCAGACGGCAGTGTGTTCGTAGCGGGCGGCCGGAGCGCCGTCCAGCGACGTTGCCACCCAAGTGTTCGCGACCGGATTGTAGCGCCCGCCATCGGCGCGCAAGCCGTCCCCGACGCCGCCCCAGATGATCATCTCTCCACCGGTCCAGACGGCGGTGTGAATCTGGCGAGCCGAAGGCGCGTTGCTGGTGGCGGTGCGGTTCCAGGTATTCATGGCCGGGTTGAAGCGAATCCCGCTGTCGAGGTTGTTCATCCCGTTGTTGCCACCCCAGACGATGAATTCGCTTCCGGTCCAGACCGCCGTGTGACTAGCGCGGGCCTGGATTTGGCCACCGGTCCCGCCGGTCCGCCAGGTATCCGAGCCGGGATGGTAAATGCCCCCGGTGTTCGTGGTGTATTGCTGATAAGATGCTGTAAATGCCGACCCACCCCAGACAATCATGTCGGTTCCCGTCCAGACCGCCGTGTGGTCAATCCGGCCGGTCGGCACATCGGTCAGCGATATTTGCACCCAGGTGTTGGCGACCGGGTTGTAGCGATTACCCAAGGTCATATCGGCGATACTCAAAGTGCCGCCCCAGACGATCATCTCCGTGCCGGTCCAAACCGCAGTGTGATGGAGGTTGACGGCGTTGTTGGTGGGAGTGGCCATGGGCGTCCACGAGTTCAGGGCATAGGTGTAGCGCGCGCCGTCTGCTTTGGGACTGTAGTGGTTCGGGTTGCCGGGACTCGACTGGCCGTAGCCGCCCCAGATTATCATTTCGGTGCCCGTCCAGATGGCGGTGTGCCAATAGCGCCGGAGCGGAGCATCGTTCGTGGAAACGACCGTCCAGCTGTTCCCACTGGGAGCATAGATACCGCCGGTACCGACGACCTCGAAGACATCGTTGGTGGTGCCGCCCCAGACGATCATGCGAGTTCCCGTCCAGACCGCCGTGTGCAGCGTGCGGGCCTCGGGCGCGCCATTCGTGCTGACTGCGCTCCAGGCGTTGGCCGCCGGATTGAAACGCCCGCCGTCCTTCAAGGGAATGGTATTCTTCCCGCCCCACACAATCATTTCCGTGCCCGACCAGACCGCGGTGTGTTGGAAACGTGCGGAGGGCGCGTTATTGGCTGGCAGGGCGGTCCAAGTGTCGGTAACGGGATTGTAACGGGCGCCATCCGCCAGCGGCGCGGCGCCGTCGTGGCCGCCCCAGAGAATCATTTCCGAACCGGTCCACACGGCGGCATGGGAATGGCGTGCCTTGGGAGCGCCCTCGTTGCTGATGGGACTCCACGACTGCGTCACCGGGTTGAACCGGCCGTGATCATTGGGCAACACCGATCCGTTGTCACCACCCCAAACCAGCATTTCGGCACCCGTCCAGATTGCCGTGTGCCGAAGGCGCGGCGAGGGTTCGAAACTCGTGGACGCACTCCAACTCTCTTCGGCGAGCGTCACGCGGCCAATCCGGACATATCCCGCCGTAGCTAGATTCGTGGCCGCACTGTCCTCGCCGAGCAAAAGGCCGCCACTGGCAATCCCGCTCTGGCCGGTGGCGTTCAAGTTGGCGGCGGCGGCCCCCGCCGCCAGTTGCGCTCCGCTGATGCTCCCGGCGGCGATGTTGCTCGACGCAATCGTTCCGGTCAATTGGCTGGCTGAGATACTGCCGATGACGTTCTGGGCATTGGCTGATTGAATGGCATAAGGCGTGACCGTGATCAGCTGGCGCGGTGTCAAAGTGATGAAGCCGCCGCCGCCATTGGTGCGAACGGCAATCTCGAGCCAGCGCTCTGGTCCGGTGAAGATGCCGGCACCGAAATCCAGCAGGACGGTGAACAGACCGTTGCTCACCGCGGTGGCGGGATTGGTCCGTGGCCCGGCAATGACACCAGCACCGCTGCCCGCATCGTAAATGGTAAATCGTAAATCATAAATCCCGCTGGCAGGACCGTTGCCTTCGTTGAGCCGGCCTTGGTAGGTAAAAGCCGTGCCTTGGGCCACGGCGGCGGGGAGGAGAGGGCCCATTGCCAAAAAGCCAAGGAGTGACACGAAGCAACTTCGCAGGAGTGTGGACTTCATAAGACAACAGTTTTTACGGGAACTGGCCAGTTCTGATTTCTTGAACGGCGGCAAACTGACACGGTTCACCCGCTTCTTCAAGCGGGATTACCCTCAAAGGCCGGGGAGGCTGAGTTTTCTGCCGGGCGTGGTTCAGTTGCCGGGCAAACGACTCCGCACCTGTTCTTCATAGGCTGACGCGGACCGCGGCGTTGGCTTCGGAGTCCAGGGTGATGGATGAAGGTCGTCCGCCGGGTTGCTCCGCTCGTAATCTTCTCAACAATTCGTCGAGGTTCAGTTGCGGCGCATCGACTCGCACCGTGACCTGTCGAACCTCTCGCTCGGCCCAGGCCAGGATCTCCTTTTCAAACGCAAGGGCCGCCCTGCTTGCCGCTAGGATGAAGATCACCGCGGCCGCAACCATGCCGGCACCGAGGTGAAGCCAGAAGAAGATCTGTCGGAGGCGCATCGGCGAAAGGAATGACCGTGGCAGCCGATCAAAGGGTGCTGGATTCCGCTCCCGGAATTTGTTGGCAAAGCCCACAGCTCCCTTTTACGGCGGCGGTGTGCCGTCGTGGGGCCATTGAATGCTCGGATTGCCAGGGTCGGCAGCCTTCGTCACGGCGTTGGAACAAACCGAATCGTGTTTGAACCACGCGGCGTGACCGTTGGCGAAGGTCAGGTTCGCGCCGGCATTGTGCCGCGAGGAGAACTTCGATGTGTTCGCGTGCGACGAGTCGAGGTTCTTCGTCGGGTCGCTCCTGTAAAAGGGCGTTTCCGAAGAATGCGTGCGCACCTCGGAATAGCACACCAAAGCCGACGGATTCTTGATCATGGTGAGGTTGAAATTGGTTATGTAGCCAGCGGGCAGTCCACGGTTGCCGCTGGGGTTGATGGCGTCGTGGAATATCACGTTCACCAGTGGGTCACGCTCCGCCGGCAAGGCGGAGGAAGTCGGGCAGGTGAAGATGGTGTGGTGATTGACCCAGTCCGCCGGATTGCTCGCGTAGTCGCACAGCCGCCGGGCGACGACGTAAGGCGGCAGGCTGTTGAACCACCCGATGTCACCCGAGCCTGCGGCGGCAAACGATGCCTGATCTGTCCATAGCATGTTGTCGGCACTCTAGCTCGCTGGCGTGCCGGGTGCGCCCTTGGGTAGGCGGGCGTTGGGGAAGTTCTGGCTGTTGTCGTCCAGGTAAATGTTCTGGGCCAGCCCCCACTGCCGCAAATTGCTGCCGCAAGTGATCTGGTGGGCTTTCCCTTTGGCTTTGGTCAACGCGGGCAACAGCATGGCCGCCAGCCCGGCGATGATGGCAATGACGACGAGCAGTTCAATCAACGTAAAGGCGCCCAGGCAACCGAGATTCTTTCTGTTTCGCATGGCGCTACTCTGCCGGTTTGTGGCACGGCCGGCTGTCGGTGGCTTGCGGAAGTTTGTCGGCGGCTTGCGACGGCACATTTACCCAAAGCCTGCGTTTCCCCGGATTTCGCCGCACCGAAGCGCCAGGATTGAATCCGGACCTCATCATCCAGAACTCAAAGCAGTTTACGGATCGGTTCTGGGGTTGACCGATCATTCGCGGCGGCAGGGCGGGAGCGGCCGTTGGCACGAACAGTTTCCACCGAGGTCGCGCGAGAATTGCGAATCCGGATTGCGAGCGGGACTGAGAATCGAAGGATGAGTGCCGCGAGCGCAAGCAGAACGCAAACGCACCATGGCGCGAAAGCGAGTGCGGCCGTGCCGAAACCCACGCGACTACCCCGGCTCGCTCATTTCATGAGGGCCGCGAAATCGATTGAAGGAGAACTCGCCGCATTTCCAGCGCGCGACCCGACGACATTCGGCCAGCAGAAATGACCGCACGAAAGTAGGTGACGGCGGGCATGCTGGAGAATGTCTCAGCGGTAGCGCGGGAGGGCAGTTCTGCAATGGAGGCAGCCAATTCGGTTGGAGCACATGCGGGTACTGCCGCCCGCCCGGATTCGTTGTTTACGAAACGCCCCTGCAACAGAAATACGGGGCGAGCGGGCCGCCGGCTTGTTGTGACTCTGCGATCACCGAAGTTGGGGCTTCAACGCCGCCGGAGCGAGACTCAGCTCATCGTTCACGATTACATTGCCGTTCAAGGCGACACTGCGGGCTAGGCAGCTGTTAACCGTCTTGGCGCCGGCGACCGTAAAAAGCAAAAGACTCGCAGCGGATGTGAACCGGCACCTCGCTGCGAGCTGTGTCCGCCCAAGAGGCGGCGTCCCAGGTTAGTCCTTGGCTAACTCGACTTTTGTGGGGACCAGAATCTGTTTGCCATCCACGGTCCGGACGGCGCCGGAGGCTTTGACTTTCTTCTTCTCGGCACAGACTTGATTACCAAACTCCTTGGCCGCATTGTTCTTCGTGAGGTAGTAGGTCTGCTTTTTGCCGTCCGCCTCGGTGGTGACAGTGAGCTGGCATTCCTGAGTTTCCTTGAGAATGCATTTGGCACATGCCCCATCGCCGGCGATGGTCTTTTTGTTGTCGGTGCCATCCGCGTTGAGCTGTAACGTCACCAACAATCCACTGATAGCCAATAGCGCCATGGTTTTCTTTTTCATTGTTTTCCTTTCGTTTTTTTTGCCCATCAGGCCCACCACCATGGTCGGCCTGACCGGACAAAATTTTCAGTTTTACCTGTACCGCGAGTCACTGGCCGCGTTCGGTGGGGTTACCTTGGGGCTGCTCCTGGGAATCCGTTGTTTCGAGGCACTTTGAAATGAAATGGCGATTCGGATTGCTCGCGAAGCTGCCTAAGCAACAGCGCACTGCCCGACGGCAATTTTCGCACCTCTCCGCGGTGACCACACAGGCGATGCATGCGGACTTCCTTCGGTTCCGACAGCAGTTCGCGGATGGTGTGCAGGAGGTGTCCGGCATCCAGCGGTTTTTCCATCAGAGCGCCCACGCCTGCCATGGCGGCGACGTCAAATTTGTTCGCCTGGCCGGTGATGATGATGATGGGCAGCAGCGGATCTACGTTCGATATGTGCTCGAACGTGTCCCAGCCGGCCTTGATCGGAAGCCCCAGGTCCAGCAGCAAGAGATCAATTGGATGCAAACCAAACTGGGTCAGGGCTTCCTGGTCGTTGGCCGCCACCAGCACATCATAACCCGCCTCGAGCAGCACTTTGCGCACGGATTCACGCACCGATTTGTCATCATCCACGAGCAGCACTTTCATAAACACTTCCGGCAACTTCATCCGCCACCGATCACCCGGAATCGGATTTGTCCCACCCCCTGGCTTCATCATTCCGGGGGGCGGCGCAACTTAGAACCACCATCGGGCACCGACCCCGATGGTGAACCCCCCGCGCGTGGAGGGGGACAGTTCCAGGATGGGAGCGATTTCGGCAAAAACGTCCAACGGGAGCTTGTCGAAAATGTAGGTCGCTCCAAACGGCACGCGAAGCCCGACGCCGTTGTCGTCATCGTTGTCAAATTTTACCCAGCCGCCGACTCCGATGTAGAACGGCAGTTGCCCGTGGGGCACCGAGACCAGATCAAACTTGTGCCACAGAAAATCACTGTGCACATAGGCATCGGTTTCATCGTGGAACGACCAGCCGACGACGCCGTCAATCGCCATCGTCTCGTTGAAAAAATATTTCAAGGACACCCCGGTGGGTTCTCCCAGGACGAGCCCCGCGCCGAAACGACCGCTGAGATCGGTGGTCTGACTGTAAACATTCAGCGCCGCCGGGTTTGTGCTTGTTGAAGTGGCATCGTCGGCATTGGCCGCGACCCAGGTCAGGATCGCGATCGTCGTTAGCGCCAGTTTGGCTTTCATAGCTCAGGCTCCTTTCCTTCAGCCAACGAAGCTGGGGTGCCAATACCGCGACGACTCACTGCCCCTGGGGGCCGGGCTGTTCGGCCTCAAAGGCGCCAGGCTTGGTCTTCGAGGAGGGGGATTCATAAAATGCTCAAGCATCCGATCGGGTTTCTTCCTTGCTCGGGGAGGGGCGATCAGGAGAGTAAACTTCAGCGCCTCGAAAGATTTTAGAACAATTTGTGATTTCATTTGGGGGGCTCCAGGTTTCACCGGCCTCGCACGCTATCCGCTATTATTCGTCCGGTGTGATTCAGCGGTTGCCGTGCCAGCGGGCACACGCGATAGTTTTCACAGCAAATCCACCAACGACGATCAAACTGGTTGCCAACATGGACCAAACGGATGAGACAATTCATTCCACCCGTGGTTTCCGGCGAATCACCGGTCGCCATCCGCGGGCCAAGCTCCGTCTGCTCGGGCTCGGCTTCACCGCGCTCCTCGGTGCGCTGCTCAGCATCTGGGTGAGCCGTACCACCTGGACACGGGTGGATGCACTGCAACATGAGTTCGCATCGTTGCGGGCGGATAGCTTTTATCTGGGAGTTCGGATGCATAGCGGCATTCGGCAACTGAATGACACTTTGCTGCGCTACCGGCTGAAAGGCCGGGAGGACGACTACGAGATCTTTCGCAAGGACGCGCAGGAGTTGAAGCTCTGGTTTGAGGCCAGCAGGGCCGACGCTACAACGGAACCGGAACACCGGTTTTTTGAACAAGTCGGCAGCGCCTACAATGACTACCTGAACGACAGCCTGATGTTGTTGGAAGCTGCCCTGGCCAAAAACCAATCCACGCAGGTCCGGGATTTTTCCAAAAGCTACGAGAAAGTCCAGTTGCAATCCCAGCAGCTGCTGGCGTTGTGTGAAGCGTTTGTCAGTTCCCAGCGTTCTGCCTTTGCCCGTTTCCTTCGCCAATCGCAGAATACGTTGACCGTATTTCAGCGCCTGTTCCAACTGTCACTCGTGCTCCTTCTGGCCTTGGCCGCGGCGTTGATGTTCCTGGTTCATCGGGGCATGATCGCGCCGCTGCGTCATCAATTGACGGAAAGCCAGGCCATCATTGCGCGACAGGAAAAACTGGCGTCCCTGGGCGTGCTGGCTGCGGGGGTCGCGCATGAAATCCGAAATCCGCTCACGGCCATCAAGTTCCGGCTCTTCAGTCTCAAGAAGATGCTGCCTGCGGCCGGCGTGGACAACGAGGATGCGGTCATGATCACAAACGAAATCAGCCGGCTGGAACGGATTGTGAAGGACTTCCTCCGTTTTGCCCGGCCGTCCGAGCCGGAACTGGTCACGATTCCGGCGCAGCGGGTCTTGCAGGAGGTGCATGGGTTGTTGCAGCCGCAGCTGGCAAAGTGCGCCATCGAATTGGAAGTGGCGACCAACGAACCGGTCTGGATTGCGGCGGACCCCCAGCAAATGAAGCAGGTGCTGATCAATCTCGTCCAAAATTCGGCCGACAGCATTGGGCGTAAGGGCTGGATCCGGCTGCGCGCCCGCCGCGAAGGCCGGCGGGGCAAAATGGTGGCGCTGGAGGTCACCGACAACGGCAAAGGAATTCCACCAGCGGTCCAACAGCGCCTGTTCGATCCCTTTTTCACCACGAAAGCGGGCGGTACCGGACTCGGGCTGCCAATCGCGGCGCGCATCGTGGAGAAGCATCACGGCGAACTGCGCTATCAGACCGAACTCAATCGGGGCACAACGTTTTGTGTGGTCCTTCCCCGCGTGAACGAAAATGCAACCGAATCACTCCCATGAAACCCAGAATCCTGCTGATTGAAGACGACGCCGGCACGGCGGCCTCCTTGCAGAAGGTGCTGCACGATGAAGGCTATGAAGTGGACCTCGCCGACCGCGGCGATACCGGTCTGGCGCAAGCGCGGCATAATGCCTACAGCGTCGTCATCACCGACTTGAGATTGCCGGGGCTGGGCGGGTTGGAACTCGTCGCCCAACTCCACGCCGCCAAACCCAAACAGCCGATTCTGCTGATGACGGCCCACGGGACCACCGAGACCGCCATCGAAGCGACCAAACTCGGGGCTTTTGATTATTTGCTGAAACCGTTTGAGGCCGACGAGTTGCTCGACCTGCTTGCCGCCGCGGTGGCCAGCAGCCGGCTCATGTCAGAACCCGTTGAAATGGGTGAGGCCAGCCCGAACCGCCCGGCGATCATTGGTCAGAGTCGGGCAATGCAGGCGATCTACAAAGAGATCGGGCGCGTTGCCGCCACGCCGGCCACCGTACTGATTCGTGGGGCCACCGGCACCGGCAAGGAGCTGATCGCCCGCGCCATTTACCAGCACAGCAATCGGGCGGACAAGCCGTTCATAGCCGTTAACTGCGCTGCCATTCCCGACACGTTGCTGGAAAGCGAACTTTTTGGCCATGAACGCGGGGCCTTTACCGGCGCCCAAGGCCGGCGGATCGGCCGTTTCGAGCAGGCCCACGGCGGCACGCTGTTTCTCGACGAAATCGGCGATCTGAACGCGAACACCCAGGGCAAGCTGCTGCGGGTGCTCCAGGAACGTTCCATCCAGCGGCTTGGCAGTGAAGCCAGCATCGCCGTGGATGTGCGCGTTTTGGCGGCCACCCATCGTGATCTGGAGGCCGCCATTGCGGAGCGAGAATTTCGGGAGGATCTATACTACCGGTTAAGCGTGGTATCAATAACCCTGCCGCCTTTGAGTGAGCGCACGGAGGATGTTCCGCTCCTCGTAAAATACTTCATCTTGCGCTTCGGCAAGGAACTCGGCCAGGAAGCTCCGCCCGTCCAGGCGGAGGCCATTTCGTTTCTCCAAAGCCAGCTGTGGCCGGGTAATGTGCGCGAATTGGAGAATGTGGTTCGTCAGGCGATGTTGTTAGCGCGGCCCTTTCCCATCAGTCTGGACCATGTGCAGCAGGTGCTGGCCAAGGCTCGCAAGTCCGCTGGCAGTTCTCAGCAAACCCACGCCACCTACATCGCCGAGTTGCTCGCCCGCGCCCAGAGCGGCGATGTGCAGGATGTCTATGCACGCCTCATCGCCGATCTCGAACCCGAACTGTTCAAGCAAGCCATCCAGCTGGCTCAAGGCAACCAGGCCAAGGCCGCGCGCTGGCTGGGGGTGACTCGGTTGAAAATGCGCGAAAAGTTGACCCAATTTGGGTTGCATCCGGCTCTCGAAACCAAGAGCAATTGATTCCACCAATGATTGCTGATGGGGCCGGGCAGACACGATTTCCGCACCCCCCGGCGCGGCAGGCTCTGTTTTTGAATCCGACCGAACGCAAATCGATCGAGCAACGGAGCAAACGGAACGGATAAGAGCATGATGCCAGTGGCTGACTTTGCCCACCGCGGCTCATGGCTGAGGGCTTACCCTGCACCGGTGTCAAATTAGGCCAGGCATGCGACGAAGTTCGTGCTCCCCCGGCAGTATCACCGGAGCCACGACCGTACAAATCGCCCGCCAATATGTCGGTCTTGGTATCGGCGTTCCAAGTATGCCTGACCCACAATTTTACAAATGGCAGCTGGACCATCGGGGAGTCGAGTTTTTTGGATCTTTCAGTTCCAGCCTTTTCGCGTTTTCGTGCGCCAATCCAAATGGGCTGATCTGTTTCACCGATGATCTTCAATGTGCCTTTCGCCGGATTGGACGAGCCCCAATCACAGATCAAAACAAGGCGAAACGCGATCTGGCGCCGTGGTATGGAACTTGCCAAAGTGAAACCGACCGACCATTCGACCGGCTTGTGAAGAGTTCAAAGCCGCAAGCGTTCATTCGCTGAAGTGCAATGCGGGGCGAGTGGCAAAGTGCACTTCAAGGGATGTCAGGGGTAAAAACCAAACCTTGGTCATCGAAAGGCAATACAATGAAAACCAAACTTGTACGGGCAACTGTTGCCATCAATGTTGCGATTCTGAGTCTGGCCGGCGCCAGTCCGTTGTTCGGCGACGAATCAGTCGCTGCCGGCCAGAAGAAGGAAAAAAGCTACCGCGGCACGGTAACCGCGGTCGACCCCACGGAAAGGACCGTGGCGGTGAAGGGGATCCTATTCAGCAAGACATTCAATGCCGGCGACACGTGCGAAGTCTCGCTCGAAGACAAACCCAATGCTGGCTTGAATGACCTGCGTCCCGGGCACAAAGTAAACGTGCTTTACCAAAATGCACAAGGAGTATTGGTGGCCCGACGCTTCGTCCAGCACAATCTGGTTTTGAAAGGGTACATCACCGCCATCGACCGCGGCAAACGAACCCTCGCCCTCAAAGGTCCAGCCGGGACCAGGAACTTTGCGATTGCCGAAGACTGTGATGTGATCTTCCAAGACAAAAAAGGAGGCACGCTGGAAGAGCTGGAAGTCGGCCACACAGTCAGCGTTGCGTACGAATCTGCGAACGATTCCTGGGTGGTTCATAAAATCGAACTAAAGACCGGGAAGTTTGCAGGGACAATCCGAGCCATTGATGCCGAGACGCGGACCGTAAAGGCCAAAGGTTTGTTGTCCGAAAGGCGATTTAAGCTTGCCGATGGCTGTCGAATTGTTGTCGACGGCCGGCCCGGCGCCGGGTTGCGCGATCTGCGGATCGGAGACCGCGTCGACTTCGCTTATGAAGACGCCAACGGCGTGTTGGTGGCCAGCCGGATTGGAAGGGACGCAAACCCTTCCGAAACGCCAAGCGCGCAGGCGGCCGGGATTAACAACCAATAGCGCCATTCACTACTGTCCGGTTAAAGACCCCGGTAAATCGGGCTGATTGTTGAGGTCAGGCATAAGTTCTTGGCGGTGGTGTTTGACCAAGAGCCTGTAGAATGGGCATTTTCTCGAAAAGAGTGAGGCTCAGAATCTGTAGCATGGTGTAGAGGCTGGCTGGGAGGCGCAGCCGCTTTCTGAGCATGGCGAGCAGCAGGTAAACGTTGATGGCGATCCAAACCTGGACGCGTCCGGCGTTGTCCGAGGTGCCGTAGCAGGCTTTGATCCGCAGATGTTGCTTGAGCCATTTGAAAAACAGTTCGCTGCGCCACCGGCAACGGTAGGGTTGCGCGATGGTCAGGGCTGGTTCGGTGAAGTTGTTGGTGAGAAACACCACCGCCGTGCCGGTCTGCGGATCGCAAAAGCCGATGCGGCGCAGCGGATCGGGATAATCGCGTCGGGCATAGAAGCCGGTGAGGATGACGGTCTGATCGAAGCGCAAGCCCATGGTCTGGTCCACGGGACCTGAGTAGCGGCGCTGGCAACAGAAGTTGTGTTTGGCCCGCCTGACGAAGAAGGTCGAAGCGGTGTGCCGCCGGTGCAATCGCGCAAAGTCCAGATAGCCGCGATCCATGATGTAGAACGGGCCCGCCTCGTAACTGAGGTCGTCGAGCATGTTCACCTCGAGAACCGTGCCCGGCGTGAGAATGACCCCGGTGGGAAAGTTGCCGCGCAAGGTCAGCAGCGTATGCAATTCGATGGCGGCCTTGTGGCGGCGGAACTTGGCCCACGGGAAAAGCGACATACACAATTCGACGGTGGTCGAATCGAGGGCATAGGCCACCGGTTGGAGTTCGACGTCGGAGTCGTTTGAGTCAACTCAGGTTGGCCGCTGCGGAATCGCGGTTAAACTTCCCGCAAACTGAGCGAAACGAACTCGGACTTTCGTTTCACACTCCGGCCCCAGGGGGCGATCTTACAGTGCGCGGAGGATGGTTGCGGCGCAACAGCGGAAGTAAGCCAAACAGGATTGACACGCCCGCCCGTGCTGAAGGAGCCGCTGGAGTTACACAGCACCCTCAGGCGGGCTGCTGGCATCAGTAATTACCAATCAACCATACGTCGTGGTATGCCCGTAGGGGTGATGCAATGCCGGCGGACTACCCAAAGCCCGGAAAGCACTAGCCCGCAAGATCTGGATTTCTGTTCTTGGGTGACAAGAAATGCTCCCCAGTCATGGCGGGGATCACTATGGCGCCTGGCTGGATAATCCAAGTCGCGTGGCGATTCTGGAACCTCAGCAAGCCCAAACCGCGTCGTGGGCCAGACGGCTTGCGCCCCCGGAGGAATTGACGGTATCAGCGCAAGAAACTGTCGCCCTCTAAAACCCAGCAGGTTGGAGACGGACGCCCGAATCCCGTGACCGATGGATTGCTTTTCGCGCCCCTTCACCCAATCATTAAGCGCTCTATGACGGCCAACGGCAATATTGTCACCATTCGCAATCTGACCAAGGTGTATGCGCAGGGCGAAATCCAGGTTACGGCCCTCGACAACATCTCGCTCACCATCGCCGCGCGCGAGTTTCTCACGCTCATGGGGCCGTCGGGTTCGGGCAAGTCCACCTTGCTGCACATCATTGCCGGCATTGACCGGCCCACGAGTGGCGAGTGTCACGTGCAGGGCATCGATGTGGCGCAACTTAACGAATCCCAACTCGCGGACTGGCGCAACCAAAACGTCGGTTTCGTGTTTCAGACGTTCAACCTGATCCCGGTGCTGACCGCCTTTGAAAATGTCGAACTCCCGTTGCTGCTCACGCGCCTGGGCCGCTCCGAACGGCGCAAACAAGTCGAGATCGCCCTCGATCTGGTAGGATTGGCGGATCGGGCGAAGCATCTGCCGCGGCAATTGTCCGGCGGCCAGGAACAACGCGTGGCCATCGCCCGGGCGCTGGTAACCGACCCCGCCCTTGTCGTCGCAGACGAACCCACGGGCAATCTCGATTCGCACTCCGCGCAAGAGGTGCTCAAGGTCTTGCAGGCATTGAGCACGGACGCGGGCAAGACGGTCATCATGGTGACGCATGATCCCAAGGCGGCCGCATTTGGCTCGCGCAGCATCCACTTGGAAAAAGGCGAGCTAACGAACTAAACCGAAGGCCGTGACCATTCCCAGCTTCATTCTCAAGAATGCGCTGCGCAACAAGCGCCGCGCCACGCTTTCCATCCTGAGCGTGGCGGTCAGCCTGTTCCTGCTGGTGACGTTGCTGGTGGCTTTGCGCGAACTCACACTGCCGGCGGAAGGCGCCGGCGCGGAATTGCGGGTGGCCGTCCGCAACAAGATTTCCATCGCGAACCTTTTGCCCGCCCGTCAGCGCCCCATTATCACCCGGATTCCGGGCGTGGTGGCCGTCACCCCCTTCACCTGGTTTGGCGGGAAATACAAGAACGAGGAGAGCATGACCTTTGCGCAATTTGCCATGGATCCCAAGGAACTGCGCTCCGTTTTCGGCGAAGCAAAAATGGACGTCGCCAGTTATGAGGCGTTCGAGGCCGAACGCACCGCCTGTGTCATCGGCAAAATGTCGGCGGATAAATTCAAGCTCCAGGTCGGGGACAAAATCGTCCTCGAGAGCACCGTTTATCCTGTCACCATGGAATTCAAGATCGTCGGCATCTATGCCGGCACCCCGGATGACCGCAACATGCTTTTCCGTCAGGATTATCTCGATGAGGCCAGTGGCGTGAGCGGCTTGGTCGGCATGTGGTGGCTCAAGGTGGAATCCGCCGAGGCCATGCCCCGCGTGATCGAGGCGATCAACAAGGCTTTCGAGAACACCTCGGCCGAGGTGCGGGCGGAAACGGAGCGGGCCTTTCAACTCGGCTTCATTTCGATGTGGGGCAATATCAAACTGCTCGTGACCCTGATTTCCAGCGCGGTCGTCTTCACGTTGTTGCTCGTGACCGCCAGCACAATGAGCATGGCCATCCGCGAACGCTTCCGCGAACTGGCGATCCTGAAGGCCATCGGCTTCCGGCGACGCGAATTATTCGCCTTCATTCTCGCCGAGAGTTTTTTTCTGGCCGCCGCGGGCGCTGCCCTGGGCGTCGGCGGCGCCTGGGCGCTGTTCACCTTCGGCGACATTGCCACCCTCACCAACGGACTATTTCCCATGTTTGAAGTCACCCCCAAAATCGTCGGCATCGGGTCGCTCGTGGCGGCGACGCTCGGGATCGTGGCCAGCATCATGCCGTCCCTCGCCGTGGCCCGCCTGAGTGTGGTGGAAGGCCTCAAGTCGCTCGACTGATATGGCCCTGCCCGTCACTTACAACATCCGCAACGTCCTCGTCCGGTGGCGCGCCACGGCGGCGACCATTCTCGGTGTCGCCCTCGTCGTCACGGTCTACCTCCTCATGCAGGCGATGGCGGCCGGCCTGGAACGTTCCAGCGCCAACACGGGCGACCCCCGCAATGTCATGATCGTTCGCAAAGGTTCCACCGCCGAATCCAGCAGCCAGGTTTCGCGCGAACAACTGAACACAATCCAGTACTGGTCGCAGGTGGAACGGGATGCGCAAGGCCGGCCGCTGGTTTCCGGCGACCTGGTTGTGATCATGAACCTCCCGCGGCGCGACGGTACGGGCGAAGCCAATGTCACAATGCGCGGCATCACGCCGATGGGCATGACCCTCCGGCCACAGGTCACCCTCGTGAATGGCCGCTGGTTCACGCCCGGGCAGCGTGAGGTCGTGGCGAGCCGGAAAATGGCGCAACGTTTTGCCAATTGCGACCCCGGCCAAAAATTCAAGACCGGGGGCACATGGTTGACCGTGGTCGGCTGGTTCGACGGTGGTGACAGCGCATTCGATTCCGAAATGTGGATGGATGCGGATGAAGCGCGGTCCATATTCGACCGCGAAAACTACTCGAGCCTGCTCGTGCGCGTCGCTGACCCCCAGGCGGCGGCGGCGCTCATGCAGCGCATCGACACGGACAAACGCATGCCCCTGCGCGCGGATTTCGAAACGCAATATTACGCGGCCCAAACCACCACCGCCATGCCGATCAAAATGCTCGGCCGCCTGCTGGCCACCGCGATGTCCATCGGCGCGGTGTTTGCCGCGATGAACACCATGTATGCCAGTGTCGGGGCGCGCACCCGCGAGATTGGCACGTTGCGGGTGCTCGGCTTCCGGCGCCGCACCGTGCTGGGGAGTTTTATCTTCGAGGGCGCGATCCTCGCGGGGATCGGCGGGCTGTTGGGCTGCCTGGTGGCCTTGTCCGCGCAGTATCTCTGCGTTTTCTTCGGCGTCCGTTTCGGCACGCTCAGTTTCAACACCTTCAGCGAAGTGATCTTCCAGTTCCGGATCACGCCCGTCCTGCTCCTGAAAGGCATGCTCTTCGCCGTGCTGGTGGGTATGGTCGGCAGCCTCTTCCCCGCCATCCGCGCTGCCCGCCTCCCCGTGATCGCCGCTTTGAAATCTGTTTAAGCCGCGACCCGAGGGCCGGCGGCGGACGGCGCCCGGTAGGCGAACCACCCGGAAACGGCGAGCAAAAGCAGGTTGAACCCGCCGAGCACCTTGAGCACGGTGACGGGGCTGTCATGCAATTGCGTCAGCGTAAAGGCGTAGCCCAGGGCGAGCACGATGAGCGACGGCACCACCCGGAACAATCCACGCGCGAGCAAATCATTTAACAGCACGTTGGCGAGGGCGAGAGGGACCATGGCCCACGCGTACCAGGGCAGCAGGGCAATCGTCTGGGCGGCATAACGGGCCGGGTAGATCACTTTGACGACGAACGGCCCCACGGTCCACAACCCCACCGCCCCCCCCACGGCCAGGACCAAGGTACCCAAAAAAACCAGGCGCATCAGATCAGATTTCTCCGCCTTGGCGGCGCTGTGCACGATTCGGGGAAACATGACCGCGGCCAGGGGGCCGACCAGCCAAAGCAAGGCGCGCGACAACGTACCTGCGCCGAAATAGGCGTCCGTCTGGTCGGCCGTGAAACAAGCCTTCACAAAGAAGGTATCCGCCGTAAACAGGACCTGAAATGCCCCGAAGCCGAGCAGGAGCGGGCCCACTTGGGCCAGCAACTTGTGCCAGTCGAAAGGGGACGAAGGCATTCGCCAGAGGGCAGAACATTGCCCCAAGGCGATCAAACTGCCCACCAGAAAGCCTAACAGCACCCCCGCCATCATTCCCGTGGCGTAGCCGCCCACCAGGAACACCGCCAACGCGGCGATCGTGATCCGGCCGACCCCATTGAGCATCATGACCCAACCGAGCCAGAAAAAGTTTTGTTGCCCTTGCAATACCCCGCCGAACAACGGCAGCCACATGGCGAACAAACAGGTCACCAGCGTGATCCAGAGGCCAACCGGGTTGCTGATCTGCAAAAGTTTCAGGATGCGCTCCTGTTCCATCACCACGAAGCCGGCGGCCAGCAACCACAGGAGAAAGGTGCCGAGCCAAAGCAACCGGATCGTGCCAGCCAGTTCGCGCTCGTGCCCGGTGGCCAGGGCTTTGGCGGTCTGTTGCGCGAGAACCATTTGCAAGGGCAACGTCGGCAGCACCATGACCACGGTCAGCAGGGCGCCAAAGGTCCCGTACTCGCCCTCCTCGAGCCGGCGCGCCAGAAAATGCAATGCCCACATGAGCGCCCCGCCTGCGATGTTGGCGATCATCAGCCAGCCACTTTGACGGAAGAAAGTGGAGCGTCCCCCGGGCTTGCCGGGGGCGGAGGCAGTCGGTTCGGAAACCATGAGCGCTGGACAATAAGCAACCGGCCCGGTTCAAGGAAGCGATTTCCATCGAGAAGCCAGCCCGTTTGCCGCGCTTCGCGGTGGCGTTTCGCCTTCCCGCCGTCCTACACCGTCACGCTTTTGCCCACCTGCGGCTGGATGACTTTTATCTTCGGATGGCGAGCGTGAATTTGGGCTTCGAACCACTGGCGCGAATCCTCGTCCCCGTGCCCCAGCAAGACCGCGCGCGGCGAGACCTGCCCGACAAAATCCAGCAGGTCCTCCCGGTTCGCGTGCGCGGTGAGATCAAAATCCTGCACGTCGCATTGGCGGGTGACGACACCGGCGGTGGGACTGAATACGAACGTCTCGCCCGGCTTTGACGCCTTGAGCCGCCCGCCCGGCGTGCCGGGGTCGGCGTAGCCCACGAAGAAAATTGATTGCCGTTCATCGCCGATCATGCGCTGCGCGAGATCGTGGGCGGCAGTGTTTTCACTCATCATCCCGGAGGTGATCACAAAGATGCGGCCGCCGCTGAGCTTCATTTTCTGCGCCTGGCCGGGCTCCAGGACAACGAGGTTGAGCGCCTCGCGCAGTTGCAAACTGGTGTGTTGCCGATGGGTACGGTGCGCTTCGAGATCGTAAATCTCCGTGAACACGCGGCCCAGTCCGCCGATGTAAATGGGTTGCGGCTTGAGCTTCCCTTCCCGCATGAGCAACGCGAGCAGGGCGAGGATTTCCTGGGTGCGCCCCAGCGCGAAGGACGGGATCATCACGCAGCCTTTCCGCTTGAGCGCCTGGTGGATTGCCGCGGTCAGGCGTTCCACCTCGGTAGCGCGCGTCACCCCCTTGGGCACGGCCCGGTTGCCGCGGGTGGTTTCCATGATGAGGACATCGGCCCGGACGTCCTGGAAGCGGGCGGCGCGCAGCAAGGTTTGATCATGAAAACAAACGTCCCCGGTGTAGAACATCGTTTCCTTCTGCCCGCGCAACATGATGCCGGCCGAACCGAGGGTATGCCCGGCGTCGTAAAACTCCAGGACGGGCGAACGCAATCCGGCGCGGGTTTTGTGGTACGCCGCCCACTCGACTTCGCGGTTGTAACGAAAGCTCTGAAAAAGCGGGGCGATGTCGTCCACCTGGTCGTGCGTGTAGAGGGGGTATTCCTTGATGCCCAGCTCGTCGCGCTGGCGCGTCATCACATTCACGGAATTGTGCAGCACCCGCTCGATGATGAAATAACTTTGCTCCGCCATCAACACGTGCGCCCGGGGGAAGTAGCGGGTCGCAACCGGCAGCGAGCCGACATGGTCGTGATGGCAATGCGACAGGGCGATGGCGTCCAACTCTTCGTGGCGGATACTCTCGTACTGGGGCAGGCCATCACGCCCCTCCCGTTTGGGGTGCATGCCGGCATCGAGGAGGATGTGGTGACCTTCGAGGTCGACGAACCAGGCGCTGGCGCCGATGTCCGTGTCGGGATTGAGGTTGGTGATTCGCATCAGCGTCTCCGACCCAACATAGTGGATGGGCCACCGGTCACCAGAATAAACGCTCGCACCATTGCAACTTAACAATCCGGATTTGACGATAAGCGATAGTATGGTAGCCTGAACTGGATTTATGAGTGCGAGAAAAATCGAAAGTGTGGAACCCTTGGAGCAACCCGTTACGGTCGAAGCGCGGCAAACCCGATTGACGCTCAGCCCCGAGGCGGTGTCGCTGCACAAGGGTGGCATTGAATTTCGCAGCGAGACCCCGTTTGCACCGTGGGTGGAAATGACGGTAACACTGCAATCACCAAACGACGGGACCCGGGTCAATTGCACCGGCGTGGTGGTGGACTGTCAGGGAAACAAACACTTCGGCTATTACGTCTCGATGGTATTTACCAGCATGTCCAAGCAGGCGGAAGCGCGCTTGCACTCGCTGGTGCATGCGAGCGCCCTTTAACTTGCGGATCGCCCGGTTTGGTTGAGACCGACCCCGTTCCTCGGTCTGGTTGAGCGCCGGCCGGTGAAAGATCATTCCATCGGTCGTTCGTGCGATCCGCGATTTGCCGCGGCGCACGCCGCTGGCCGCGCACCTGGGCGCATTCGTACACCCGGCGTCCCAAAGTACGCTGCCGGACCGAACTTCACCCGTACGCCTCCATCTGCCGCGCGCGTTCGTTGACACTCATTTTTCCGACTGTTACCGTTCGCGCTCCGAAAAACTGCGATGGACTACAAGAATACGCTCAATCTGCCGCGCACGGACTTTGCCATGAAGGCCGACCTGGTCATCCGTGAGCCGCAACGTCTGGACCACTGGGAGAATGAAAATCTCTACGCCCGCATCCAGACCGCCCGCGCCACGGCACCGAAATTCGTCCTGCACGATGGCCCGCCATTCGCCAACGGCG
>CAZIJO010000068.1:0-24983 GCA_964539515.1 uncultured Bifidobacterium sp. | reverse complement strand
CGCTCGGTCGTGAGAATTCGAAGTCGGCAGGTCGGACCAAAGTCCATGGCCTGTACTGTTTCCTGATCTTCGCGGGATGGATCCGCCAGGGGTGCGACCAGTTTCCGCAATGCCGCGTTGCGCCAGAGGAGCGCCTCATACCTTGTCGGGCCCAGCCCCCGACCTCGTCGCAGATGCTCCAGAAGTTCACCCGCCTGCGCGGGCGACACCGCCGCCTCGCCGATGAACACCTCGATCATCCCGCGTCGCTCGGCGTCGATGTCCGACGCAGAGACAACTAATACGCGGCGCTCCAACAGTTCCACGAGTGCCGAATCGAGCACCGCTTCTTCAAGTACCAAGGCTCCCGCGGCTTCCATCATCGCCGGACCGAGGTCCACAACGGCAACGGGCTTTCCCGCAATCACCGCTACCTTGGGCGGGTCCTGGAGTTTCTCCTTGTCGAGTAACGCCGGATAAACGACCCCGCTCCCGAGAACGGCGTGCGTGACCATGACTGCAAGCAGAGAACAATGCAAACCCGATCTCCTTACGAATTCGTTTGGTCTATGTTCGCTTCAAGTCCGATATGATTATGCACCGATGAATGGTACATTGACTTGACGCGAGGTTAATGTTCACGGTATGCTGCGCAGGTCAGAGGTCGGGACGAGGCCCATTCGGCGCCAACCGGCCGCGAAATGATTTCGGACAACGCTCTAGACAGTTTGTTCTCCAAAAAGACGCCAACGAACATGGCGTCGTTGTGTGTATTCTGGTAATGTCGTGTTCCGGGGGGTGTTGTGCGGCGGTCTACACGCCGCATGAACACGGGAAAATGTGGAGCCGCAATTCCGCGGCAATCGAACGGAGGCCATCATGGTCGGGACCGTACGAGTCAGAAAAGCGTTCACCCTCATCGAACTGCTGGTGGTGATCGCGATCATTGCCATTCTCGCGGCCATGTTGCTGCCGGCCTTGACCCGGGCCAAAGCCAAGGCCCAGGGCATCCAGTGCATGAACAACCACCGGCAATTGATGTTGGCCTGGCAGATGTACGTGGGCGACAGCCAGGAAGTCCTGCCCTACGTCAAGCACGGTCCGTCCGAGTGGGTCGGTGGTTGGTTGGATTACACCAGCAACCCCGAGAACTGGAATGAAGATGTGAATATCAAGACCGGGGTGCTCTGGCCGTACTGCGGAAAAAACGCCGCCATTTTCAAGTGCCCGGGCGATCGCAGTACGGTTGTTAACACCGCGCGTCAAACCGTGCCGCGGGTTCGCAGCATGTCCATGCTCAATTGGGTGGGCGGTCGCGGGGAAAACCGACCGATGAACTGGTCGAACACCGGTTTTGGCAATTTGCGGGGCGAATACCGCATCTACCGGCGTTCCTCGGATTTCAAAGTTCCGGGACCGGCCATGACCTTCGTGTTTCTCGACGAACGCGAGGACAGCATCAATGACGGCATGTTTGTCGTGGACATGTTGACCTATCCGACCGCGACCGCATCCATTGTGGATTATCCCGCGAGTTATCACGGGGGCGCGGGCGGCTTTTCCTTCGCCGACGGCCATTCCGAGCTGAAGAAGTGGTCCAGTGACAAAATCCTGAAGCAACCGCTGAAAGGCGTGGTCCAGCCCTACCCCACTCCGCTGGGCAGCGAGTTCAACAAGGACGTCCTGTGGATGCAGGAGCGGGCAACGCGCCGGGTGGATTGATGAGCCTGGCAAAGGCCTGGAAATTGGGAAGCGCAGGCGGCAGCGGCTTTGATTGGCGCCGGCCGGTAACCGCTTCCCCCCAACGTGCGTAGTATCGGAGGCTAAGGGGTTGATTCTAGAAACTGAAGGCAGCGAGGCGGAAGGCGAACCGACGAACATCAAGCACCTGAATTGGGCCGGAGCACGGGTGAAGGATCATCCTGAACGAACCAGCAAACCACAGCGGCAGAAGGATGGCATTTCCCCTTCTCCAAACCCAAGCGAATGCGAAGTCAGGATTGCCTCCATCGCACTCTCGCTAAACCCGAAGTTGTTCTATGTCTGCCTTGTTTGATAGACTGCCCGCGACCAAAGCGGTCACCCAGCCGGCTGGCACCATGCATCATCGCTTGCGCCCGATCCGCCATGTCGCACTCGACATGGACGGCACGATTTACAGCGGGGGCACGCTATTTGAGTTCACCCGGCCGTTTCTGGCGCAGCTCACTGAGCTCGGGATCGGCTGCACCTTTCTGACTAACAACTCCTCCAAGAGCGTTGCGGATTACGTTTCCCATCTGCACGGGCTGGGGATCGCGGCCACTGCGGACCAAATTTATACCTCGACCATTGCGACCATGGAATTTCTGCGCGAAACCATGCCCGCCGTCCGCCGTCTGTTTGTGCTCGGCACCGCCAGCATGCGCGGGGAAGTTGCTTCGGCGGGATTTTCGGTCACGGACGACAGCGCTACGGACGAGCCGGAAGCCGTGCTCGTTGGGTTCGACACGGAATTGAATTTCGCGCGCCTCTGCCGGGCGGCGTATTGGATCAAGCAAGGCAAACCCTTTTTCGCTTCCCATCCCGACCGCGTCTGTCCGACGGATGAGGCGACGGTCCTGGTGGACTGCGGGGCAATTTGCGCCGCCCTCAAGGAAGCCACCGGCCGCAACCCGGATGCGGTGCTGGGCAAGCCCTCGCCGTGCATGTTGCGCGGCTTGCTGCACCGGCAGGACTTGCGACCGGAGCAGCTGGCGATGGTGGGTGACCGGCTCTACACCGACATTGTCATGGCCCGGCAGGCCGGCGTCATGGGCATCCTGGTGCTCAGCGGCGAAGCCACGAATGAAGAAGCCGCGCGCCACTCGCCTCCGCCGGATTTGGTGGTCGCGGACTTGGCGGCGCTCGGCGAGCAACTCCGGGCCGCGTGGCGCCACCCGCCGGGATGAGTCCCCGCCCGTCCAGAGCCGGTGCACTCCAGGGGCTGCCGTCAGCAACGCTGGACGTATTGATCGTCGGCGGTGGCATCGTCGGTGCCGGCATTGCCCGGGATGCGGCGATGCGCGGGTTAACAACCGGGCTGGTAGAGCAACATGACTTCGCCTTCGGCACCAGCAGTCGCTCCAGTCGGTTGCTCCACGGCGGCCTGCGCTACCTGGCCCAAGGACGCATCGGCCTGGTTTATGAAGCCAGCCTCGAGAAGAAGATCATTCACCACATTGCGCCGCATCTGGCCGAGCCGCTGCCGTTTGTTTTCCCGACCTATCGCGGCAACCCGGACTGGCGGCTCTGGCAATTGCAGATGGGCGTAAAAATCTACGATCTGTTATGCGGCGGCCGTAATCTCGGCCGCTCCACCTGGCTGAACACGAAAGAAGTGTTGGGCAAAGTGCCCATCTTGCGCGCGGCTGACCTCAACGGGGCCGTGCGTTACTACGACGGCTTCACCAATGACGCCCGCCTCACGCTCGACACCCTCCGCTCGGCGGCCCGGGCCGGGGCAACGCTCGTGAATTATTGCCGCTTCAAAGATGCGGTGCGGGCGAATATCGAGCGACATCCCCTCACCCCGTCCCTCTCCCCACCGGATGGGGAGAGGGTGGCCGAAGGCCGGGTGAAGGGCGCGCGGCAACCCAATCGTAGGTCTGCTGGCGGATACTGGGAGTGTGAAGTTGAAGACACTTTGACAGGAAGGACGTTGCAAGTCCGGGCCCGCACGATAGTAAACGCCACCGGCCCTTGGGCCGACGGCTTGCCGCACAGCGCGGTCAAGCTCCGCGTGACCAAAGGCATCCACCTCGTGGTGGAGCGCAGCCGGCTGCGAGTTCCTGAAACCGTCGTCATGACGGAAGGCAAGCGCATCCTCTTTGCAATCCCCTGGGGCGAGCGCACCATCCTCGGCACCACCGACACCGATTACCACGGCTCGCTGGACGAAGTCACCGCCGATGCGGCGGACATTCGCTATGTCCTCCAGATCACAAATGAGTTTTTCCCTCAGGCGACACTCACGACCGCGGATGTCATCAGTTCCTGGGCCGGCCTGCGCCCGCTAGTGGCCGACCCGAAGGGCAAGCCATCCGACATTTCGCGCTCGCACGAGATCAAGCACCCCGAACCCGGCTGGTGGGATGTGGCGGGCGGCAAACTCACCACCTATCGCCTGATGGCCGAGCAGACCGTGGATGAAGTTGTGAAAGCGCTGCAAGAGGCAGATGCGCCGCGGCCGGGGGTCGGGCCGTGTCGCACGGCCGGTGAACCGTTGCTTCCGGTCAGTGAGACGCAGAACATCAGCGGGATTCTGCCCCCGGAATTCTGCCAGCGCGTGGTGGAACATTACTGCGTCAACGAGTGGGCGGTCCACGTCGACGACGTGATGGTACGGCGGACGAGCTGGCACCATTACCACCGGGACGCCGCGCGGAAGGCCGCGCACGTAGCAGAGTGGATGGCGGAGCTGCTCGGATGGACCAAAGCGCAGACCACCGCCGAGCTTGAGCGCTATCAAGCGGCGCATCGTCCGCCGGCGCAACCGGCGACAACATCGGCGGACAGTCACCGTCCCAATGATCCCCAAACTTCTCCAGTGGTTTAAGCCCGCGCCGCCGACGGCCCGCCTCCCGCCTGCGGAAGTGGCACGGCTCTATCCCGGATACCGCTGGCGCGTCTTCGAAGCGGCGTTCATGGCCTACGCCATGTTCTATGTCGTGCGCAATAATTTCGCGCCGGTCGCCAAGGAAATCGGTGCGGCGTTGCACTACGACAAGGCGATGATCGGCGACATCCTGGCCGGCACGGCCATCGCCTACGGCATCGGTAAATTCGTGATGGGCTACTTTGCCGATCGCAGCGATGCGCGCAAATACGTCGCCTTCGGCATGCTGCTGACCGCCGGGCTCAATTTCGTTTTTGGCGCGACGGCGAGCTATGCCGCCCACGTCGTGCTCTGGACGCTCAACGGTTTTGTGCAAGGCATGGGTTACGGCCCCTGCACCCGCGGACTTTCGCACTGGTACAGCGCCCGGGAACGCGGCACGATCTTCGGCGTCTGGAACGTCTCGCACAATATCGGCGGCGGCATCGCCGGTTACCTCGCCGCGAAATGCGCCGAACTGTGGGGCTGGCCGTCGGCCTTCTACGTCCCGGGCATCATTGCCACCCTCGGGGCCATTTACCTGTTCTGGCGGATGCGCGACACCCCGCAATCCGTTGGCCTGCCGCCCGTGGAGGAATACAAGCAGGACTGGCCGCCGGATGAGAAGGAAACCCACGAGCAGGAACTCAGTTTCAAAGAAATGTTCCTGAAATACATCCTCCCCAACCGGATGCTCTGGGTGCTGGCCATCGCCAACATGTTCGTTTACATCGCGCGTTATAGCATGGTGGACTGGGGGCCGACGTACCTGAAGGAAGTCAAGGGTGCGTCCCTGACGGAAGGCGGCTTCAGCACGACGGTGATCGAATTTGCCGGCGCGGCCGGGATGCTTTCCATGGGTTGGCTCTCGGACAAGCTCGGCGGCCGGCGCGGGCGGGTGAGCGCAGTCGCAATGATTCCCCTCCTGCTCGCGTTTTGCGGCATCCTGATTGTGCCGGCGGAACTGCTCTGGGTGGACATGGTGCTCTTTGCGGTGATTGGTTTTTTTGTCTATGTGCCGGTGATGTTCTCCGGCGTGATGTCGCTGGACCTCACCTCGAAGAAGGCCGTCGGGACTGCCGCCGGGTTCGTGGGCTTCTTCGGTTATGTCGGCCGCGTCATCCAGGGCAAAGGGCTGGGTTGGATTTCGCAACACCATGGTTGGAATGCGGCGTTGGTATCGATTGTGGTTTGCACCATCCTAGCGACGGTGCTGCTCGCCTTCCTGTGGAACGTCCGGCCCCGGGGATGACGGAAAATCCTGACCGCGCAACGCGGAAGCGGCCAGTCCACTTGCGCCGCACTTGACCTCAATCTTCCTCTTAATCTTGATCCTTCCAGATGATCCGAGTCAGATTAACAGGAGGATTAAGCTGAAGGAGAAGAACCGGAAATACATCAGGCGCCTCAGCCCAACCCGGCTTTCGCCAAAGTGATTGACTCCCCCGGAGACTTCACGGAGAGTTTTCCAACCGCAATGAGTAATCGCAGCGTGCCGGCCCGGCGAAATACCCGCCAGGCATGAATGACCAAAACGCCAACTCTGGTGGCCGGGCGCCGGCGCGCGATCGCCGCTATGAATACTGGCGCTGGCGAATTTTCTCCATCACCTGGCTGGCTTACGCCGGCTTCTACCTGACGCGCAAAGCCTTCTCGGTCGCCAAGAACGAGCTGAAGAAGCCGGAGGTCATGGGCATGACCAAAGCCGACATGTCCTGGATTGACGGCGCCAACTCGGTCGCTTACGCCGTGGGACAATTTTTTTGGGGGCCGCTGGGGGACAAGTTCGGCCCGCGCGTCATCGTGCTGGTGGGCATGCTGGCGTCGGTGACCACCGCGCTGGCCATGGGTTATTCGTCCAGCGTGCTGTTGATGGGCGTGCTGTTCGCCGTTCAAGGCCTGTGCCAGTCCAGCGGTTGGGCGCCGCTGACGAAGAATGTGGGCGAGTTTTTTTCCCGGCGGGAACGGGGCAGCGTGATGGGTTTCTGGTGTACGAACTATGCGCTCGGCGGCTTCGCGGCCTCGACCCTGGCCGCCTGGGCGGCGCAAAAATATGGCTGGCGTTATGCCTTTTTCGTGCCCGCGGGCGGACTGTTCGCCATCTGGGTTTTGTTCCTCCTGCTGCAACGCAATCGCCCGGAGGACGTCGGCCTCCCGCCGATCGAACGCTACCACGGGGAAAGCGAGGAGGTGATCGATCCGACGAAAACACCCGCCCTGGAAGCCGAAGGTTCGTGGGAAATCGTGGTGGAGGTGCTGCGGAACAAAATGGTCTGGTTGCTGGCCGGCGTTTATTTTTTGATCAAACCGACGCGCTACCTCATGCTTTTCTGGTCGCCGGTTTACATCAATGAACTCCTCGGCACCGGCACTGCGACATCCGGTTTCCTCGGCAGCTTGTTTGATCTGGCGGGCCCGCTGGGCAGCCTGACCGGGGGCCTGATTTCCGACCGGCTGTTCAAATCGAAACGCGTCCCGGTTTGTGTGATTACCCTGTTCCTGCTGGCCGTGTTGATGGTCACGTTTCGATTTGTGCCGGCAACGCGAATGGCGGTAGGCATCGGGATGTTTGCGATTGGTTTTCTGATCTTCATTCCCGACACCCTGATTTCAGGCGCCGCGGCCATGGACTTCGGCACCAAGAAAGGCGCTTCCACCGCCAGCGGTATCATCAACGGGTTCGGCTCGGTGGGGCAAATCATCGGCGTGACACTGCCGGGCTGGGCGGAAAAACTCGTCGGCCAGGGGCACAACATTTGGAACCCGATCTTTCTTTGGTTGGGCGTGGCGCTGGCGCTGGCTGGCTTCCTACTGGCGCCACAGTGGAATCGCGTCCCGCCTTCCGCAAAAATGAAATCCTGAAGCCCCATGCGGCGGACGAGAATTGAATAACCGCTGACCGTGGTCCAAACCGTCACTGTTTGATGAAACCTTACCGTAATACCGCCGACGACGGGTCGCTGTTGGCGCGCAATGCTTGCTTTCCGTTACTAACCGTCCTCGTGGCGCTGGCGATTCAGCCCTGCCGCGGAGCGGAGGCGACGGCTAACCGCAGTCAGGCCGACGACGCCGTGAAGGCGACGACGCGGGCGGGCACGTTGCGCTTCGTCGAGCATCATTCGCCGGCGGGCGTGTCCGCTCGGATCCTGGACGGCGACCGCCCGGTCTTCACGGGTATTGCGAGTGATGCCAGCTTAGTCCTGGTGCAACCATCAGGCCGAACGGCGATCGGTTATCCCGCGGCAAAATGGCAGGATGGCCAGCTGACCTTTCTGGACGCCCACACCAACGGCCTGGCGCTTTCGGAGACCTACCGCAGCATTGGGCCGGATCTGATCGAACGCACCGTGACCGTCACCGCCACATCCGACCAGCGATATTATCTCGATTTGGGCTGGTCCGTTGCGGTCCCCGGCGGGTTCTATTCCTTCCTTGGCAAAGAAGACGCCACCAAAGGATACACGCCCACCTGTGCCGGACCGGAGTTCGGCGGTGGTTCGTACCAAACCTTTCCATTTCTGGCTTGCCGCGCCAGTAACACACTCTACGGAATTGTCGGCGATTCCCCCGGCCTCTGGGAGAACCGGTGCTTCTTTCGCTTTGATGTCGCGAATCGTGTCCTCTCGCTGGCCAATGGCGATGGGAGCGCCCGCCGGGTCATCACGATCCCGCGGGAGCTGGACGCCACCACGGTTTATCGCACCGCATTCGATGGCTGGCAGCACATCGAGAGCGGCCAGACCCAGACCTGGAAAACCTGGATCTTCGCCTCGCCCGTCCAATCGCTCTATGACGTCCAAATGGCCGCGCACCTGGCGCTCGCCAATGCGAAAGGCTTCAATCAGTCGGGCCTGGAAGCCATCCTGCGCAACACTTCGTATCTGTTGCTGCGGCGCAACCTGCTGCGCACCGAGAGCGATTATTTGTTCATCTCCGGCGTGGGCTACGGTTGGAAGCAATGGGTCAGTGATGGTTTTTGGATGAGCCGCGGACTGGACGACCCCGGTTATGATGCCCAGGCGCACGCCGCCGTTTTCTTCGAGCGCATCAATTATGAGGACAACGCGCAATACTATCTGATCTGGTCGGCCCTCGTGAAACGCGCGGGCGGCGAACTCGATGCCCGCACGACTGCTCGCGCCTATCGTTTCATCCGCAATCAGGAACGCGACGGGCTTTTCATTCCCCCCCGGCTGATCGCGGACAAACCGATAATGAAAACGTACCACGATCAGCTCCCTTATGATGACGACGATGCGCCGTCCTCGAATCAAGGATTCCATTGCGGCGCGCTGCTCGCCGCCCGGGAGCTCGGATTTCCGGTGACCGACGCGGACATCGAGCGCGCCATTGCCGGCTACCGTCGGATGTTCAACGAGGCGGGCGGCTATTTTGCCACCAGCCTCAAGCAACAGGAGCATGTCGGCCAGGACGCGTTGTACGGCGAAGTGTTGACGTTTGCGGTTTTCGGCCGGCGGTTGCTGCCGGATGCCATGGTCCGCCGGCACCTGGAAACCTCCGTTCGCATCCAAACCCCGTATGGGATGCGGGTGATTTCCAAGCCGGACGGCAGCCTGCTGGAGGGCCACAGCGGCACCTACGTTTTTGGCGGCTCCTGGTTTCTCAATGATGGCGCGAACTACCTGGATGGCCTGATTCACGGCATGGACTCGAAGTGGATCGACGAACGACTGCTCTGGCGCCTCGGCAAGGAACTGGTTTACATGCCGGCGTTTCATGAGTCACTGAACACCGTCAAAGGCCTGCCGCATGGCCATCACTTGTACAGTTGGAACTCGGGGTTCTGGTGGTTGCGGCGCGAGGTTCGCAAGCGGTTGGACCTGACGGGCCCGGATCCACTCGAAGCACAACTGGACGCCGAACTCGGAATTACCCGCTCGAACGGCTTTCTCCAACTCCATCCGGAGATGGCCCGCTTGCGACCAAAGGAGTGAGCCGGGAAAGGGCCGTTGGATTAGCCACAAAGAGGCACAAGAAGCACAAAACACAGGGCAAGGATGAAAATGCTACGGTTCACGTTCATCACCTGCCGAGTGAACCATCCCGGCGTTCGACAAAACAAATTCGACGCAATTTCTTTGAGCCTTTTGAGCCTTTTTTTGGCTGGCTGAACTGCGTATTTCGGGCTTAACGCAGAGGCCGCTGAGGTTGACGCCGAAGAACGCCAAGGCGGATTTTCTTTGCTGCCTTTGCGAGAACCTTTGCGGCCTCTGCGTTTGATTGGGCTCTGCCTTTTGCGCTGCATCGTGCAAAAGCAACTGCCGTTGCCCTTCCGGATTGCGAACGCCATGGTGGTTTGCCGATGCGGCCGACTTTGGTTTGCGGTGGGGCGGCACCGCTTGCCTTTCGGCATTGGTTTTTCTAGCTTGAGTCATGCTTAAGAAACTGAGGCAGACTCCTCCAGCAAGCGCCACCCTGTTCGTCGTGATCGCAATGGTTCTCGGCGCCCTTCCAGCCCGGGGGCAGGAGGCCAGGAGCGCCCTGCAAAGCGATCCGCAGGGTTGGGTGGATATTCTTCCGCCGTCGGATCTCAAAGGCTGGTATCGCGTGCCGGTGCCGCCCACCGGCCAGTTGGGCCGGGAACAGTGGCATGTGGATGCGGAAAAAAAACTGTTGATCTGCGACGGGGACGGCGGCCACGACATGCTGCTCTTCGACCGGGAAATCGGCGACGCCATTTTTCACCTGGAATTTCGCTACACCAAAATCGAAGGCAAGGCGGGTTACAACAGCGGGGCCTACGTTCGCAATTCCAAGGACGGCGCGATCTGGCATCAGGCGCAATTCGGGGACGCCAACGCCGGCTTCCTGTTCGGCCAGACGCCGGGGGCGGACGGCCAGAAGAAATCCTTCAATCTGAGCAAGCAGGTCACCGACATGCGGGTGAAGCCAGCCGGCGAATGGAACACGCTCGAGATCACCGCCCAAGGCAAGGTGTTGACGCTCTGGGTCAACGGCGCGGTGACCTGTAAGTTTGAGAATTGTGGCGCGGCAACCGGCTACCTCGGTGTGGAGGGCGAAGGCTACCGCATCGAGTTCCGCAATCTAAAATTGAAAACGTTGCGCTGAATGGCCGGCTGGAGGCCAGATCCAACCACCGCCCGGTCGTTATTTTTCGCCGGAGCAGCTCACGCCGTTAACGTGGCATCCCAGTCCTTCCACACCGGTTCGTAACCGAGACGCTGCAGCAATTTCGCCACGTCGGCGGCGGAACGGTCGTCGGCAATGTTGAACTGGCCGGTCGCATTAGTGACGTTCCCGTCGGTGGACGGGGCCCATTCGCTGGCGCCCGCTTCCACGATGCGGCCACGCACGGTCTGATGGGTTTTCTCCTTCCCCGCACCGGTGTAACCGCCCGGTTCGGTGTGGCTGCCCGCGCTGATGAGGGTGATGCCCAGCGGGAAAAGCCCGTCCCGCAATTTCGCCGGCTCGCGCGTTGACAACACCAGGCCCACATCCGGAAAGACCAGCCGAAAAGCGCAGACCAATTGGACCAATTCCCGGTCGGTCATGTGGGTGCGCGGCTGAAACTCACCCGCGCACGGTCGCAGGCGCGGCAGCGAAATCGTGATCTGCGCCTTCCAGCAATGGCGCAGGAGATATTCCGCATGCGCCGCCACGCTCAATGCCTCGCACCGCCAGTCCGCCAGCCCGTACAACGCGCCGATGCCAAGCCGGCGGAAGCCTGCATGGTAGGCGCGCTCCGGCGTTTCGAGCCGCCAATCGAAGTTTTTTTTCGGCCCGGCGGTATGCAGTTCGTCATAGACCGCGCGATCATAAGTTTCCTGGTAAACGACCAGCCCGTCCGCACCGGCGGCGACGAGCGGCCGGTAATCCTCCGTTTCCATCGGCCCGACTTCGAGGGAGACGCTGGGGATTTCTGCGTGGACGGCCGCAACGCATTCCGCGAGGTAGCCGTTCGAGACAAATTTGGGGTGTTCGCCTGCGACCAACAGGATGTTCCGGAAGCCCTGCGCGGCAAGCGCCCGGACTTCGCGCATGACCTCCGCCACGGACAGCGTCACACGGAGAATGGCGTTGTCGCGGGAGAAACCACAATACTTGCAGTTGTTGATGCACTCGTTGGACAGATAAAGCGGGGCGAAGAGCCGGATGACCTTGCCGAAGCGTTGCTGGGTGAGCTGTTGCGAACGGCGACCAAGCGTCTCCAGCAACTGCCCGGCGGCCGGCGAGATCAACGACGGAAAGTCGCTGAGCGAGAACTTTTCTTTCGCCAGGGTCTCGCGGACCGTGCCAACGCTGGTCGCCAGCGAACGTTTCCCCAGCGACAACAGCGGCATGGCATTGAATTCAGCAACAAAGCTCACCCAACCAGATTAGCAAGCCCGGGAATGAAGTCGAGCAACGGAAGTCCGACGCCGCCGAAATGAGACGATTCCGCCTCCTCACGTCGGCGGCTACACGATCACTGATAATGCGGCGGCTTGGGGTTGTTGGCCTTGATGCGCTCCAGCTCAATCGTTTCCATCGCGGCAGACTGGCGCTGCACTTCCTTCTTCAGTCGCTCCACCAGCTTGCCTTGCTCGATGAGCACCCCGTTCAGTTGCTCCAGCTGATGTTCCAGGTGGGTCACGTGCGCTTCGAGGCGCTCCAGCCGTTTAGCCGATTCGTCGGTCATGGCCGGGCCAGCACAAACTGCCGGTGCTTCGCAAAGACACCACGCAAAGCGTTGGAAGTCTCGTCCTGGATGGACTGGAGCTGAAGGTAGATGGCCACCGCGCTGGCATCCGGCTCGGCCGTCTCAGCTTTGTTCAACTCGACAAACTCATCCGTGATGGCGCTGATGTCCGCCGCCTCGCCTTTCTGCAGTCGCCAGCACCAGAGCGCCTGCAACGCCGCCCCGTACGCCGCGCCTTCGCTGACTTTGAGTGTCACCACTTCCGCGTTGAAAACATCCGCCATGATCTGCCGCCAGAGTTTCGACTTCGCACCACCGCCGGTCGCCCGGATTTGTCTGGCCTTCACGCCCAGTTCCGCGAGGCGGCGCAGACCGTAGTTCATGCCCAGGGTCACGCCCTCCATGGCCGCCCGGCAATAATGACTGGCGCTAAAGGTGCGCGGGTTGATACCGATCATCACGCCGCTGCCGTCTGGGACGTTGGGGGTGCGCTCGCCTTCCAGATAGGGCAGCAGCAGGAGGCCGTTCGCGCCCGCCGGAACTTTGGCGGCCTTGTTCTCGAATTGCTCGTGGGTATAGCCAAAATCCAGCCGCATCATCTCGGTGGCGACGGTCACGTTCATGGTGCAGAGCAAAGGCAGCCAATGATTCGTGGAATCGCAGAAGGCGGCAATTTCGCCCACGGGATCCACCACCGGTTTGTCCGCGCAGGCGTAGATCGTCCCGCTGGTGCCGAAGCTCGCCGTAACGATACCCGAGCGGGTATTGCCCGTGCCGATGGCGCCCATCATGTTGTCGCCGCCGCCCGCACTCACCAGCACGCCGGGGTTCAAGCCCAGCGCCCGCGCGGTCTCCGCCTGGAGCCGCCCCGCCGGTTCATCGCTCGAAATCAGCCGGGGCAGTTTGCCGGCCAGCTCCGGATCAATCGCTGTGAGGACCGGGTTCGCCCAGCGGCGGCTGCGGATATTCAATAGCGCCGTGCCGCTCGCATCGCCGTATTCCATCACCCGTTCGCCGGTGAGCCAGAAGTTCAAATAGTCGTGCGGCAGAAGAATCGTCGCCAGCCGGGCGAAATTCTTCGGCTCGTGATTTTTCAGCCAGAGAATTTTCGGGGCGGTAAAGCCGGGCAAAACCGCGTTGCCCAGAGCTTTGATTGTTTTCTTCGCCCCCCCGAGTTTCTCCGTGATTTCCTCGCATTCCGCCGTGGTGGAAGTGTCGCACCACAGTTTGGCCGGGCGGATGACCTCACCCGACTTGTCGAGCGGCACGAAGCCATGCTGCTGGCCGCTCACGCCGATGGCGGCGACCTCCGCGGCGACCGCCTTGGCCTGCCGCAGCGCGGAACGCATCGCGGCAGCGGTGGCATCGCGCCAGGTGTGCGGATGTTGTTCTTTCGCGCCGGGCGGAAGGTCGGGGATCAGGTCATAAGCTTGGGACGCCGCACCGAGAACCTTGCCATCGCGGGCATCCACCACGAGCGCCTTGGTGGATTGCGTGCCGCTGTCGATGCCGATCAGGAGTGTTCGCATGGGCATGGTTTAATCGAAAACGCCCGAGCCTGTCACGCCGAAGTATCCGGTCGGCGGCGATCGTCCCCCCGGCGCGGGCCAGCGCGTGGGCTGGACCCTTTGGATTTTCCTGCCGTCCCGGAAGCACGCTTGCCTTCTCGCGGGGGCTTGGCAACTTGAGCCGGTTCATGAGCACACTCTCACAGGATGACATTCGCAACGCGCTCAAAGCCGTAAAGTATCCCGGCTATTCGCGCGACATCGTTTCCTTTGGCCTGATCAAGGAGATCGCCGCCCACGCCGGCGCCGTCAGCGTTTCGATGCAACTAACCTCCGCCAATGCCGAAGCCGGTCAGCAGATCAAGGCGGACAGCGAACGGGTCTTAAAAGCGTTACCCGGGGTGACGCATGTGCATGTCGAAGTCAAGCAACCCACCGCCGCGCCCGGCGCGCCCGGCGCGCCCGCCGGGGCCAGCCCATGGGCCGGTCAGAATCGCGTTCCCGGCATCAAACGCGTGGTCGCCATCGCGAGCGGCAAGGGCGGGGTGGGCAAATCCACCCTGTCGGTCAACCTGGCCTGCGCCCTCGCCCACCTTGGCGCCCGGGTCGGCCTGCTCGATTGCGACATCTACGGGCCGAGTATTCCACTCATGATGGGCATCAATCAACGCCCCGGCCTGAGCGAGGCGGAAAAGATGATTCCCCCCGCGAGCCACGGGGTGAAACTGATGAGCATGGGTTTCCTGCTGAACGACGATCAGCCCGTCATCTGGCGCGGGCCGATGATTCAACGGACGATCCAGCAATTCATCACGGTGGTGGACTGGGGCGAACTCGATTATCTGCTCGTGGACCTGCCGCCCGGCACCGGCGATGCCCAACTCACCCTTTGCCAGACCGTGCCGCTCGACGGCGGGGTGATTGTCACGACGCCGCAGGAGGCGTCACTGGGCGTCGTGCGCAAAGGGATTGCCATGTTCGAGAAGGTCAACGTGCCGATGCTCGGCATCGTGGAGAACATGAGTTATTTCACGACGCCCAACGGCGAGCGGGTCGAGATTTTCGGCCATGGCGGCGGGCGGAAGGAGGCGGAACGTTTGAACATTCCGTTCCTGGGTGAAGTACCGCTCTTCACCGCGATCCGGGAAGGGGGCGACCGGGGCGTGCCGATTGTAATTTCCGCGCCGGACCAGCTGCCCGGACAGGTTTTCCTTCAAATCGCAGAAGGGCTGCGGCAGAAACTGAATTGAGGGCGGGAGCGCGCGGGAGCCAAAGGGTGGGAGGACCGAAACACCGGCTGAAGTGGCTGGCCAAAGGAATCGCTGGCGTGTTAGCGCGGACTTGATTAGAGTGTTCGCATAACCACTTTTTCTGACTAGCTGGCTGGATGCGACCACCATCCATATTATGAATGCGCTGAATTGGCCTCCCACTCCTGCGGCCCGGTCCCGGGCGTTTACCTTGATCGAATTGCTCGTCGTCATTGCGATCATCGCCATCCTGGCGGCCATGCTTTTGCCGGCCCTGGCGTCAGCCAAACGAAAGGCCCAGCAGATCAACTGCGTCAGCAACTTGAAACAAATCACCCTGTCGGGCTTTATGTATGTTCAGGACACCGGCCGGTTGTTTGCGTATTATCCTTACGACCCGACCTACGTGAACACCCTCTGGATGGGAAGCCTGATCCGGTATCACGCCCAGGTGAACAGTGTTCGGGTTTGCCCGACGGCTTTGACGAACAAGCCCGCGCTCAGCGGCCTGGGCACCGCCGACATCGCCTGGGAGTGGGGTTCCACTCCGCCCATGCGCGGCAGCTATGCCCTGAACGGATGGTTGTATGAAAAAGACCCCTACGCGACCGGCCTGCAGTTCAAGACCGAAGGCGGCATTCAGCGTCCCGCGGAGACTCCGGCCTTCGGTGATGCCATGTGGGTGGATGGCTGGCCCACGGCCAACGACTGGCCCGGCCGGAATCTTTATGCGGGCAACGCCAACAGCGGACCGATTGGTGGCATGGGACGCTTTGCGATTGCGCGCCATGGCGGACGGCCGCCGGCCGCGAATACGCTCGCTACGGCAGGCCAACGAATGCCCGGCGCGATCAATCTGGGATATGCCGATGGCCACGCCGCCTTGGTAAAGCTGGATGATCTCTGGAGACAATCCTGGCACCGGAACTATCTGCCGCCTGCCAAAATTCCGAATCCACAATAACCCCGGCCTCGGTTCGAACAGTTCCCACTTTTCCGATTGTTTGCAGAGCCTCGTTGCTGGCGACGATCACTGCAACCTAGACGCGCCCGATCGGCGGATTGAAGCTGGCTGAATAATCCGCCCCGTGGAGGCGTCGCCGCATCCGTCTTCATGAAGTCTGCCCGCCGCTTTCGCGTTCCAATCAACCCGCGGGCGGGCTGGGGAAACCGGCCGCCACGGAGCCGGGCAAAATATTTTCTTTGTGTGGGACGGGCATTATCGCTCAGCTATGCCCATGTCTGAAACCAAAGTCGCGCGTTCGCCCGGGGAATTGATCATCGGTTATTTCAGAGACTTCGGCGTGCTCAAGGAAACCCGCCGGGAATACTGGGGCATCCAGATCGTCAACTTCCTGGATTGCACGTTCTACTTCGCAATGCTGACGATTGTGTCGGTGTTCTTGTCGGAGGACCTGGGCTTGGATGACAAACGCGCGGGGTACGCGGTCACCCTCTTCACATCAGCGACGTCCTTGATGCTATTCGTGTCCGGGATGTGCACGGACTGGCTGGGCATCCGTAAATCACTTCATATTTCCATGGTGGCGATGCTGGGGTTGCGGCTGGCCATGGTTGGGGTGGGGTTGACGCCCGGGCTGCCCTACCGGGGGATCATCGCGGCTGGACTGCTGTTGTTGATGGCCCCGTTCATGGCGGGCATCCAGACGCTGTTTCAGGCTTCCTGCCAGCGTTACACCACCCAGCGCGCGCGAAGCGCCGGTTTCAATCTTTGGTACCTGTTTATGAATATCGGGGCGGCCGCGGGCGGCGCGGCGGTGGACTTGATCCGGCTGTATTGGAAATTGCCGCACGCCAACACGCAAATCTTCACCATGGGCGTGATTACCGCCGGACTGTGCCTGGTTGTGGGCATGGTCATGGTGCGGAGCGATCAGCAGCTTGTGGGGGCGGACGAGTCGCCCACCGCGACGAAAACCGACACCAAGGTGGAACGCAAACCGCCGGGACAGATTTTCCGGGAGGTGATCCGCGAGCCGGCGTTGTGGCGCTTGCTGGCCCTCATTGCGCTGATCCTGGGAGTGCGTGCGGTTTTCGTCTACCTTTACCTGCTGATGCCAAAGTACTGGTTGCGCACCATTGGGCCGGAGGCCGCCATTGGCACCCTGAACATGATCAACCCGATCGGGATCGTGATTGGTTTGATCTTGTTCATCCCCATCACGAACCGGTTCAAGGTTTTCAACATGCTGGTGTATGGGGCGATGATCTCGTCGCTCGCGCTATTCCCGATGGCCGTGCCGTGGCGGATGTATGGGCTGGGCATCGCCGAGGCGCATTACCTGATGGCCATCCTGTGCATGGTCATTGTCACGATCGGCGAAGTCGTTTGGTCGCCCAAGCTGAATGAATACACCGCCGCCATCGCGCCGAAAGGTCAGGAGGGCACGTATCTGGGCTTGTCCATGTTGCCGTGGTTTCTGGCCAAAACGGTCGTGAGTTTGCTGTCCGGGCACATGCTGGCGCGGTGGTCACCGGAATCGGTCACGCTCAACGGCCAGAGCGTGCCGCTGCAACAGGCCATGCTCAACAACCAGGTGGATTACTGGCACAGCCCCGCGGCGATGTGGCTGGTGCTCGGCAGCTACGCGCTGGGGGGCTGCATCCTGGCCCTGGTCTTGCGCGGCTGGCTGACCCGCGGCGCCCACTGGAAAGTCAATCACGCCTGAACCCGCATTCGGCCCGCGCCAACGGACCCACTGGGAGCAGCGCCGTGACTTCCAATGATTTCCAGCTTTGCCTTCAATTCACCTCTCGGGCTATGCTCGGTTGATGTTAGCCCGCGTGTGTTCCGCCGCCGTCAATGGCATAGAAGCCTATCCCGTCGAGGTTGAAGTCAATGCCGGTTACGGTGAGACGATCATCGTCATCGTCGGCCTGCCGGACGCCGCCGTGAAGGAATCGCGCGACCGGGTGACGACCGCGATGAGCAATTCCGGCTTCAAGTTTTCCTACGGTCGCACCACGATCAATCTCGCGCCGGCGGACGTAAAGAAGGAAGGGCCGAGCTTCGACCTGCCCATCGCCCTCGGCATGCTGGCGGCGAGCGAACAAATCGAAACCGACCAGCTCGACAACTTCATCGCGGTGGGGGAACTCGCCCTGACCGGCGCGGTCCGTTCGTGCAAAGGCGTGCTGGCGGTGGCGCTGCGCGCCAAGGCCGAGGGCAAAGTAGGCGTGCTCGTGCCCGCCGAAAACGCAGCGGAGGCGGCGGTCGTGGACGGCTTGCAAGTCATCCCGATACAAAACCTCCGCGAAGCAGCGCAATTCCTGGAAGGGGAGATTCGCATCACCCCAACCAAAGTGGATGTGGCCAGGCTCTTCGACCAGCCGCTGGAAGACGACGCGGATTTTGCCGAGGTCAAGGGTCAGGAATCCGTGAAGCGGGCGTTGGAAATTGCCGCTGCTGGCGGGCACAATGTCCTGCTCATCGGTCCACCCGGCACCGGCAAATCCATGCTCGCCAAGCGGCTGGGCTCCATCCTGCCGCCATTGACGCTTGCCGAGGCATTGGACACCACCAAGATTCATAGCATCGTTGGCCTGCTTCCCGCCGGAGTGGGTCTGGTGACCCGCCGGCCGTTTCGATCCCCGCATCACACGGCGAGCGACGCGGGCTTGCTGGGGGGCAATATCAATCCCACGCCCGGCGAGATCTCGCTCGCCCACCACGGCGTGTTGTTTCTCGATGAACTGCCCGAGTTCAAGCGCAGCGTCCTGGAGACAATGCGGCAACCGCTGGAAGAGGGCCGGGTCACCATCTCCCGCGCCGCGGGCACGATGACCTTTCCATCCCAGTTCATGCTCGTGGCGGCCATGAACCCGACAGGTTTCGTTGCCTTATTGTGAGTTCTTCAGAAGAAGGCATGTAGGAATAGGTTATGTCGATTGAGTCTCCCGCCACAACTATCTTTTCAACGATGCTTTCGATGATGCTGCGTTTTTCCTCTGTCGTGAACTTTGGCCACTGGCGATGCAGATTTGTGGCTTCTTCCACCACTTGATCGGCTGATACGCTGCGCATCTCCATAGCGTCAACCTCACCTTGCAATTTGGGCAGCTCAGTGGCCAAGGACCGCTCTTGGTCTTCCAACGGTCGATACAGTTTTCCAAAGCCGTCCGGGGTGATTTTGTCTCCTTGGTAGAGCTGATACACCTTGCGCATCTCTGAGCGAACCTTCTCAAGGTTTTGCGTATGAGCGGCCAGTCGTGCCTTCTTTTCGTTTAAATGCTGATTCGCATTCAGTAGATGCGCTTGAATCCGTTCTTTTGACACGAAGAATTCTTTGAGCTCTTCCCGAAAAATCCCCTCGATATCCTCCATGGGTATCTTGCTCCGGCACTTAGGACAGATGTATTTCGGGGAGCGCGAAAACACATACATTTTCTGACCACAACCGCAGAGCAAAAGCCCAGCGAAGAGGTGAACTGGCTTTGGTCCTAAAGCCGTTTTTTTCTTTCGATCGAGGAGGACTTCGTTGCATTCGTTCCACAGTGACTCCGAGACGATTGGAGGGACGGGCGTCACGACCCACTCTGATTCCGGTTTGACCCCCAGCTTGCCTTTGCCGTCGCGGTAGGTGTAGTTTGCGCGATAGTAACCTTTGGCTGTTTGGTCTTGAAGAAGCCTAACGACGGTTGTATCAGTAAACCGCGCGCCTTTCCTGGTTCGGTATCCAGCATCATTGAGCATGCGAGCAACGCTCTTCTTGCGTTTATGCTTTGCGAACAGCTCATACATTTGCCTGCGTACTGGAGCTTCACTAGGATCCACCTCAAGCCTGTTGTCCTTCCAAGCGTAGCCAAACGGCGCAGCGCCACCGAGATTCTTGCCGAGCTTTGCCCGAATTTGTATGGAAGCCTTGACCCGATCAGCAATCTCTTCGCGCTCCCATTGCGCCATGGCGGCGATCATCGTGTAGAAAAGCCGGCCTGCAGGACTACTTGTATCGATCTTCTCTTGGAGAGAGATCATGTCAGCGTTATGGGCCCGGAAGTAGTCCGAGAAATCCAAGAGTTCCTTCGTATTGCGGGCCAATCGGGCGAGTTTCGAGAATATCAGTCCGCTGATATGTCCCCGCTTTATGTCGGCAAGCATCCGCTTGGCTTCAGGTTGTTCCATGACGGATTTGCCGGAGACTCCCGCAAGATCATACACCTCCGTCACAGTCCAATTGTTAAATTTGGCATACTCGCGTGCGCGTTGCTCGTGATGCTCTGGGCTGTCACCGTGAGCTTGATCCTCAGTGGAAACGCGAATCCAAATGCCGACCGGTTTTCTCAAGGCAGCATTGTCCTTCATAGCACTACTTCATGCTCAAAATGACCTAAAGATGGCAAGATAAATATGCGGTCTTTTTCTTACCGATGACAGAAACTCACGAGGATTGGATCACGGAGAAGCGGTACAAAAAGCATTTCCAGAATTTGGTCTGACTCGCCCTCACCTCAGCCCTCTCTCCCGTGAGGTGCGATCAAATATTCTCTCCCATCACAGTGGAAAGTAGCCTTGCTGGGTATTGTACAACGGCAAATTTCGGCAAATCGTAGCAACATTGACGTTAATCGCCAGCCGAGGAAGCCTTTATAGCAAATCCGAGAACGTTCGCTCAGTAGCGCCTTAGCACTCGCAAAACTCACGAGGGCTGACCTGTGCAAAGAATCGGAGACATACCACATCAACCTGGCCGCCGCGACCAGCGTCAGTGCCGCCACCCCGCCCCAATGGGGACATTCTTATCGAGTTACGAAGGGAGAATTCTCATGGAGTTCCGACAGCACGTGCTAAATCATTGACATATCACCAGCAGAGCTCGAAGATAGTGCCATAGTGATAATCAGAAACGATGATTTCATTACGCAACCGTCATGTGCCCTCCCACGCTTCGGACGACACCGTAATTCATCTATCGGGTTTACGTTAATAGAACTTCTGGTGGTGATCTCCATTATCGCGATTCTAGCCGCGTTGCTCTTGCCCGCACTCGCCCGGACCAAGGAAGCCGCCCGACGCATCCAATGTGTCAACAATCTCAAACAGATTGAAATAGCCCTCAGACTCTATGTCCAGGAAAAGGAGGGGTTGTATCCCTCCCGTACCAACCAGTATCGCTGGCCGACGCAATTGCTGGACGGCTATCGCAATACCAACCTCCTTGTTTGCCCTACCGACCTCCGGCGCGGGGTGCCAAGAACCACCACTTGGCCTCCTAATCTCGCCGATCCCGACGCTGCTTCGCGCACCTATGTAATCAATGGATGGAATGATTACTTCTTCAGGACACTGAGTATAGACGACTTCAAGCATTACATGGCTGGCGACTATCCCAGAAGTGCCTTGAAGGAATCCGTAGTTCTCCATCCTTCGGAGACCGTGCTGTTTGGCGAAAAAAAGAACGAAGCCTACGATTACTACGTGGACATCCTTGACAACTCGGGAGGAAGAAGGGGTGACGACACTGATCGCCTCGCCCACGGCGCCCATTCCCCCGGTAAACGGGCTGGTGGCTCCAACTTCACGTTTGTGGACGGCAGTGTTCGTTTCGTCAAATACGGGGGCACTACCTGGCCGCTAAACTTGTGGGCTGTTGGCGAGGATGACCGGCAACGCGCTGCCTTTGTCGCTCCTTAACCCTGTATACGGGTAAGGGGTGTCAATTGTTGAACCGTATGAAAGCTCCAACATTGAAGACTTACGCTTTCCTTGTTTGTGGCGGTACTATCCTGCTCGCGGTCTGTCTAATTGCAAACCATCTGATGCCATCCCACACGGCTCGTTCAAGCTCTGGCTTCAAACGAATCGATCAACATCTCAACGAAATCGGCTCCGCTTGTTTCACATTTGGCACAATCGCTCCTCGTCAAGATGAAGTTTATTACGTCCACCGACGCGCCTTATCCAGTCAGCTTTGCAAACTCAGTTTAATCACCGGCCAGACCATTGCTCTCTCTGTCGATCGCAGCGTTCAGCGACTCTTCAATTGGTCTCCAAACGAACGGCATTTGCTACTTAAAACGGAAACCGATAAATACGAACCAACACCCAACGGAGGATATGCCAAACCGGAGTGGCTCCTAGCGTATGACCGCAAAAATGGTAAAATGCTGCCCATTACGGAAAAGAAGATGCTCATAAGCAGCTACGCGGTATGGCTCAACGATGATTCGTTTCTTTACAGCGCTTCGATGTTTACGGATCCCGAAGCGACACGGAAAGCGTTCCTTGCTCGTCTAGTTAACGGGGCATTTCAGAGCAAGGAATTGCTCTTGCCCACCGATGCCCTAGGGGCACTATCGAGCAGAAGTAAACGCGTCTCGAGTTGCGGAGAAACTGTCGTGGCTTTTGAGTCAGATGATGCTATAAAGTTTCTCGACTTAAAATCGGGTGTCATCACCCCCGCACCTGCACTTTCAAGTGGGAATTTCACTGGGTTCAATTGGATCACTTGGTCCCCGGAAACTCGCCGTCTATTGTTTTGCGCAACGAAGGCAGGCGAACCGTACAGGAATCTGTTTGCATACGATTTAACCCAGGATTCAATTGAGAGCTTAAGCACCATGCACAGCTACAATGGCCAATGGCTGCAGGAAGGAAATGGTTATGCTTTTGTCGGGAAAGATAGTGATTTCTTCTTGGCGATTCGGCCTCGAGATAACCGCGGCGAAACAAATCTGTTTACGAACGGTTTCGTCGATAACTACGTCGCTTCAGCAAACGGGGACTACGTGGTTGCAATTGCGACGACCAACGGCGAACCACGTGGTCTCTGGCGGTATGACTTGGCCACCAAACGTCTGGATTGCCTGAAACCAGCGCTAGCGGTGCCGTTTAAGTTTAGCAAGATTTCGGAGGCTCGGGGTTTGAGCGTGCGTGCGACCGATGGCCTGGACATTCCAGTGTATTTGTTTCCGCCGACAGACGGGGGTAATGTGAAAAAACATCCACTCGTGGTTTACATACCACCTCGCACTGGACCTTCTCATCGCGGTTATGAGATGCGACCACAATTGTTGTCAAACCTTGGCTTTTATTACGCCGGAGTGAATTACCGGGGTTGCGACGGCTATGGATCTTCTTACGCCGCGCAATGGAACGAAGAAAAAGCGGCAGGAGATGTCCTCCAAGTAATCCAGAAACTCAGTAAAGAATTACAGTGTGACACCCAAAGAGTTTTTGCGGTTTCAGCCAGCGCAGGAAGCTCGGTGCTACAAAGCTTTTTAAGACAGTTCCCTACGGTCTTGCGGGGTGCAGTGTTTGTGGGGCCAGTGCCTTGGGAACTTGACCAATGGCGTGAGACCGACCGATTCCCACGCTTGTTCGCATCAATCGGGCGAAATGATCCCCAATGCACATTTGTGCAAAGACTCGAGGTCTGGACTAAACAACGTGGCGTATCGGCCTCATTCCAGTACGTGCCCAACTACAGTCATTTCGACCTGAATATCCCAAAGCGCGTCGCGCAGGAGAAGGCAGTTGCGGAATTCCTTTTAGATGGCCTGTGAATACGCGGTAAGCAAATAAGTCAGAGTCGGGAACTGGAGCCCGGTGAAAGGGCCAGGGGGAGGAGGCTTTGCAAAAGGTACTCGATGGAAAATGAGGGCAATGATGCAAGAAGATCATCTTGCAACAGCGTTTTCACCAACACGATATTAAAGGACGTGGGGCAGGTTTCCACTCAGATCCCGTCCACAATTCTGCTCGCGCCTGGTTATTTAGTCGCGCAGGTATTCCGACAGATCGTAATGCTGCGACATAAATGACTTCAAAATCATTCTCGTTGGCAATCTGGCGTGTCCAAATGCTTTCCACGCCGGCAGAACGACCTATAATTGGAACAATCGTTACTCGCTCACGAAGATGTCGAACGACAATTTGCGCGGCTGACTCGGGAGAATGTTCCTTCCTGATTCGCGGATAAAACTCTTCCCATAGTGGCCGTCGCCAATTCAATTCTATATTCGATCTAGATTCAATCACCGGCGAGAGAACAGATTCCCGGTAAGAGACATCATCCAACTTCCAGTTTACAAGTGATCGGTTGTAATTGGCTAGTGCGACATGGTCTAAAAGTATTTTCAATGGTTCGTTCGACCAAACCATATTGGTAGACAAAAAATCAAAATCTTCACGCCATTCAGGTCGAACTAGAAACCTCCGTCCAATATCCAAAGTTGTCTTGGTCGAAGTCAGCTCTGGAGTGATCAAATGAAATGCCGTCACTCCCAAAGCCACGAGAGCCAATCCCAATGCCAACCGGCGCAATCCGGCTTCAAACTTGGTTGACCGCATCCTGAGACTTTTGCGCTCGACGATGCGCTCTCGTCCTTTTGTCAAAAGCCAGAGGACTACCAGAATAAGGGTAGCAATTAGGCAAATCCATAACGGCATAACAGGCGTTTTAGGAAGTCCGTCGAACGGTTCTGTTGGAGCCAGGATCGATCTGCAATACTCTGCGACAACGCGCAAAACTATGCCTCGGTCAGAATCAAATCCGTGATCCTCGTCGGGCAGAATCTTTGCTACAACCGAAGCTCCGTGAGTTCGAAGCAGATCTACAAGACGCTTTGTGTCTTGAACCTCGAAAATTCCATCCCTTTCACCATGAACCAAGAGGACTGGACAGCGTATTGGCATCCTGCCAGATTGATTCGTGAGATTGGAATATCGGTCTAATTCCGGTATCCAGCCACCTGACAAACGCACCAAAAGTTGAGGTTGAACGTCCGAATGTTTCAAGACGAAACCAAGCGTCCTTTGCGCCCCTAGGCTGAACCCAACCCACGCCGTGGCGTTACTCTGCGCCCAGTGCTGCTGTTGAAGATATTGATGCAAGGCGATGAATTGCTCGTCAAAGAGACTCTGGTTGGTCTGGTTATACTCAAGACCGACGGCCGCCAGGCCAAGTTCGGCGATCTGCCGCAATTCGTTTCCACTACCCAGCAAGCTCCCG
>CAZIJO010000067.1:0-25390 GCA_964539515.1 uncultured Bifidobacterium sp. | reverse complement strand
CTGACGGGCGCGCCAAGTTTGAGCGCGCGGAATACCGGATCAAAATAATGGCAGGCGATGTCGCCGAGCGCGCCGGTGCCGAAATCCCACCAGCCGCGCCACTTGGCGGGCAGATAAGCCGGGTGATAGGGCCGGGCGGGCGCCGGCCCCAGCCAGAGATCCCAGTCGAGCGTGTCCGGCACCGGCGGCGTATCGGTGGGTTGACTCACGCCTTGGGGCCAGAATTCATTGAAAAGTCCGCGCGACGGGCGATCGGTCCAGATGTGAACTTCATGCACCGGGCCGATGGCATCATCGAGGAGAAACTCCTGCAGCCGGCGCGTTTCCTCGGACGCCTGGGCCTGGTTGCCCATCTGGGTTGCGACCTTCGCGGCACGGGCGGCCTTGGTCACTTCGCGCGCCTCCCACACGGAATGCGTGAGGGGTTTTTCGCAATAGACATGTTTGCCCAGGCGAATCGCGGCCATCGAAGCGAATGCGTGGTGGTGATCCGGGGTGGCCACAATCACCGCGTCGATGTCGCGATGGATTGCGTCCAACATCTTGCGGTAATCCTTGAATTGTTTCGCGGCGGGAAACGCCTTGAAAGTGCCGCCCGCATGCCGCCAGTCCACATCACACAACGCCACAATGTTCTGGCTCTTCAGTTGATCAATGTCACTGGCCGCCTGGCCGCCCGCGCCAATGGCGGCGATGTTCAACTTCTCATTCGCGGCGTAAGTGCGCGCCGAACCAGCGCGCAGGATGGTGAAAGTGGCTGCGGCGCAGGCGGAAGTTTGCAGAAATCGGCGGCGCGTGATGGGTTGGGTGGAATTTGGCATATTAAGGGTTGGGGCTGGATTATCAGGGTGGGGCTTCAAGCCAGGATCTTCTTTACGACTTCACCGGCGACATCGGTCAGCCGGAAATCCCGGCCTTGGAAACGATAAATGAGTTGCTTGTGGTCAATGCCCATAAGATGGAGCAGCGTGGCGTGAAAGTCGTGGACCGGCACCGGGTCACTGGTGACGGCGTAACCCAGATCATCGGTGGCGCCGACCAACCCGCCGGCCTTGAAACCGCCGCCGGCCACCCACGCGCTGAAGGCCTTCATGTGATGATCGCGGCCGTAAGTCTCATAGGCCGTGTTGCTCTGGGACATGGGGGTGCGCCCGAACTCGCCCGACCAGATCACAATCGTGTCGTCAAGCAAGCCCCGCTGCTTCAAGTCTTGCACCAGCGCATAGCCCGCCCGATCCACCTGGCGGCACTGCGTGGTAATGCCCGACGGCAACTGGTCGTGATGATCCCAGTCGCGATGATACAACTGGATGAAGCGCACATCGCGCTCGGCCAGCCGGCGGGCCAGCAGGCAGTTGGCGGCAAAGGTGCCCGGTGTCTTCGCGTCCTCGCCATAAAGCGCAAACACGCTGGCCGGTTCCTTCGAAGCGTCCATCAACTCCGGCACGCTGGTTTGCATGCGCCAGGCCATTTCGTATTGCTCGATACGCGTGGCGATTTCCGGATCCCCCACGAGGTCGAGTTTGCGCTGGTTCACTTCGCGAACGCCGTCGAGGATCCGCCGCCGCACCGGCGGACTCATGCCCGGGGGATTCGAGACGAATAGCACGGGGTCGCCTTTGGAACGGAACTGCACGCCTTGATGCACGGTCGGAAGAAAGCCACTGCCCCAATAGCGCGTGTGCAGGTTCTGGCCCGTGCCGGTGCCGGAGACAAGGACAACGAACGCGGGGAGGTCGCGGTTGCGGCCGCCCAGGCCATAGGACAGCCACGCGCCCATGGTGGGCCGGCCCGGCTGCGCACTGCCGGTTTGCAGGTACGTCACCGCCGGATCGTGATTGATCGCCTCCGTCTGCATCGAGCGGATGACGGTGATGTCGTCGGCCATTCTAGCCGTCCAGGGCAGGAGTTCCGAGATATCCACGCCGGACTGCCCGTAGCGCGCGAACTGGTAGCGCGTGCCCATGCACTTGAGTTGCTGGCCTTGAAGCTGGGCGACGCGCTCGCCCTGAACGAGACTATCGGGCATGGGCTGGCCGTTCAATTCGTTCAACCGCGGCTTCGGATCAAACAGATCGAGCTGGGACGGACCGCCGGACATGAACAGAAAGATGATGCGTTTGGCCTTGGGGACGAACGGGCGATGGCCGGGCAACCCGCTGCGGGAGGCCGGACGATGCGGGCCAGCCCGGAGATTCTCGTTCAGCAGCGAGGCCAGCCCCAAGGTGCCCAGGCTCATCGCTCCGCGCCCGAGGAAGGCGCGTCGCGTCCACTGCCGCTGGAAATCGGTGGGCATGGTCACAGGCTATTCTTTGGTGATCGTTTCGTCAAAGTTCAGGATCGCGTTCGCCACGCCCGTCCACGCGGCAAGATTGGCCGGATCGGCGGTGGCGAGCTTCGGCGCGTCGCCCACCCGCAACAGTTTTTCCGCCGCGTCGGGCGACCGGCGAAATTCCGCGGACAACTCGCGATGCAAACTTCGCATGGCCCGGGTTTCCGCCGCGGACGGCGGGCGGGCGAGCGCCAGGTGAAACGCGCGCCCAAGCTGCTGATCGAACTCGCCCGGGCCTTCGGCGGCCACGCGCTGCGCCAGCACGCGGGCGGCCTCGACAAAGGTTTCATCGTTGAGCAGCACATAGGCTTGAAGGGGCGTATTGGTTACCGGCCGGCGGGCGGTGCAGACCTCGCGATTCGGCGCGTCAAACATGGCATACGCCGGATACAACACCGAACGCTTCCAGAAGGTGTAAATACTCCGGCGATAAAGCGCGTCGCCAGTGTCGCGAACATAGGCTTTGTCGGGCGAGTCCCCGTAGGCGAACTCCCGCCACAGATCTCCGGGCTGATAAGGTTTCACGCTCGGCCCGCCCACCGGACGCTGCCGGTCCAGGAGCCCCGCGATCGCCAGGGCGTTGTCCCGCACCAGTTCCGCCGGCAGCCGGAATCGCGGACCGCGCGCGAGCAGACGATTCTCCGGGTCGCGGGCGAGCAGTTGGGGAGTCATCCGCGACGATTGCCGGTAGGTCGCACTGGTCACGATCAACTTGAGCATGTGCTTCACGTCCCAGCCACTCTCCACAAACTCGACGGCCAGCCAATCCAGGAGTTCCGGATGGCAAGGCCGCTCGCCCTGGGTGCCAAACTCCTCCGCGGTTTTCACAAGGCCGACGCCCAGAATCATCTGCCACAGCCGGTTCACCATCACGCGGGCCGTGAGCGGGTGCTGCGGCTGGATCAGCCACCTGGCCAGCGCGAGTCGGTCGGGCTTGAGGTCGTCCGGGAGTTTGCCCAGCACGGCCGGCACGCCCGGTGATACCAACTCGCCGGGATTCCGGTAATCGCCGCGCAGGAGAATGTGCGTGGGCCGTGGCGTCGCCCCATCGGCCATCACGCGCAGCCGGGGAATCGTCTTGTCGAAGTCGTCCCGCGCCTTCTTCGCCGCGGCCAGTTGCTTTTTCAGCTCCGCGACATCGGCTGATTCGGTGTCGCGATAATATCGGCGCAAGCCGAGGCGATCCGGTTCCCCGCGCTGATCGGGCGGCAAAGCGGCGATTCGTCGCGCTTCGGGATAGCGGGGGTCTGCCTCCTTTTCATTCGTGGAAAAGTAGAAACGGCTGCCCGCCGGGCGATTGGCCAGCTTGAAGAGCAGCCGATGTTCGCCGGGCAAAACTTTGAGCGGTACCTGATTTTGGTTGGCGGCGACTTCGCGCTGGCCGGCATGGCTCGCCACCAGCAGGCGGTTGAACCAGACCTTCAATTGGTCGTCGCTGCCCAAAGACAGGCTGAGTTCCAAGGGGGCTGTGGCGCGGAGAATTCGCGACAGGTAAACCGCGCCCAGGCCGGCGGGCGCCAGATTGGTGCCTGCGTCTTTCCAGTCCGGCAATATCCGCGCCTGGAGCACATCCGGCGCATCCGGCAGTTCCGGTGCAAACGGCGTCGTGTAGGCGGCGGACTGGTTGGTGGTTGCAAACGGCCCCAGGATATGCCACGGCCCCAAATCGAAGCGCTCGTCCACGGCCAGCAGGGTTTTCTCCCATGCCATCTGCGCAGCGTCGAGTTTGGGGTCGGGGGTTTCGAGGGCCGTCTTCAATTTGTCGTCCACCGATTCCGCCGCGTGGATCAGGGCGTTGAGCCTGGCCTGCTGTTCCGGCGTCGGAGTGGCCATGACCGGCGCGACATGCAGCGAGCGTTCGAGGGTGTTTTCCGGAACCTGGTTGAAGCAGGCAAACATCTGGTAAAACTCCCGCGTGGTGAAGGGATCGTATTTGTGGTCGTGACACTCGGCACACTGCAGCGTGACCCCCAGCCACGTGGTCGCCGTCGTGTTGACGCGATCCACGGCATAGCGGGCCGCGTATTCCTTCGCGTCCGCGCCGCCTTCGGAACTGGTCGGCCCGTTGCGGTGAAAGGCGCTGGCGATTTTCTGTTCCTGGGTGGCGTTCGGCAACAGGTCGCCCGCGAGTTGTTCCACCGTAAACTGGTCAAAGGGCTTGTTCGCGTTGAAGGAGTTGATGACGTAGTCGCGATATTGCCACATCGAACGCGTGGTGTCGTCGTGGTAGCCATCGGAGTCGGCGAAACGTGCCAGGTCAAGCCACATCTGGGCCAGGCGCTCGCCAAAATGATTTGAAGCCAGCAGACGGTCCACTTGCCGGTCATAGGCTTCGGGGTCACGGCGGGCGAGGAAACGGCTCAGCTCCTCCGGCGCGGGCGGCAGCCCAACCAGGTCGAGATTCAGTCGCCGGGCCAGGGTGCGGGCGTCCGCCTCGGGTTGCGGGCTGAGTTTTTCCTGTTCGAGCCGCGCCAGCACAAAGGCATCAATGGGATTTCGCACCCAGGCACTCCGCCGAATCGCGGGGAGCGCAGGGCGAACGGGCGTTTGGAAGGCCCAATGTCCCTGCCACGCCGCGCCTTCATCAATCCATCGTCGCAACTGCCCGATCTGCGCCGGTGTTAGTGACCGGCCAGACTTCGGCGGCGGCATGACTTCCTCCGGATCGGTATTCGTCACGCGCCGGATCAACTCGCTGACATCGCTGCGCCCGGCGACGATGACCGCCCTGCCCTCGCGTTGGGTGAACGCGCCTTCCTTCACGTCGAGCCGCAGCCTGGCTTTCCGCGCCTTCTCATCCGGCCCGTGGCAGGCGAAGCAATTCTCGGCCAGGATCGGGCGCACATCGCGGTCGAAGTCAATTGCCCGGGCATTGGCCGGGCGAACGGGGTTGGCCCCGCTCACCAACCCAACGCTCAAAACCAGCGCCATCGTAATGACCGGGCGAACCCACCGGGCAAAAGAATGGCGAATTGGGCGCATTTGTTTGCATGATTAAACAGGACCACGAATGCTGGTGTCAACCCAAGCCCGGATTCTCCGCTCCCCAGTTCCACCGGCCGGCCGCGGGGAAGAGAGTTAGATTGAATCAAGAGCCAGGCGCGAAGTATTCTCGCGCCAGACCATCCGGCCTCCGGGGGACGGGATCGGACGGCGGCGCCAGCAACAACGCTACCAGCGTCGGCCGGCCGGCCGCGCGCGACGAGCGGTGACGTTTGTCCGGTGATGCAACCGCCGATTCATTACCTCCTGATGGTGCGTCCGATGACCGTGAGGCTTGGTTGGTTATTGTTGCCGCCTTTGTTTCCGGGTCGCGTCACTTGTATGCCGAGCGTCCGTCAGGTCGATTCACCGACTGCAGCCAACCATTGATTATGCATTTGATCGAATATTTCATCAGCCCATTCGCCCCGCGATGGCGCTCCTTTCGTCAACTCGGAACGGGAGCGGTTGCGGCCGCTCTCACCACGGCATCTTTGGCTGGCGCCGAAGCCCGGAATGATTGGCTGCTGGCATCCGCCAGTCAGCCCGCAACCGTTGCGGCCCCGGCCGATGGCGATACGCTTTCGCTGGGCAACGGCCTGGTCCAGCGGGTTTTCAAAATCTCGCCCAACCTCGCCAGCGTCAGCTTGCAGAACCTGAACAACCGCGCGGAGTATATCCGCGCCATCACACCGGAAGCGGCTTTGACGATTCGCGGAGTGCGTTGGGAAATCGGCGGGCTGCGCGGACAAGTGGATCGCAGCTTTCTGTCCCCCGCCTGGCTGGGCCAGCTCACTCCGGGCACCAACTCGTTCCGATTCCTCCGCCATCACGTCGGCCAGCCGGAGGCCCGGTTTCCTTGGCAGCCGCGTTTTGGAGCACCGGCCGCGCCCTGGCCCCCAAAGGGCGTGAGACTGGATTTGGAATTCGAGCCACCGCCACAGCCGGAACTCCCGCCGGCCATCGCCGGACTGAGGGTGGTGGTTCATTATGAGTTGTACGACGGCCTGCCGGTGGTCGCCAAATGGTTGACGATTTCCAACGCCGGCCCCGCGACCGTAACCCTGGATCAGATCACAGTGGAGAATCTGGCGGTGACACCGGATCAACGCGCCCGGCTGGTCATCGACTGCGACCAAATCCACCCGGGCGGGCCGCGCTGGACCCGGGAGCCGGATTGGCCGACCTTCGCCCCGATCAATCCGGGTGACGCCCGCTTCATGCCCCATCCGCAGGAGTATTTCCTGCAATGCGATTACACCATCGGCCCGTCCGTCCGCCTGGCGGCGGGCAGCAGCTTTACATCGTTCCGGGTGCATGAGCTCCTCCTTGAGAACGAAGACCGGGAGCGCACCGGCCTCGCCGTCCGGCGCATGTACCGCACGCTGACGCCGCAGGCGATGGAGAACCCGATCTTCATGCATTTGCGCAACTCTGATTCCGCGTCCATTCGTCGGGCGGTGGATCAATGCGCCGCGGTCGGCTTCGAAATGGTGATTCTCACTTTTTGGAGCGGGTTCAACATGGAGAGCGAGGACCCGGCATATATCGCGCGGATCAAGGCGGACTTCGACTATGCGCACAGCAAGGGAATCAAGATTGGCGGCTACATCTTGTTCGCGACCACGGCTGCCAAGGGGCCGAGCCACGATGCGATCAATCCGGCCACGGGCAAGCCGGACGGCAGCCTGTGTCTCGGAGCGGAATATACCGACGCCTACTTCGCCAAGCTGCTCCGGTTCATCGATCAAACCGGCATGGACATCATCGAGACCGACGGCCCGTACCATGGCTACGAATGCGCCTCGACGACGCACAAGTATCATCGCGGGCGGGAGGATTCGCGTTGGGTGCAATGGGAACGGCAAGCGCTCTTCTATCGCGAGTGCCGGGCACGCGGGCTCTACATCAACAGCCCGGACTGGTATTTTTTTACCGGCAGCAACAAGTATCCAATGGGCTACCGGGAGGAGAACTGGAGTCTGCCCCGCGAGCTGCAGATCGTGATCGGTCGGCAAAACATTTACGACGGCACCTGGGGCAAGACCCCGAGCATGGGGTGGATGATGCTGCCGCTGACCGAATACCACGGCGGCGGGGCGGCCGCCACGTTGGAACCGTTGCAGGAGCATCTCGATGCCTATGAGGCTCACCTGGCGCAGAACTTCGGCAGCGGCGTAATCGCCTGCTATCGCGGGCCGCGACTCTACGATACGGACCGGACCCGGGCGGTGGTCGAGAAATGGACGAGCTTCTACAAGAAATACCGTGCAATCCTGGACTCGGATATCATTCATGTACGCCGCCCGGACGGACGGGACATCGATTGCATGCTCCACGTGAATCCAACCCTGAAGCACCGGGGGCTGGCGATGGTCTACAATCCCCTGGATCAGCCGGTGAAACGGAGGCTGACGCTGCCCCTGTACTACACCGGACTGAAAGGAACGTGCCGCATCCGGCGGGAGGAAGGCGACTGGAGTTCCGTCGCGCTCAACGATGTCGCCCAGATTCAACTGCCGCTGGAGATGGCGCCAAGGTCGGCGACCTGGTTTGTAATTGAGGCAGCACCTTGATGCCCGGGTGAAATCGCCGGCCGACAGAATCACGGAACTCAACCCGCCCAACGCCAGCGCGGCGGGGGTGGCTCAAGCCAGAATCGGTTTCACCACTTCGCCGGAAACATCCGTGAGCCGGAAGTCCCGGCCCTGGAAGCGATAGGTCAGTTTCTCGTGCTCGATGCCCAGGCAATGCAGCACCGTGGCCTGGAAATCGTTCACCGTCACCGGATCCACGACCGCGTTGTAACCCAGCTCGTCGGTGGCGCCGAAGGTGATGCCCGGCTTGATCCCGCCGCCGGCCATCCAGATGGTGAAGGCCTTCATGTGGTGGTCGCGGCCATAATTGCCGTTCCCCATGTCCCCCTGATTCATCGGCGTACGTCCGAATTCCCCGCCCCAGATCACGAGGGTGTCATCGAGCAGGCCGCGCTGTTTCAGGTCACGGATCAGCGCCGCGGACGGGCGATCGACCGCCTGGCAGGTCTTCGTGATGTCGGCGGGCAGGTTCCCGTGATGATCCCAGCCGCGATGATAGAGCTGCACGAAACGCACGCCGCGCTCCACCAGTCGCCGGGCCAGCAGACAGTTGTTGGCAAACGAGGATTTGCCGGGTTCGGCCCCGTAGCTTTCGAGCATGGCCTTTGATTCCTGCTTGAGGTCCATCAGTTCGGGCACGCTGGACTGCATCCGGTAGGCCATCTCGTATGATTGAATGCGGGTGTTGATCTCCGGGTCGCCCACCGCGTCGAGCTTGAGGTGGTTCAAGTCGCGCACGCCATCCAGCAGGCGGCGGCGTACCTTGTCGTCCATGCCTTTCGGGTTGGAAACAAACAGAATCGGCTCGCCCTGCGAACGAAACTCGACGCCCTGGTGGTTGCTGGGCAGAAAACCATTGCCCCAGTAACGCGACAGCAAAGGCTGGTCCTGGCCGAAACCGGACGTGAGTACCACGAACGCCGGCAACTGCTCGTTCTCGCTGCCCAAGCCATAGGAGAGCCACGCGCCCATCGTCGGCCGCCCCGCCTGGGTGTTGCCGGTCTGCATCATGGTCACACCGGGATCGTGATTGATGGCCTCGGTGTGCAACGAGCGAATGATCGCCAGCTCATCGGCCACGCTCCCGATATGCGGGAGCAATTCCGAAATCTCGGCACCCGATTGCCCATGCCGGGTGAACTTAAACTTGGTGCCCACACAAGTGAGCTTCTGCCCCTGGAGCTGGGCGATGCGCTGGCCTTTGGTGTAACTCTCGGGCATCGGCTGGCCGTTGAGGTCGATCAGCTTCGGCTTGTAATCGTAGAGATCCAGTTGCGACGGCGCGCCGGATTGAAACAGATAAATCACCCGTTTGGCCCGCGGTGCGAAGTGCAGCGGATTGACCACGCCATGGGAAGGAAATGGATTACCCGCCGCAACTGGCTTGGTTTTTTTGGTGCTGGCAAACAAGTTTGGATTCAGCAACGACGCCAACGCGAGCGTGCCAAGTCCGCGGGCGGTACGGCCGAAGAAGTGTCGCCGCGTCATGGCTTGGAGGTGGGCTTTATAGAAATCGTTTTGGTGCATATCCGTAGTCAGGTTTGGCGACCGCCGCCGGAGTCGCCCGGGGAATTCAACAGCCGCATTGGAGTCCTTGCCGTCCATTCGACTGCCCTGCGAGGCAGCGCTGGAGCGACATGGTTAGCCGTGGTCGGGTTGTCCCTCATCAATAACAAGTCTGAACCGACACCACAGCGAAAGCGAACCATCCCGATACCGCGACGCTGAAGTTCTGTCATGTCCACATCCCCTCCGTGTCGCCGATCCAAAAATGGCAACGGCGACTGCGCCGGCATGGCCGATAAACTCGCGAATGCTTGGTCAGGCCCTTTCATGGATTCGATACCCGACCAAATGTCCAGCCGGCTACGAAACCAGCAGTAGCCAAGACAGCGGCAGTCTTCAACAGTGATGAATCTGCATGTCGTGTTGTAACCATCGGAACAATCATGAACGCTGCGCCAACCAGCAATCCTGCGACCGCGTAGTAATCACTTCTTTCTTTCCGCAGTCTCTTGGCAACGTAGCGAAATGGCAGCCCGATGACTAAAGCGACAGCGAGAGCGTAGAGGAACGCGACAAACATCACACCAAACATCCCCGCCTCGAACCCACTCTCGACAACAGAGTAGACACCGATAGAGAACGCCACGATCAAGCTAGAAACCAAACATGCCAGCAATGCTTTCAAGCTTATCCTTATTGGCCTAAATTGATTATCCTCTCGCCGGTTAGTGTAAACGGTCAAGAGGCCATTAACAAAATGCGGTCACTCTTTCGTGATCGTTTCATCGAGGTTCAGCAGCACGTTAGCCACTCCCGTCCAGGCAACAAGGTCCAGCTCGTTCAACTTTTCGGCCCGTTTGGCTTCGCCGGTCGCGAGGAGATCCACGGCGGCTTTCAAGTCGTTCTGATAACTCGCCGCCAGGTCGGCGTGGATCCCAGCAAGAATCTTCCGCTCCTGCGGCGTGGGCGGCCGGGCCAGCACAGTTTTGTAGGCAAAGGTTATCCGCTGATTCAAATCGGGGCCACCCTCCTGCAAGACACGCTCGGCCAGCACGCGGGCCGCCTCCACAAAACCCTTCTCGTTGAGCGTGACGAATGCCTGCAAGGGCGTGCACGTCACGCTCCGTTGTTCGGTGCAAATGGCCCGGTCCGGCGCATCAAAGGTCATCAACGTCGGATTCAGCACCGTGCGCTTCCACAGCGTGTAAAGGCTGCGCCGGTAGAGGTCTTCGCCCTTGCTCTGCTCGTAGGTGTTGCCGCCGAACATCTTCTCCTCCCACAACCCGGCCGGCTGATACGGCTTCACGCTGGGCCCACCGGGCGGGCGCTGACGATCGAGCAGCCCGGCGTACGCAAGGGCGCAATCGCGGATGACTTCGGCACTCATCCGCAGCCGTGGTCCGCGTGCCAGCAGACGATTGCCCGGATCGCGTTCCAGCAATTCCGGCGTCGGCTTTGAGGATTGGCGGTAAGTGGCGGACATCACGATCCGCTTCTGCATCGCCTTGATGTTCCAGCCGCCATCGACAAACTCGCGCGCCATCCAGTCGAGCAGGTCCGGATGCGACGGCAGTTCGCCCTGCGTGCCGAACTCGTTGCCGGTCGGCACCAGCCCGGTGCCGAAATACAAGGCCCAATAGCGATTCACCGTCACGCGGCCCAGGAGCGGGTGCTGCGGATCCACCAGCCACTTCGCCAGCGTCAGCCGGTTGGTCTTTTCGGCCGGCGGCAGCGGCGGCAGGATGTGCGGCACGCCGGCCCCGACCGGGTCGCCCTTGGCGCGATAGTCGCCGCGCACGCGGATCTGCGTCACGCGCGGCTCGGCCATGTCTTCCATGACGCGAATCGTCGGAATCTTTCCATCCAGTTCCTTCGCGGCCTTGCGCGCGTCGGCCAATTTCAAATTCAAAGACTTGGCCGCCGGATGGAAGTTCTCGCGATAATATTCCCGCAACTCCGTCTGCTGCGCCTCCGTCAGTTGCTCCGGCGTGGCAAACAAATCCGACTGCACATTCGCCGGCAGATCGGCAAATTCATCCAGGCCGGCGTCCGCACTGGCCGCCAGCCGGAAGCGACCCAGCACTTGGTGCGGGGTGGCGGACTCGAACTTGAGCTTCACTTTCAGGCGCGCACCGCCCGCGAATAGGATCGGGCTTTTCGGGAGGAAGATCGCCTGCCGGTTCGTGCGGAGTTTTTCGTTCTGCCCTTCGATCGCCCAGCCAGTGTCTACCCGGTCGTCCACCGCCGCCTTCACGTTGAAATCTTTCTGATTGTAATCGGCCACTGCTTTCCCAAACGCGACGGGATACCGGATCACCGGCTGCGTCGGCGGCGCGAAGAGAAAACCATATACGCCGCTGCCATGATGCACCTTGAACAACAGGCGGTTTTCCCCGGGTTGAAGCAAAACCACCAACTGCTCCGGAGCCGGCGCCGCACGGCGAAAGATTTTCCCATTCTGAACCTTGGCCCCGTTCAACCAGAGTTGCGCCCCGCCATCGCTGCCGAAGCTCAGGTTGATGTAGCGCGCCGTCTTCACCGTGAGCTTCCGGTAGAAATAGCTGACCTGATTTTCGCCCGCCAGCGGCTGCGCGCTGCCATCCTTCCAATCGGTTTTCTCCTTCCAACTCAGTTTTCCGTCCTCGTGCGTCTTCGCGAGATCGATGGCGGACTCGTTGATGAACGCCTTTTCGAAAACCTCCTTGGGCGAGCCGGCGCCAAACGGACCGAGCGCCGACCATGGCCCCCATTCGATCTCGCTCACCGGCGGTTCCTTGGCCGGATCTGCACTTTCGGCTTCGGCCTCGAATCCGGTGAGGATGAAATTCGCGTTTGTCCCGCGGCTGGCACCATTGAGCGGCAGGCTCTCGTGGGTCAAGGCTTCGAGTCGCAGTGCGGTTAGCGCCGGCTGGACGGTTTCCACCGTCACCTCATAGGTTTCCTTGGCCGCATTGGTGCCGCTGGCGAGGACGGAAAGATCGTCGAGCGTTTTCAATTCCGCCCCGCTGGTGGCGGCGAGGGCCGTGGGTTTCAGCACGTCCCAGCCGGCCTGAATCCGCTGGCGCTGCTTTTTCTCCCACGCGAGTTGTTCCCGGCGCAAAACGTCGTCCGGCTTGTCCAACAACGAACGGCGCTGGCTCTCCAGGGCCACAATCTCGTTCGTCAGCTTCGCCATGGCCGCCGCCTGCTCCGGCGTCGGCACCTTGACGAACGGCGGTGCCGGGTCGCTGTCGAGCCCCTTTTCCGGGATGCGATTGAAGAAATCGTAGAGCTGATAATACTCGCGCTGGGTGAAGGGGTCGTATTTGTGATCGTGACACTCCGTGCAGGCGGTGCTCGAACCCAGATAAACGGTGCCGAACGTGTTCACGCGGTCGGTCACATACTTGTTCATGTACTCGTCCGGGTCGGCGCCGCCTTCCGTGCTGCTCATGCCATTCCGGTTGAAGGCCGTCGCAATGCGCTGCTCAAGCTTGGCCTCGGGGAGCAGATCGCCGGCGAGCTGTTCAATCGTGAACTGGTCAAACGGGTTGTTATCATTGAATGAGCGGATGACGTAGTCGCGGTACTGCCACACGGACCGCGGAACATCCGCGTGATAGCCGTCGGAATCCGCGTAACGCGCCAGGTCGAGCCATTGCTGGGCGAGCATTTCGCCGAAGGCCGGCGCAGCCAGCAACCGGTCCACCACCTTTTCGTATGCGTCTGGCGACTTGTCGGCCAGGAAGGCGTCCACTTCGGCCATCGTTGGCGGCAGTCCCGTCAGGCTGAGGGTCACGCGGCGCAACAATGTGTGCTTCTCCGCCTCCGGCGATGGTTTCAAACCCGCCTGCTCCAGCCGCGCCAGAATGAAGTAATCAATCTCATTGCGCGGCCAGCTCTTTCGTTTCACGGTCGGCAATGGAGGCCGCTCCGGCGCCAGGTAGGCCCAATGCTCCTTGAACGCCGCCCCCTGGGCGATCCAGTCGCGCAACAGCTCGACCTGCTCCTTCGTCAGCCGCTTGCCGGTCTTCTTCGGTGGCATGCGCTCGTCGTCGTCCGTGGTCGCGATGACCTTCAACAGGTGGCTCTTCCCGATGTCACCCGGCGCGACCGCGATGACTCCCGATTCAAGTTTGGCCGTGGCCTCCTCGCGCCAATCCAGCCGGAGCCCGGCCTTGCGCTTGTTCTTGTCCGGACCATGACAGGCAAAACAATTCTCGGCGAGGACCGGACGGATATCGCGGTTGAAATCGATGGAACGCGGTTTGACCGGGCGAACCGACGTGACGCCAGCCGAAGCCGCGCCGACCGAAAGCAACAGGAGGGCGGCAAACCAGCTTCCCCACAAGGCATAAGGTCGGCAATTTCGGTTCATGTGATTGAGTGATTAAACACCACGAAGGGGATTCCTGTCAAACGCTGGAACTGTCAGAAGCGGTTGGGTGGGTGGGGCGAGGCTCCCGACGAGCCGGCTCGCGGGGACGCTCGCCCCGCCGAAAGGCTGAGGCTCTAGTCTCCTTCCAGGGAAATCTCGATTGAAAGACTTCGATTGAGTGCTACCATTTGCTCCCAACCGTTCAGAAGCGCTCCCAAAGGGGCATTGTGGTCCATAGCCAACTGCGTATAGCGAATGTTTAAATTCACTCGATCCCTGCTTTGTCTTACTTTATCCAGCACGATTGCCTTGACAGGTTGGTCCCAAGGAACCTTCGCAAGCACCATTACCTACCAAGGCCGGCTGAATGACACGAATGGCCCGGTCAACGGGCTTTTTGATTTTAGCTTCGCGCTCTTCCCGGCCAGCATCGGCGGCGGACAGATTGGGACTACTGTTCTGCGCACCTCCCAGCCTGTCACGAACGGCCTGTTCACTATTCAACTGGAGTTCCCGGAGGCGGACAGTTTTTCCGGCGCCGATCGCTGGCTGGAAATCGCCCTGCATCCCAGTGGGGTGGGCTCGAACGTCACACTGAGTCCCCGCCAACAGATCACTGCTGCCCCGTACGCGATTCGCGCCGCCACACTGGCGGGCACATTGCCATTGGCGCAACTGCCGGCGGGCGTGGTGACCAACGGCACGAGCGATGTGAATCTCCACGGCGCCTTCAGCGGGACCGGCGCCGGCCTGACTGCGGTAGCGGGGTCGGCGATTACAGGTGCGCTCACCAACTCAACGACGGGCCGGGCCTTCGCCAGCGAGAATGAAGTCAACATCGCGGACTACGGCGCCATCCCCTACATTCCGCCTGGATTTGAGTTGGAATCGTACATCACCAACCGCTATTCACTGCCGGACAATAGCGCTGCGATTCAAGCCGCATTTGACGCCGCTTACGATTCTCATGGCCGAAGCAACACGGTATTTGTCCCGCACGGGATCTGGCCGATTGGCACCAACATCTTTGTGCCGCCCGGGATTCATGTCCGGGGGGTCGGCGTCCTGCACGCTGGCGATTTCGGCGCCTCCATCCTTTTGCTGAATTCAAACGCCTTTTCGATGCTCTGGCAGACGAATATCAACCGCGCAGGATTGGTGTTCAACAACCTTGATTCCAAAGGCTCCACCATGAGCTTCATTGAAATTTGCGGCCATACCAATCCGCTCGCGCCGGGCGTCACGCTGGCGGGCAACATGGCTTCCGCTCCCAGTTCTACACTCGCCAATGGGCCCGGCGTATTCTTCGGGGCCTCGACCGTGAGGGATTGGGATACGACGGCCAACACCGGCGACGGCTACTCAGGCGATATTCAGGTGTGGAACTCAACCATTTCCGGCTTCAAGCTGGGGGTTCGGTCCACCGCGAACAGTGCGAACTACTACCGGATGCACATGGTTGCCTGCGACATTGGTTTCGCGACCTCGGCTCTGTGTTGCGGAGCGGATCAGACCGTGTTTAACAACTGTTCCGCCGCCCTCCGCCCCAACGGGATTGGTTACGACCTTTACAGCCAAGGCGGACGGGGAATGGTGTTCATCAGCCCGTCGGATTACAAGATCGGCACCTGGATACGGGCCACGAACCAACAAATTTCAGTCATTGGTGGCAACTTGGAGTTTACGGATGCCGCAACCACGCGGACAAACTTTATCGAGTTGTGGGGCAATCCGAGCATAAACATGACCGGGACGAGAGTCTCGGGCGCGCACACCACATTCATCAATTACGGGGAGTGGGCTTACGGTGGACCCGCGGGCCAATTGCTGGACTGCTCCATCGAACTGCCGGTTTACAACGATCCGACTTGGAACGCCGGGCTGCCGGCGGGATGGCCTTGTCTGGTCCGGGGCATGATGTACAACAACGGCAACTTTCACGTGGCAGGAAAGACTGAAGGCTGGCTGGTGATAACGGACAACTGGCCCGAACGAACGACCCTGTTCACAATTCCACTGTCTCCAAGATCAAATTTTGCACCCCCTTTAACGCAGACTCACTACTTCGAAGCTGGCGCTTGGAACAATTACGAGAACTATATGGGCATTTACGGAACACCGTTTGTCTGGCGTGGGGGGAAGACAACCGCTGATTGGATGGAGGTTTATCTCGCCCGCACAAGCTCAGGGCCGCTGGCGCATCGCCGTCTGATTCTGGGCGACGACACCACCAGCACCGCGGCTGCCGCGCCAAACACGGTGACGGTGGATGGCATCACTGTGAACGGCTCTGGCACTTTCACCAACGGGATCGTGGCCAGAACATTGACGACTACACCGGATGCCCTACTGCTAACCAGCGACGAACAGACGGTGACGGTGACAAACTCGACCCTGTTATATTTGTCCAGTGACAGCGTCACCGCATCGAGCCGGTCGTTCAAGTTGTCGGCTGGAATTGACGGCCGGCGGCTCACGCTGATCTGGGTAAACGACAACGCGGGCGAGTTGCTCGATAACACGACAAACTCCATCGGGTCCGGTCTGGCGGCGCTGAGCGCAGACTGGCGCCCGTCAATTTGGGGCACACTCACGCTGATGGGTGTCGGCGAAAACTGGGTCGAGATTTCACGCAGCGCAAACTGAAGCATAAGAGCCTGCCTTATTTGCCGGCGGATCAAACCTCACCAGCCGCGATCTAAAACGCAAAGTGGATTGAGGTTACAAGGTTCGTCTCGTTTCATTCGTCACCCAAGTTCACAGGAGTGGCTTTTTCGGGGCAGCGGAGCGTGTCATCCCCTAACACGCCTTCTCGTTCATGCTACCCGCGCCTTTGTTCCAATGCTCGGCCCTTGTCTCGTAGCGCGCCAAAGCTCATTTTAGAGGCGATGCGCCGCCTGATTCAACCCGCCGTCATCAAGCCCGCCGCCCTCGCGGCAGTCGCCACGGCGCTGGTGTGTTATCCGCGTTTCGCCCTCTGGCACACGCCTTATCCCATCTGGTATCTGGAGCTGGTTTTACTGCTGGGCGGCTTCGTGCTGTGGGCGTTTGTTTTTGCGTGGCATCCGCCCTTTGCCGGACGGCCAGTTTTCAAATTCCCCATCGCCCCCCGCCTCCTCTCCGGTGCGACTTTTGCCGGCCTGGTGATCGCGACGATTCTCCACTGGTGGCTCGACCCGACGTTCCGGACGCGCACCCCGGCCGATTATCCCACGTCGCTGCCACAATGGTTCGGCATGACGCTCTTTGCGGTGGCCTTCCACCCGCTGTTCCTGACATTTGCCCCGCTGGCCTGGGCGCTGCGGTTGTTCCGCCGGTTGGGCGTTGCGATCGCCTTCACCATTGGGTTCGGCACCTTTGTGATGGTCATCAAAACCCAATCCGCCCCCACAGCGCTGCCGCCGATGGTGTTCGTGGAACTGCTGGTCCTCCGGCTGACGCTGAGCTCGCTCGCGATCTTCTTCTATTTGCGCGGCGGCGTCCTGCTGGTGTGGTGGTGGACTTTCCTGCTCCAACTGCGCCATCTGTTGACGCTCTGACCTTTCGGCCCGGCATCAGGATACCCGCCGGAAGCGGGGACCTGCATGGTCCATCGACCGCAAAAAGCGACCGCGGAGCGCTACAGCGTCTCCATGGCCAGCAGCGCCTGAAAGTAGATCCAATGCCCGAAATCGTTGGGATGATTGATGTTATTGCCCAGGAGATCCTCGGGCTTTTTCTTGTCAGCGAATTGCAGCCAGAGGGGATAAACGTTGGCGAAGCCGCATTGCTTTTCCCGCGCCACCCCCTCGGTTGCGGCGGCATACGCCGCCATGTTGTGCGTGCCGTAATGCCATTTCGGGTTCGGCGGAAAGGCGGAGAACAAAACCACCTCGGCGCCCGTGTCCGCCCGGACCCGGTCGATCATCGTGCGCAGGTTGTCCGCAAACGCTGCCGGCGGCACGCCGCCACGGTTGTGGTCGTTCATGCCAAAGCCAATCAGGAGGACATCGGGCTTCTGCGCGAGCACCTTTGCCGACAGACGTTGCAGGCCCTGCACGGTCGAATCGCCGCCGGTCGCGCCGTTGACGGTTTCAATGGTGGCGCGCGGATACTTCTGGCGCAGTGCGTCCGCCCAGCGCTCCCAGAAAATCAAGCCCGGTGCGGTGGCGTCACCGCCGGCGGTAATGCTGTCGCCGTAGGCCACGATTCGAACCTTCCCCCCGGCGCGCAGTTTTTGCTGCGTCTTCGCCAGCCCCCTCCCCCGCAGATCCGCCGGTGGTGGCAGCGGTGACCATTTTTCCCGGTGCGAATAATCCACGAACACGAAGAAGCCACCGTTCCCGAAGCCGGGAAACTGGCTGTGATTAAAATCTTCCTTCCCATAGAGGACATTGGTGCGGAAATCGGGAATCCGGGAACCCGCAGGGCGACGGATCTGGCCGGTCGCCTCCAGCACGTAGTCGCGGCCCGGTTCGTAGTGGATCGTCTGCGGCAATCCATCGCGATACGTGCTGCGAACGCGAACGGGCTTGGACAGCAATGGGGCGAAGGCCAACCTGGCTGGCTCTTCGCCAATGAGAATCACAGATTCCCCCATTTGCGTGTGGGCAGCTGGGTTCGACGGTTGGCTGGCACAGCTGGCGAGAAACAGCGCGGCAACGCAGGACAGTGCCCCGGTCAGGGATTTGGGGAGGAACATGGTTTCAGGATTGTTGGGTGCTGGCAGCCGCCGGGTTGATTTGTTCAGCCAGCGAAGCTTGCCCACCCGCCGATGAGAATTCAAGCCGGGCAAGTCGTAGAGAATTCAGATATCCAATTACCCACCTTCCCGACGGTTGACACCAGCAGCGGTCGACTCCAGTCTCCCACGAACGGGCGAAGACAAAACAATACTTCCCAACCTGATAGGGGACTAAATGCCGATCCAGCTCGAATCCCTCGCCACTTGCTCGCGCCGCCGGTGGTTGACCACCATTGCCGGCGCAGCCCTGGCCTTTCCGTTTACCGGCATCGCGCGACCCAGCCCGGCCCGTCGCCGCGATTACCACGTCTGTCTCGCACCGCCGCTCATCGAAAGCGAGCCGGAGTTGCTTGAGATCGTCCGCGCCGCCGGCGTCGACACCGTGTGGCTCGCCGGATTCTTCTACGGCTTCCGGCCGTATCCAGAAGCGCAAATCATCAAAGCCCAACAACTCGCCGCCCGCGCCGGACTGCGCACGGAACTGGCCACCGTGCCCCTTGGGCATCCCGGCGATTCGCTCGGATCGCGCGACGGCGAGTTCCCGCTCACCCCACCGAAACACTGGCGGCTCGGGGAACGGCCCGACGGCAAACGCTTTGCCGGCACCTCGCTCCACCCCCCGGCCACGGAGGAAAATGTCGCCGCCTTGCGCGAACTCCGGCGGCTCGGATTCCAGATGGCGTTCGTGGACGACGATTTTCGCCTGGCCCGCGGTCCGGGCGAGATTGGCGGCTGCTTTTGCGCGGAACACCGGGAAGCGTTTCTGCGCCGGCACGGCCTGGGCGAGGCGCGCTGGCGCGAGTTGCTGGACGACGTGCGCGCACGCCGGTTCACCAAGCTGCTGCGTTCGTGGGTGGATGGGAACTGCGACCAGCTCACGGCCTCGTTTCGCGCCCAGCAGCGCGCCTTCGCCGGCCGCTTAGGCAACATGATCATGTATCTCGGCGCCGAAAAGGCCGGCATCCGGCTGCGGGACTATCGCCGCGTCCCGGTGCGCGTGGGGGAACTGATGTTCGACGACACGTCGTTCGGGCGCGTGAAAGGCAAGACGGACGAATTGTTCAGCGTGCTCTTCCATCGCCGCTTCGTGGAACCAGACCATGCGTTCAGTGAAACCACGGCGTACCCGGCGGACAAACTCTCCGCCCCAAATCTCGCCGCCAAGCTGACCGTCTCCACCATCGCGGATGTACGGCACACAATGTTCATGAGCGGCCTGACGCCCTTCCCGCGCACCCACTGGGCGACGCTGGGGCCGGCGATGCGCGAGCAGGCCCGGCAGCATGAACTCGTGGCCGGACACCGCCTGCGCGGGCCCTTCAAACACGTCTGGGGCGAGGCGCAACGTTACGTGGGTGACGACCAACCGTTCAGTCTCTGGCTGGCCACGGGCGTGCCGTTTGAGGTGGTCGCGACGCCGGCACGCGACGGCTGGAATTTCCTGTCCGACTTCGACGCGCGGGAGATGCAGCCGGTGAAAGCAGCATTTTCCGGCCAACTGGTTTGCCGCATCCAGCCGGCGACCGGGGACCAAAGGATCGCGGTCGTTCCCGAAACCCTCGAAGCATTATTCGCGTTCAAGCGACGCATCCGCGCCGCGTTAACCAACGTGCCGGTGGTCGAAGAAGAGACTCCGGTGGTTTGCGCTTGGTATCCCTCGGCGAACCGGGTGCTCCTGTGGAATCTGCTGCCGGAACCCCGCCGCGTCACGCTCAGCTTCCGTGGAAATCAGCGAACGACGGAACTTGGCCCATTGGGCAGTGCGGTTTTGGACGAACTCCCAGGTTGACGCCGGCACTCATCGCCCTCCTTCACCGCGCAACGCCAAGACGGCGAGGTCCCCGGAAATAATGGCGAAGAATAGTTGGATTCGTTGTCACAACCCGGCACTCTTTTGTCTGTTGTAAAAAGTCGTATCCCATGAAAAACAAACCCGCATTCGTATTCGCCGCCGGCTGTGCATTGCTGCTCATCGTCCCCCGGCTGCACGCAGCCACCGCGGCGTCGGAAGCCACCCTTTACCGCGATGAATTCGGCATCCCCCACGTTTACGCGCCCACCCTGGAAACCGCCGCGTTCGCAGTCGGCTACGCGCAGGCGGAGGACCGGCTCGAGGAGTTGTTGAAAAACTATCGCCGCGCCAACGGCACGATGGCGGAGGTCTTCGGCCCGGACAATTATCGCAATGACATGATCGCGCGCATTTTTCGCCACGAAGAAATCAGCCGGGAAAAATACGGCCAGCTCCGCGCCCGGACGCGGGCCGTCATTGAGGCCTACCAGGCGGGCATAAAATACTTCATGCGGGAACATCCCGAACAAGTCCCGGCCTGGGCGCAGGAGATTCATCCGTGGGATGTGGTGGCGCTGGGCCGGCATGTCATATGGGGTTGGCCGATGGGTGAAGCCGGGGGCGACCTCCTCCGCGCGGGCATCAAGCTCGATGATGTCGGCTACCGCGGCTCGAACGAGATGCTGATCGGCCCCAGCCGAACGAAATTGAAAGTGCCGATCGCGGTGGTGGATCCGCACCTCAGCTGGTATGCCGAATTCCGCTTTTACCAAATCCGGATCTACGCCGGGGATTTCAATGCCGCGGGCGTTTCCATCCTCGGCACGCCCCTGCCCAGCCTCGGCCACAGTCGTTACTGCTCCATCGCCATGACCACGGGAGCGCCGGACACTTCGGACGTTTTTGAGGAGGAACTGAATCCTGCCCATCCCCGGCAATACCGCCGCGACGGCCAATGGCGGGATCTCACCGTCCGGAAAACCAAAATCGGCGTGAAGAATGGTGACAAGGTGGATTGGAAGGAATCGGAGATCGAGTACAGCCATCACGGCCCCATCGTCGCGCACCAGAATGGCAAAGCCTATGCCATGGCGATCCCCTACTTCGAAGAGGTGGGATTGACCGATCAAACCTATGACACGATGACGGCCCGCAACCTCGTGGAAATGAAGACCGCCCTGGCGCAGCTTCAGCTCATGGCCCAAAACGTCATGGTCGCCACGGTGCAAGGCGACATTTATTACGTCCGCAACGGCCGGGTCCCGATTCGCGCGCCGGGCACCGATGCGACACGGCCCATCCCCGGCCGCGATGCGGCCAACGACTGGCAGGGCATTCACCCGTTCACCGACCTCGTCCAGCTCGAAAACCCGCCGCAAGCCTACATGCACAATTGCAACGTGACGCCGTTCGCGATGATGAAGGACAGTCCGCTGACGCCCGAGAAGTACGCCCGCTTCCCTTACCTCTATAATGCCACGCGGACTGACCCGCGCCATCAACGGGGCGACATGATGACCGAACTCCTCGAGAAGGCACGGAATGTCACCGTGGAAAGGGCGACCGACATCGCCTTCAGCCCCGAGGTTTATCAGGCCGCGAAATGGCAGGTGCGGATCAAGGCCGCGTGGGCGAAGACCGCCAGCGGGGACCGATCGACCGACGCAGCGGTGGTCTATGACCTCATCCAGAAATGGAATCGGCGGAGCGATGCGGACTCCGAAGGGGCGCTCGCCTTTTACGCATTCAAGAAAGGACTGGATAAGGAAATCGCTGGCAGCGTGGAGCCGCCGGCGAATCTGGGCGACCGGCAAATCGCTCTGGCCCTGGACAAAGCCGCCGGCTGGTTAAAATCCAAATTCGGCTCGGTGCATGTCCCCTACGGCACTTATTTTCGCGTCGGCCGGGAGGGCGGGAAGCGCACGTACCCCGTGGGTGGCGGCTCGCTGAAAGACGCCGGCATGGCGACCCCGCGCGCCATCAGTTTCAGCCCGGTGGGAAACGAAATGGTCGGCCGCGGCGGCCAGACCTCGACCCAAATTATCATCCTGAGCAATCCGCCCGAGTCCCACACCGTCGTGCCGCTCGGCGTCAGCGACCACCCGGCGAGTGGGCACTGGGATGACCAGGCGGAAAAGCTGTTCAGCAAAAGCAAAACGACGCCGACCTATTTCATGAATCGCAAGGAACTGCTGAAGCACGTCACGGCGACGAAAATTCTGAAGCCACAGCCGTAACCCCGGCCGACTGGAACCGGCACGGATTCGAACCATCACCGGGTGCGTTCCGGCCGGACGGCCAGCCGGTCCGGGAACCGGAAAAACGCCACGATCCTCCGCCTACGTTGGGATAACTAGAACTGGTTTCATAAGTGGGGCGAGGCTCCTGACGAGCCGCCGGCGGTTCAAATCCCGGCCGAATTCGGCTCGCGAGTACGCTCGCCCCACCCCGCAGCGTCTTGTGAAACCAGTTCTGGACAAAGACCGGCACCACCATGCCTCCGGAGTTTACCGCCGCGAACCGCGCGAGCTGGCCACCAGCCCGCCAGGCGCTCATCGAGCGGGTGTCAATAAATCGAAGGTCTGCTTAGTTGATCTTCCTTGGTTCCCCGAGCACCTGCTGGAGCGCGGCATCGAGCCGGGCCTGGCGAAACTCGAAACCGCTCTCGAGGAGGCGCGTCGGCCGCACCCGCGCGCTGCCGAGCAAGGCCTCACGGCCCATCCCGCCGAAAAGCAATTTCACGACGAACGCGGGCACGGGCAAAAATGCGGGCCGCCGCAAAACGCGGGCGATTGTCCCGGTGAACTCCGCGTTCGTGACGGGTGCGGGCGAAACGGCGTTCACGGCACCGCTCAAGCGATCGTCCTGTAATGCCTGTTCCACCACGCGCAGCAAATCCTCCCGCGCAATCCAACTCCAGAATTGCCGCCCCGTGCCCAGCCGTCCGCCCAAACCCAGCCGGAAAGCGGGCAGCATTTTCGCCAGCGCGCCGCCTTCTCGGGCGAGCACGATGCCGAGCCGCAAATGCACGACGCGCAGGCCCCGGTGCCGGACCGCGTCCGCCGCCGCTTCCCACGCCTGGCAAACCGCCGGAAGAAACCCGCGGCCCGGCGCGCTTTTCTCATCCAGCCATTCGTCGCCGCGATCCCCATAAAAACCCGTGGCCGAGGCGCAAACCAGGACCCGGGGTGGTTGCGGCAACCGGGCCAGCGCTTCGCACAGCAGGCGCGTTGCCTCCACCCGGCTGGCGCGGATGCGCGCCTTCGCGGCGAGCGTCCAGCGCTGGGCAATGTTCTCACCCGCCAGATGCAGGACAGCGTCCAGCGGGCCCGCGGGAGCGAGTTGGATTTGGTGCGTCGCGGGATTCCACGCTGGCAGCCGTGCGCCGGCCGCGGAAGTGCGAATCAGTGGCACGACACGATGGCCGTTCTTTGTCAGGTGGGCCACCGCAGCCTGACCGACCAAGCCACTCGCACCCGTGACGAGGATGTTCATCGGCGTCAATTCAGGCGTTCAACCGCCACAGGACGAAGTTCAATCCCGAAGCGAAGCTCACCCAAACGAGGTAAGGCGCGAGCAGCCAGGCGGCGATGCGGTTGACGCGACCAAACTCGACCAGCGTGGCGCCAATCGCCAGCCAGAGAAGCACGATCTCGGCGAACGCCACACCCGGCCAATGCAAACCGAAGAACAGCGGCGTCCAGGCGGCGTTGAGCGCCAGTTGCGTGAGGAACCACGTCAGTGGTCGGTAGTGAACGGCAAAACCGCCGCGCCGCCACACCAACCAGGCGGCCACCGCCATCATCGTGTAGAGGGCCGACCACACCGGGCCAAACACCCACCCCGGCGGATTCCAGGCCGGCTTCCGCAGCGCCGCATACCATTCCCCCGGGGGGAACAGGCCACCCATCAACGCTGCACTGAAACTGAGCGCGAGCCAGACGGGCAATGCCAGCCATTGGCCTCGCATGCGGGCGGGCGGCTGGGGGGCTTCCATCGTGGCAAATTTGGGTTTCATGCGTGTTCCAGCCGTTGCTGCCAGAGTTTGGTCAACGGCGTCCAGTCCAATTGGTCGGCGGCTTCCAAAGCTCGAAGGTAATTCTCGCGGGCAGTGTCGTTCTCCGGCGCCAGTTCGACGGGCGGCAGTTCCAGACGGCGCAGGATTTCCGCCAGCAATAAACGTGTGGTGCGTCCGTTGAAATCAGCGAAAGGGTGGATGAACAACAGGCGTCCTTCGGCAAAGGCGAGTGTCTCCAACAACAAGGTTTCCTTCCCGGCGGACGTCTCCGCCAGTCGCACGTTCAGATCGGCAAAATAATCCCGGACGAGCATCGGAACTTAATGCAAGGGCGGCGGCGAGTGCTGGCCGACTTTGACTTCGTTTGCGCGAAACCGGCCTGCCCAATCAGGCGTGAGGTCGCCGCAAATTCTGCGATGGAAGTCGAGCAGCAGCGATTCGTCCAACGGGCACGGAGCAAAAACGCCGTCCTCGATGTCTTGCAGCACTTGCAGGACATGCGCGGCTAGCAGCGGCGCGAGTTGCGCGTAGGAAATAATCCCGTGCGTCGTTTCTACGAAGCGCGTGGCGTGCGGCGGTTGTGTAGAGTTTTCAGCCATTCAAAGTCCACCGGCTCACCTTCAAATGCCATGCTGGCTGCGACCTGGCGCGGCACGTCCGCCCAGCGTCGAGCTTTGCGCTCCGCTGGTTTGAGCTTCCGCCAATCGGCAATTTTCTTTTGCCAAGTCATGGTTCAATCTACCCGAGCCGCCGCACCGAGCAACGACTCACTTCTTCCTCTGCACCTTCGCCGCGACTTTCAGGCGGAGACCGTTCAGCCGGATGAAGCCCGTGGCGTCGTCCTGGTTGTAGGCCTTGGTCGGGTCAGCTTCCATCGTAGCGATATGCGGGTTGTAGAGGCTCACCGGGCTCTTGCGGCCCGCGACCATGAGGTTGCCCTTGTAGAGTTTCACGCGCACCGTGCCGGTGACGTTCTTCTGCGATTCCTCGACGTAGGCCTGGAGCGCATACCGTTCGGGGGCATACCAGAAGCCGTTGTAAACGAGTTCGGCATATTTCGGGATCAAAGCGTCGCGCTGGTGC
>CAZIJO010000066.1:0-25436 GCA_964539515.1 uncultured Bifidobacterium sp. | reverse complement strand
CGATCGAAATGCTGGAACTGGTGCTGGGGCGGCAGGCCGTCACGATCCGGCAATTCGCGCACGGCATTGACGACCGCCCGCTGGTCCCCGCCCGCGAGCCGCAAAAAACCTTCAGCCAGCAGGAGACGTTTGCCAGCGATCTGACGGACGAGGAATACGTCGCGGCCACGCTGCGGCGGATGGCGGACGACCTCTTTGCCAAGGTGCGGGCCGAACAACGGACGATTCGCACGCTGACGGTAACGGTCCGCTACAACGATCGGGCGGAGGATCAGGTGAGCGAAAGCTTGTTGGAACCAACCGATCTGGAAACGGAGGTGTATGGCCGGTTGCCGGCCATGCTGACAAAAGCGTGGAAGCGGCGGGTCAGTCTGCGGTTGGTGGCGTTGAAACTGTCGAATCTATATGACGGACGGTTTCGCAGCGACCTCCCGCTGACGGTCCCGATTCAACGACTGGATGCTCAATCCCGGCTGGCGGCGGCGGTGGATGAACTCCGGTCGGTGCATGGTCGCTCCGTCATTTTGCGCGGGCATGATTTCCGGCTCTTGCATCCACCAGCCGGGGCGATTACGGCGCAACCCAACCCAGTGCCGATTCGGCCGCCAACGCGATTGGCCCGGCCGCAAATCACCACTTATGTTCCCTTGCGGGTGCACAGCCATTATTCGTTTCTCGACTCGACGCTCTCCCCGCAAGCCATCGTGAACCTGGCACAGCAACACCGCCTGCCGGCGGTGGCCCTGACCGACACCGGCAATCTCCACGGGGCGGTGGAATTCGTCCAGGCGGCCCGGTCGGCGGGCATCAAACCCATTGTCGGGGTGGAACTGAGCGTGGCCGAAAAGCCGGTGCTCCTCTACGTCGAATCAGCGCGTGGCTATGCCAATCTCTGCCGCCTGCTTTCCCGGCACGCCGAGCAAACGGACAGGAATGCCGCTGAAGCTTCCGTCGCCGACCAGCAGCGGCGGCCGTATCGCCTCGATGAATTCACCGGCTTCACTGACGGCTTGATTGCCGTCAGCCCGGACGAACGGTTGGCGGAGTTGTTCCAGGGGAGTTTTTACCGCATGGTGACCGCAAAGAAGCTTGAGGCGGCGGCGGTGGCGTGTCCGGCGGTTCACTATGCCGCCCCGGGCGACCGCCAGAAGTACGATATCGTGCAGAGCATCCGCACGCTAACCTTGCTGCGGGAGGTCCATCCGGAAAAGCGGCAGTCGGGGCGCTGGCACTTGCGCACGCCGGCGGAGATGGCCCAGGCTTGTCCGGCCAACCCCGATTGGATCCGGCGCACGATGGAGATCGCGGACCGCTGCCACTTCGACCTGCCCTTCGGGCCACCGCAATTTCCCACCTACACACCGCCGGATGGCTTGTCACCGGGTGAATACTTGCGCCAGCTGGTGTTGAACGGTTTGCGTGACCGCTACGGTTCCCGCGCCGAGCAGTTCCAGGCCCAGGCGCTGGAGGAACTCGCGATCATCAACGACGTTGGCTACGAGGAATATTTTCTCATCACCGGGGATTTTCTCCAGGAATGCCGGCGCCGGAACATCGACTGGATCACCCGCGGCAGCGCCGCGGACAGTCTCGTCTGCTATTGCCTGGGCATCAGCGGCGTGTGCCCCATTCGCTTCGATCTGTATTTCCGACGGTTCTTGAACAAGGAACGCATGGCGCTGCACAAGCTGCCGGACATCGACATTGATTTTGCCCACGATGTCAAAGACGACGTGGTGAAGCTTGTCTTCCAAAAGTACGGCCCGGAGCGTTGTGCCGTCGTGGGCGGCTTTTCCACCTTCCAGGCGCGCAGCGCGTTTGCCGAGGTTGCCAAGGTGCTGGGGGTGGCGGAGCGGGAGGTGCGCAGGTTTACGGAACACTTTCCATGGGGTTTCGGCGGTGGCTGGGTGCCGGACGGGCCGGCGCCCAAGGGGGGCACGGGTTTGATTGAACTGCTGCGGGCCAGCCCCGAAACGCGCAACTTGCCGCTGGACGAGGAACCCTACCGGACCGCCATTCACATGGCGGAATTTTTGGACGGCATGCCCCGCTACCCGAAGATGCATCCCTGCGGGTTGGTGTTGTCGCGTCAACCGCTGCACGAACTCACGCCCACCTTCATCGCCAACAAAGGTTACGCGACCACGCACTTCGACATGGACTCGGTCGAAGCCATTGGCCTGGTCAAAATGGACATCCTCGCGCAAGGCGGCCTGGCGGTCATGCGGGACGTGAAGGCCGGGCTCGCCGCACGCGGCATCGCGGTTGATTTGGAGCGCTGCGTCGCCCGGCAGCAAGCGGACGGCCAACTGTTGCTGGGGGATCCGCAAGCCGTGGAGCCGTGGCGGGATCCGGAAGTCTGGGAAATGATCGCCCGCGGCCACGGCCGGGCGGTGCACCACATTGAAAGTCCCGCCATGACGAGCCTGTGCCGCATGTGTAACGTCGGCGAGATTGATGGCCTGGTGGCCATCGTCAGCGTCATCCGCCCGGGTGCGGCCAATGAAGGCAAGAAAGGGGCGTTCACCCGGCGCTATCAGGGAATGGAGCCGGTCACTTATCCGCACCCCTCGCTGGAGGCATGTTTGCGCAGCACCTACGGTTTGGTGGTTTACGAGGAACATATCCTGCAAATCTGCGAAGCTTTTGCCGGCCTGCCCCCCGGGCGCGCCGATCTTTTGCGTCGCGCCTTGAACAAACAGAAGCACGCGGTCATCGAGGAAATTCGCGGGGAATTCTTCGCTTCGGCGCGGGTCCGGGGGCATTCGCCGGAAAAGACCATCGAGGTTTGGGGGCTCGTCACTGGATTTGCCGGTTACGCCTTCTGCAAAGCCCACAGCACGGCCTACGGGGTCGAGGCGTATCAATCGGCGTGGCTCAAGCGCTACTATCCGGCGGAGTTCATGGCGGCGGTGCTCACCAACGGCAAGGGCTTCTATCACCCGTTGGTCTATGTCCTCGAAAGCCATCGCCTCGGTTTGAATTTCCGACCGCCGTCGATCAATGAGCCGGGGCCGGCATTTGTTCCCCACGGCAATGGCATCCGCGTGCCGGTGACACGGGTAAAGGGCCTCACGGCCCGCACCACCGATGCCCTGCTGCAGGCCCGGGCGCGCGGCGGATTCGCCTCGTTGGCGGATTTCTTCCACCGGGTCGCGCCCGCGGCGGAGGAATTGGAGGCCATGATTCGAGCCGGGGCCTTCGACGAGTTCGGCGAAACGCGCACCCGCCAGTTCTGGCAGGCCCAGCATCTCGTCAAAACGTATTCCTCGAATGCCGAACCAAACCAGGGCTGGCTCATCGCGCCGCCCGGACTGGAACAACTGGTGGTGATTCCACTCGCGGAGCCCACCCGTCAGGACAAACTGCAGGCCGAAACGGACCTGTTTGGCTATGCGGTCAGCGGTCATCCGCTCGAACTATTCCCCGACGTGGCGTGGGACACCTACTGTCCCGTGAACCGGCTGGGGGAATTCGTCGGGGAAACGATTACAACCTGCGGGCTCGTCGTCGAGCAGCGCACGCATCACCAAATCACCGGCGAACCGATGAAGTTCCTCTCCCTCGCCGACTGGACGGGCATCGTCGAAACCGAGTTGTTCGCGCAGACGTACAAGAGCTACGGCCTCGCCACCATTCGGTATCCTGTTTTGGAAATCGAGGCCCGAGTTGAGCCTTTCGAGAATGGGCGGGGATTCAGTCTCCGGGTTCTTCGCGCCGGAAAACCCCGCACCCGGACGGACGCGCTTAAGGAAGCTGCTGCTTCAACTGCTTGAGCGCAGTGATGTTCTCATGCGCGATCACCACGCCTTTGCGGTTTCCCCCCAGCGGCTGGACCTTCATGAGGAACCAACGCTCCTCGGTCGGAGAATGGCAGGGATACTCCAGCGAGAAGGATGGCTGGTGGCCGTTGAGGACCGCCCGAATGCCCTGCAACGCCGCTTGTGGGATTCTGTCCGCCGCCAGATCCAGGTGCGATTGGCAAACCTCCAGGTAGTTCGCTCCGATGCTGACCTTCGCGGCATCGCCGGCATTCTCGGCGGCAAAGCGTTGCCAGGCCTGATTGACCGCCACGATGACGCCCTGCGCGTCGAGCACCGCAACATGAGCGGAAAGCGAGTTGATCACATCACGGACGAAGGCTTCGCTCTCCCGGGCGGCCTCGGCTGCCTGTTTGCGTTCGGTGATGTCCTGCACGATGCCCGCCATGCGTCCCGGGTGGTTGGCCACATCGGGCCGATAATGGCCGGCGGCCCAAATCCACCGTACCGCACCATCGGCACGGCGAATCCGGAATTCGAAATCCCAGTCGGCTTGCGCCGCAATCGCCGCGTGGAATCGCCGCTCCACCTCCGGACGGTCCTCCGGCAGGACGTGTTCCAGGGCCAGTTCGTAAGTCCACTGGGGCAACAGGGTCTGATAACCAAAAATCTGATCGTGGATCAGAGTGCGCTGCGCGGTGTTGTCCCGCAGGTCAAGTTCCCAGGCCCCGACCTGGATCGTTTGCAGGGCGAAACTCAACCGCGCCTCGCTTTCCCGGAGCTTCGCCTCGGCCAACCGGCGCTCGGTAATGTCCAGCATCACCACGCGGCAGCGTTCGCCGTCCGGGTCGTATTTGCCCTCCAAGCGGACAAACCGCGGCGGCCGGTCTTCGGTCGCCAACGCCAGTTCACAAGTTTCATGGCAAGCGGATCGAAATAGTCGCGCGAGAAATTCGCGAAAAATATTCCGGTCGCTTTCCGCCACCAGCGAAACGAAATGCTGGCCGAACAAATCCTGGGCGCGCTCCCCCCCCAGCAGCCGGGCGCTGGTGAGGTTGGCAAGCCGGACCGTGCCGTCCGCCGTGAGATTGAAATACCCCACCGGCGCCAAGTGGAAAAGCTCGGTGTAACGCTCCAGACCGTACTCGATTTCATCCTTGGCCCGTCGCAGCTCCCGATTCTGCCGTTCCAATTCGAGCTGGCGGACTTCCAACTCATGATGGAGCCGTTGCATTTCCGCATCAATTTGTGGCGAGCGGGACGCGGCGGATGATTGCGTGCGCACGTCAGCCGCCGTTGGAAAAACCGTGTCCTTATGGGCGGGATCGGGCTTCATGGTTTCAATCTTCCCCCATTACCAGCGACGCGCAACTCCACTTTAGGCCGCCCCCCCGCGAGACCGAAGCCCACGGCGCAGGCCTGGACGGATTGATCCCATTTCCGCTCGGTCCGGCATCTCATCAGGTTTGCCATCCGCCGAGGGTCAATCTTCAAGGCCTGAGGATCGGCGACAGGGAGAAGGATTGGGCCGGTTGCATCCCACGCACGGCCGGCTTAGCTTCGGCTTTAAGTGAAGAAACTAACGCACCCCGATTCCCTTTGCTTGCAGGCCGCCCACGGTTGGCTCGAACTGGGCAACCATACTGAAGCCAGCGTGGAATTGGACAACCTGTCCCCGGATTTGCATAACCATCCGGAGGTGTTGCAGGTGCGCGTCCTGATTTGCTGCGCCGCGCAGGCATGGGGTTACGCCGCGGAGTTGGCTGGCACCCTTTGCACGCTGATGCCGGATTCGAGTTTTGGCCCCGTCCACCTGGCCCGCGCGCTCCGCAAACAGGAGCGAACCGCCGAAGCCCGCCAGGTCCTCTTTGCCGTCGCACATAAGTTCCCAAACGAATGGGGCGTTCACTTTGGCCTCGCCTGCTACGATTGCCACCTCGGCCAACGAAGCCACTCGCTCCGCTGGCTGCAGATGGCAATGGATGTGGCGGGCCAGGAGACAATCCGGGCGAAAGCCCTGGCGGAATCGGACCTCGAAAGCTTGTGGCCGGAGATCGCGGGCTTATGAATCTCAGCGACTCCGCCCGCTTGGCATCCCCTCCGATTTTCAACGAGCGCGAATCTTGACACGCGCATCTGGAATCGGTTACTTGCCGCCGCAGGACCTGGACGTGACGTGGGGGGAGAGATATAACGGCACCTCTGCGGAAATTCGAGTCCCGTAAACAACAATGGTTCGGCCTATCCTATGAGAAAACTACTCTCTGCGATTTCGACTCACCGTATCGGCGCTTTGTCGGTGGGCCTCCTTTGTTACCTGGCGGCGCCGGCCTTTGCTGCCGGACACCGTTTCGCCTGCGCAGATTACGTTTTAGGCAAGGTGTTTATTGTGGCGGCCAATGGCCAGGTGGAGTGGGAGCATCCGGCTCCGAGTTGCGACGAGGTGTGGTCGCTGCCAAATGGCAACCTGCTTTTCACGACCGGCCACGGGGTGAAAGAAGTCACGCGGTCGAATCAGGTCGTCTTCAACTATGAATCCAAGAGTGAGATTTACGCCTGCCAACGACTGCCCAACGGCAATACCTTTATCGGCGAGTGCAACGCGGGCCGCCTGCTCGAAGTCGAACCCTCGGGGAAAGTAGCCCGGGAGATCCGGCTGCTCCCGCAAGGCAAGGATGGTGGCCATCTTTACATGCGCAATGCCCGTCAGCTCGCCAACGGCCATTACCTCGTCGCGCACTACGGCGACCAGGTGGTGCGCGAATACGACGTCCAGGGAAAAGTGGTGCGCGAGATCCCCGCCCCAAGCGGCCCGCACAGCGTCGTGCGGCTGGCCGATGGCCACACCCTCATTGCCTGCGGCGACCTGTTGCCGGACGGGGCCCGGGTGTTCGAGGTGGATGCCCAAGGCCGGACGGTATGGGAAATCAAGAGCGGTGATCTGCCGGGGATCAGTTTGAAGTTGATGACCGGTTTGCACCGTTTGCCCAATGGCAACACGGTGATGTCGAACTGGCAGGGCCACGGCCAGCTGGGCAGCGGCCCACACATCATTGAAGTAACACCGGCCAGGCAGGTGCTCTGGACTTTCGCCGACCACAAAACCATGAAAACGGTGTCGAGCGTGCAGGTGCTCGATGTGCCGGGAGATGCGACCAAGGGAGAAGTCTGGCATTGAGCATGGTGACGTCCCCCAAAACTTTGGCTTGCCTCGAAGGTCCGGACCGTCGAACCAGCACCCAACAGCGTGTCCATTTCCATGAACCCGCCTGACAGCCTGCTTCGCGCTGCGGTGGAACTTGCGCAGGAAGCCGGTCACTCCCTGCTTGCCACTTTTGGCACGGCCCAGGTCATTGCAAAGAAAGGCGACCAGAGCAATGTCGTTACGGCCGCCGACACATGCGCCGAGGGCATCATTATCCGGGGAATCCGCAGCCGGTTTCCGAACCATTCCATCATTGCAGAAGAGGCCGGCAGCGATCTGCGGGATTCGGAATACACGTGGATTGTCGATCCGCTGGATGGCACCTCAAACTTCGCAGCCGGCATTCCGTGGTTTGGCGTAATGATCGCCGTGCTCCGCGGCGCGCAGCCAGTTGCTGGCGTGATGCACGTCCCAGTCAGTGGCGACACTTATACTGCGGAGACCGGAGCCGGTGCGTACAAAAATGGCGGGCGAATCTCCGTGACGCCGGGTCAGAGATTAGAGGATGTCCTGTGGGCCTACGGCATGGACGGTGGCGCTAGCGACGCGGAGGCCGAGTGCGATGTTGCGCTCCTGGCACGACTCCTTCGGCGCGTGCGAAATGTTCGCGCCACCAACAGCCTGATGGACCCGGCCTACACGGCCGAGGGCAAGTTGGGCGGCATGATCAATCAGAGCACGCGCCTTTGGGACATCGCCGCTCCCATGCTCATCGTCCAGGAGGCTGGTGGCTGTTACACGGATGTGCATGGGGGACGGCTCAATCTGGACATCTCGCGGTCAGCCGGTGCGAAAACGTATGCCGTGCTTGCTGGCGCCCCAGCACTCCATGTCCAGGTCATGGCAATTGTGAGAGAGACACGCGGCACCCAGGGTTAACCGGCACCCGTGCACGCTTCGGGAATGGCTTCGGCGGCAATCAATCCGCGAGTTGGTTTGGCCAAGATGCGGTTAGCAACTAGTGACCCGCCTCATAAGCATTCCGCAGTGCAGGCGGCCCGGCGGCGCAGGTTTTGGGACCGAAACAGCGCACCCATTGTTTGGTCGAATGTTTCGCTTCGAAGCAGAATCAACCCAAAAGGAAATCAGTGGGTGCACGACTATCACCCGCCGCCGCTCTGCCCCCCAGCCCGAGCTGGGTAATAAGGCGGACTCGGTGTTTGCTTTATTCCGCGAAAAGTACTGAGTCACAAAACAGCTATGAATCGACAACTCAAATTCATCCTATCGTTAACTCTGGCGACGGCCGGTTTGGGCAGTCTCCTGGCACAAGAACCCGCAAGCATTCGCCATCCACTGAACGAGGGGGAGTCCCCCGGGGTCGACCATCGGCATCACGTCGGACTTTTTCTCGGCGGGGTTACGCGGTTCGAGGCTGGTGAAGCCGAAAGCGGCGGCGCGCTCGGCTTGGAATACGAGTATCGCCTCGCGCCGGCGTGGGGCGTAGGCGGGCTGCTGGAGGATGTCGTGTTTGGCGAAGGACGCGACCTCGCCGTCGTTTTGCCAATAAGCTGGCATCCGTGGCGGGAGTTGAAACTCTCGGTCGGACCAGGGGTCGAGTTCAACGGTCAGGATAGCGAGTTCTTAGGCCGGATATCCGTTGGTTACGACTTTAAATTCGGCCATTTCACCCTGGCACCGGAATTGTCCGGGGATTTTACCCGGGAGTCGCAGGCTTTAGTGTATGGGCTTACGTTTGGTTGGGGATTTTAGTGCGCTGTCTGTGCGCTGGACCGCAATTACGATAATCAACCCACCTTCGAGCTTTCCCATTGCGGCGAGGAGGCGAGGAGCAATAGCCTCGTACAAAGAGAAAGGCCGGGTAACAAGTCCGGCCTTTTCACACACGGCACTGAGAACGCAGCGCCTAACAACAATGCTAGGATCACCGAAGCCCCGTTCGTTCACCAGTCACCATTATGGGGGACACAGGTAAACCGCCATCAGGGCGGATCCGGAACCCACCGATGGAATGATCCAGAAAGCGAAACATCAACGACTTGGAGCAAGCACTGAGACTGGACTCGCGAAGCCAAAAATGCTTTCTAAAGATCGATCTATTGAGCGATGACAGCTAAACCACCCTTTGCCACCGTCCGACCTCACTGTAATTCGTGCCGCCCAAGGGGCTTGTTGTTCCTGGCTATCGCTGCTGGCTGCCTAGTGCTGCCGAGTGAAAGCGGTTTCGCCTCCGACTGGCCGGGCTGGCGCGGCCCCCTGCGTGACGGCCATGTTCCTCCGGGGGGCTCGGTCCCCGAAACACTGCCGCGAGTGCCTCGCCAGATCTGGCGGATCAGGATCGGCGATGGTTTTGCCTCACCCGTTGTGGCCGCAGACCGGGTCTTCTACCTGGACAACCAGGAAGACAAGGAAACGCTTCATGCCCTCGACCGGGGTACGGGCCGTGAACTGTGGCGGGCGCCGATTGATGATGCCTTCAAGGACACGCAAAGCGCGCCGGGCCCACGCTGCACTCCACTGGTTGATGGCGACCGGGTGTATGCGCAATCCTGCAAAGGTGAATTGCGATGCCTCGCGGTGACCGATGGGCAGCTCAAGTGGCGGGTTAACTATGCCCGGGATTTCGGGGCCGTCTTCTCGGGAGAAAGGGGAACGGCGCAGGGGGCGCATCGCCATGGTTACACGGGATCCCCACTGGTGGATCATCAGCGACTGTTGGTGACGGTGGGGGACACCAATGGCGCCGGGATTGTGTGTCTCGACAAGCAGACCGGGGCCGTGCTCTGGAAATCTCAGAATGACCGGGCAGGCAATGCCGCACCCATCACTGCCCGGATTGGGGATGCGGATCCAAAGCAGGTGGTGGCGTTTACAGTGGAAGGTCTGATCGGTCTGAATCTCCAGGATGGCGAACTGTTGTGGCGCGTGCCGCTGAGCTCAACCTACGGCCGCCACGTGACCACCCCGGTCGTTGTCGGGAATGTCGTCATGGTGGCTTCGCACCAGCGGGGCATGATTGGCGCAGAAATCACTCCCGGATCCCCTGCCCGGAACGAGGCTGCCGCCCCCTCACCGGCTCCGAAGTGGTTTGCGAGCATTAAATGGGAAACCAAGGAGCACACGATGAATTTTGCCAGTCCGATCGCCGTGGGGGGCTACCTCTACGGTCTGGGGCCAAACAGGAATATTTTCTGCCTGGATGCGCAAACTGGCAAAACGATGTGGTCCAAGGAGGGCTACACCCCCACGACTGCCGAAAGAGGGCACGCGGCTTTCCTGGCGCTCGGCCGGAATGTGCTGCTGCTTACCGACGTGGGCGAACTGGTGCTCTTTGCCGCAAACCCGTCGGAATTCAAGGAACTTGGCCGGGCGCAGGTCTGCGGAGCGAACTGGTGCAATCCTGCCTACGCGGATGGCCGGCTTTTCCTTCGTGATGCGCGGGAATTGATGTGCGTGGAACTGCTCCCTTGATGGCCTCGTGTTCCACAGAACTTGGCTTGGCCAGCTCCTTCGCCGCTTTTGTCTGGACGCGGCTGTCAGCTATAGCAGACGACTTCACCCGCTTCTCCCGTATAGTCGTCGCAAGCCCGGCCAGTTTAGAGCGCTAAAGGTCGCGATTGCGTTTTTCCGGATCAACTGGCAGAAGTAGCTAGCTGCCATTTGAAATCACCAAGCGGTGACATGCCATCCACTGGAGCGATGCCGACAACCCTTTCAACGCCTGAAACCCTGATGGTCCCACGGGTCGACTGCCACTGCTCCGGCGGGCCGCGGCAAATGGGAGTCGCCCAAGGGGCCGCACTGCGGGACAAGATCCGGGGAACGCACCAGAGCATGCGAAATCTGGAAGCGTTTCGGATGGAGCAGCCGTGGCTGATGCCTTACCCACTCTTTCTGAAACTGGCTGAACGCAAATCCGAGCAGATGCTTGTGCCCGCGTTGCGGCAAGAAAATCCAGCCATGCTCGCTCGCCTGGAAGGGATTGCCGAGGGGGCCGGCCTGCCGCTCCGCAGCCTTTGCCTCATGAATTCCATGGAAGCCTTTATCGCCTCCATGTCCGGCCGGACGACGGTTCCCTTACCCGGGGCTTGCTCAGCCTTGGCTGTTCGCGGCGCCCGGACCCGCGACGGAGAGCCGGTCATCGCGAAGAATTTCGATTATCTCCCGCTAGTCCAGCCCTTCTTCGTGCTGCGCGAAAGTAGTCCGGAGCAGGGCTGGCGCTCGCTCGATTTTGCCGTGGCGCCGCAAGCCGGAACCGTGGATGGCATGAACGAAAAAGGCCTCGCAATCACGCTCAATTACGCGTTCGTGACGGACCCGGGCCAGCCGAATCCATTGATAACCATGTTGATCGCCGATGCCCTGGCCGCCTGCGCCACGGTACCCGAGGCCATCAAACACATCACAACCAAACCGCACTGGGGCGCAGGCATGCTGATGCTGGCGGATGCTTCAGGCGACCTCGCGGCGGTGGAACTCTCCAATACCCGGTTTGGGATCCGCCGGCCTGCCGGAGGCAACGATTGGTTGCTGTTCACGAACGTGTGCCACTGCCCGGAAACCGGTGCGGTTCAAGTGTCGGAATCCGCCGCGTTTTCGGACAAAGTGCCGGGGCCGCTGCGCGGCCGACCAGTGTTGGAGTGGCACGCTCATCGCGCCCGCCGGCTGGAGGAACTCGTGCGGCAACAGAGCGGCATCAGCCCGGATGAATTGGCGGCCATCATGGCCGACCACGGCCCTCATGGCATCCCGGATGGCACTTCGCCGTGTGTGCATACTGACTACTGGCGCACCACCGCGAGTCTCCAATGGATGCCGGCAAGCCGGCGCGTGCGGGTTTCCTACAGCACCGCCTGCACAGCCCAGTACGTGGAGCTTGCCCTCTGATGACCAACAGAAGACAGTTTCTGAAAACTGCCCTCATCGCGGGCGTGACCGCTCCGCAATTGGCATTGGAAGCATCAGTGCGTTGAGCAATGTTTCAGAGCTCCGCTACCGGCGGGGCCACCGTACAAAGAGAAAGGCCGGGTAACAAGTCCGGCCTTTTCACACACGGCACTGAGAACGCAGCGCCAAACAACGTCCCCAGCATAAACCCGTACGCATCCCCCACCAGTCCCCATTACGGGGGACAGTTCCCGTCACTCCCCCTACCACCCGCATCTGTACGTTGAGTCCGGCCCCTCAGTCATCCGCTTGCGCAAAACCCCGCCGTGCGAGGCTTTTCCCTGCATGACCCGGTCCTCGCCCGTTCCTGGTCCGCTCCACCTCGGTCGATTCCAAACCCGCGCCTCAAGTCGTGAAGGCCATGACGCGGGGCTGCGCCAACCGCTCGAAATCGTGGTAGGCAAGTTTGATGATCTCCTCGTGCGAACCGGCGTTGAACGCAATCTCGTAGTTCTCGGCCAGCGAGTCGGCGGCATAGACCTGCATACCATACAGATTACCGAACGGTGGCATGGCGCCGATTTCACAATCGGGGAAACGGTCCTTGAACTTTTCTTCGGCCACGAACCGTACCTGGTCGCTGCCGGTGATTTCGCGCAAATCCTGGAGCACGATCTTGCGGTTGGCCGGCAGCACGGCCATCGCCATTTCCCCATCCATTTCGACAATCACAACTTTGGCCAGCGCCTTGCCCGGCACATGCGCGGAAGCGGCCACTTCCTGCGCCGTGTATGCCTTGGAATGGGTGATGGTGAGGTACTTCACATGGTTGGCATCGAGGAACTCCTTCAATGTTTTGACTGGCATAACAATCCTTTCGCTGTTGACCCAATGGCACTCTACGCCCGGACAATGGAGAATCAAGCGACGGCAAACGTCCTGCCGCGGGCTCCTGCCACTTCGGTATTAACCGCTTTGAGAAGTTGCGGGGATTGTGTAGCTTGACTCGGCCACCGGGCACGTGGCCCGGACCATGACCTTCTCTCAATTAATTGAGCTATGAAAGGCCACCCAGACCGCGATCCGGCTTCCTTCCTGGCAGCATTCGACGCCCCGGAACTACTGGACCTGCTGGCTGACGGCGCTTACATCACCGACACCGAGCGCCGAATTGTGTTTTGGAATCACGCGGCGCAAAGGATCACCGGCTGGCGGGCGGAGGAAGTAGTGGGCCGCAGCTGCCGCGAGAATATCCTGGTGCATGTCGACAAGGATGGTCACGCGCTGTGCGGTCACGAGTATTGCCCGTTGCACCGGTGCATCGTCACCGGCCAGCCCAGTACCGAGCCTTTGCTGGTGTTCGCCCAGCATCGGTCCGGGGACCGCATCCCGGTGGAGGTTACGGTGTCGCCCGTCCGCGACCATGCCAGCCGGATCATCGGCGGCATCGAGGTGTTTCGCGATCTCACCGGCCCCGTCCAAGACCAGTTGCGAGCCAAAGCGATTCAGGAACTGGCCGTCCGATGCGATCTGCCCCAGGACGAACGGGTAAGCTTTGAAATGCGCTACCAGCCAAGGGATATTGTCGGCGGGGATTTTTTTCATGTCGAGAAAGTGGGAAACGATCACTACGCCATTCTGGTGGCGGACGCAAAGGGGCACGGCGTGGCGGCAGCCCTGTACACGATGCTGTTGCGTTCGCTTTGCCAGGAGCACCGCCACGATTTGGATGCGCCGGCTCGCTTCATGGGCATTTTGAATGAGCGCGTGCATGTCCTGGTGCGAGAGGACGGCTATTTCGGCACCGCCGTCCTGACGGCTTATGATGCGGCCAGCGGAGAAATGCACGTCGTCCGCGCCGGTCATCCACCCCCGCTGGTCTTCCGTACCAATGGAACCGTCGAGTCGCTTGGAAAGGCGAACCCCGCCCTCGGCATGTTTCCGAGCATCAACTACCAGGAAACAGCGGCCCGCTTGGCGCCCGGCGATGCGCTGCTGCTTTACACCGACGGTGCGACGGAATTATTCGACCGCCAGGAACACGAGCTGGGCAAGGAAGGATTACTAAATCTCGCCCGCACACAGCTTCGCAATGGCAACCCCACGGGATTCCATCTGGACCAGCTTGAAGAGCAATTGCTTCTTTTTAGCAACGAGATCCACCTGCCCGACGATCTGACGCTGGTCAAACTTTGCCGTCGCAGTTGAACAGGGTGATGGGCAAACGATTCAACCGGTCGGGAATTTCAGATGCCGGTGATGGCGCGCGCGCCATCCCGCACCGCAACTTGGGTGCGGCCAGCGAAACTCTGGTGGCTTTATCCTTTCCAAGCCCGGCATTTAGTCAGGACTTCAGCGTTGGTCGGCCGCTTTTTTCTGCTCCGCCCAAGCTTGGAGCATCGCAATGGCCCGCCCTAAAACACCCGCCGAACCGCGGAACTGCCCGGACCCGCGCGGTTGATTGTCCAGTGACCACCACTCGTAAAAGTCGCCAGCGCGCCGCACCCGGGCCACCATTGGTTTCAGTTCATCGTAGGCTTCCTGGATGGCGCCCTGCCGGATGAGTTGTTGGATCATGCGCCCACCGAACCAGCACCAGTCGCCCCCGTTTTGATAGCCATACGGCTTCATGCTGGGGTTCTTGAACGCACCTTTGGGATAGGTCGGATAGAGCGTCAGCCCGATGGAACCCGCCCCTGCCTGCCGCACGTTCGACCGCATTTGTTCCAGCGCACGGACCATTTCAGCCCGCGAAAGCATGCCTGCTTCGATGGCCACCGCAGTTCCACCGTGGTAGTAAACCGCGCGTTCGTCAAAAGCTTCAGGAAAAGGGGACCCGTCCAGATAAAGGTGCGGAATGAACTTCGTTCTGCCTGTGTCCCAAAGATGCTTTCGCACATTGCGGTGGAGCTCGTCCCGGACGGATTTCCAGCGCGCTGTCTTCGAGCCGTCCGCGCCAAGCAGTTGCAGATAATCGTCAATGGCGATGGCAAACATGGCGTTGTCATAAATGTCGATGGCGCGATGCGAGTTCGCATCCAGTTCGACGCCCCACGCGTGCTCCGGCTGAACGTCGCCCCAATCCGCAGTGGTGGCCCCCCAAACGAGGCCGTGGAGCGGGTCAAAGCGTGCGTGCAACACGTATTCCAACGCCGCTGCCAGCCGCTCCCGAACGGAACGGCCGGCAATGGTCTCGTCCAGGATGCTGCGATCGCGTGTCATCGTGACATACTTGCGGATCGCCTGGACGAGCGATGACTCCTGATCAGTCTCGACGGTGTTCTTGTGCGCGAGGAGCGTCGGCTCGAGCGGCGAGGTGCGATATTTGTAATTCACTTGCGCGCGATCCTTGGGGATGTAGCCATCCACGATGTCGCCCTCAGCGCCCTGAAACTTGAAGAAGATCAGCAACGATTCGCGGAAGCGCTGCGGTTCGTTGACCTCCAGCGCCACTTCGATGAACGTGTTCAAGTCGCGAATCCAGACCTCGCCGTAGCCGCTCCCGGCGGTCAAACCCGACTTCAAGAGCTTGTGCGCCATCTGCTGCACGGCGCGCAAGTTCTCGTCGGCGAGGATTTCATCGGCAAGGTTGCGCTCGCTGGCCGTCTTGTCGGCGCCCGCCGCGCAAGCCAAAGCCATCGTGACCGCGCCCGCGATCAGAACATGCTTGAGTGTGAGAATCTGATTCATGACATGGAATGGAGATTTCGGTAATGACGAACAGCGGCCCCGGCATCGCGGCCCGTCCTGATTTCCGCCGGAGCTTGCCAGCATCGGGGCGCACACGATTGCCCCCCGCAATTGTCTGCGGGTACCATTACTCCGCTAAAGCTCGCGCGACCCCGGGTCAATACTCGCGGGTCTTCTTGATGCCCGGTTCGGGCACAGGATATTTGCCGTCGGCGCCCGCCAGCAAAGGCGCGGGTGAATCCATCGTGAGTTTATCCACCCCGGGGGCAAATTCGTGCTCGCAGTCGAGCATTTCCTCATACGTGACGATCTGGCCGGTGTGCGCCGACATCCGGCCCATGGACGTCACCAGGCTCGCGATCGCGCCGCGCTTGGCTTCGTTGTAAGGTTGGTCCTGCCGGATGGCGGAGACGAGATCGTCCCATTCCAACTGGTAAGGATCCGGTTCCGCTTGATTCGGCTGCGAGAACGACCAGGCGACGTTGGCGCTTCGGTAATCCCGCAGGTTGGGAATCTGGTTTTTGAAAATGCGAACCCGCCCCGGGGTGTGAACGTTGGTCGAGATGATGGCCGAACCCTTGGTGCCGTGGGCATAGCTGGCGAACTCATCATAGCAACCCTGCTCGCTGCGTCCGACGAAGTAGAATTTCATGCCATCCTCGAATGTATATTCCACTGAGTAGTTGTCGAAGTTCTGATCGACGCTGTTGCCGCGATAATGGCGGCCGCCGGTGGCGTGTGCCTTGACCGGCCACGCATCCTTCATCCAGCAGCATTCGTCAATCTGGTGGATGTTGTAGTCGCTGAACAGGCCGCCGCTCGCCCAGAGAAAGCCGTGAAACCGCTGCACCTGATAGAGGAGTTCCTTCAGGTTCTCCGGTCGGGGGCCGGCGTTGCCGGCAGGACCACCCATGCGATAGGCGCGCAGCAACGTCAGTTCGCCAATCTGTCCCTGCTGGATGCGTTCGTGCAACTCTTGCCGTCCTTTGCAATGGCGAACCATGAGGCCCACCCCGACCTTGAGATTCTTCTTCTCCGACGCCTCGGCGAGCGTGAGGAACTTGCGCGTCGTTGGGCCATCCACCGTGATGGGTTTCTCCATGAAGACATTCAGCCCCTTTTGAATGGCATAAGCAAAGTGGACCCAGCGGAAGGCCGGCGGCGTGGCGAAGATCGCTATGTCACCTGGCTTCAGGCAATCCATGGCCAGCTTGTAACCGTCGAAGCCGATGAACCTGCGATCGCGCGGCACGTCCAGCTGGGCGGCGTGTCCCTTGGACAGATGCTCATAGCTATTCGCGAGTTTGGATGCAAACACGTCGGCCATCGCCACCAGCTTGATCGGCCCCGGCTTGGTGGAAAGCGCCTGCGCCGCGGCGCCCGTGCCACGGCCCCCGCAGCCGATCAGGGCCACTTGAATCAAGTCGCTGCCCGCGGCATGAACATATGGGAGGGTTGTGCCCGCCAGGGCCGTTACGGCGGCAAACTGGCTGGTGCGTTTAAGGAATTCGCGACGAGTAGTGGGTGGGTTCAGGGATGGGTTCATAATCGTAAATTGAGATTCCTGGGTGCATGCGACTAGTGGCCGGCGGCCAGATTCAGCGACGAGTTCGCGCCTAACCGCGCCCTCGGTGTCTTCTGGTACACCTTCACGTAATCCACCATGAAGACATCGGGAAAGACGGTGTTCTGGATTTCTTCGGCCTTCGAGGGAATTTCCATGCTGAGGATCAGGTATTCTTCGATTTGGGACAGGCCGTTTGTGACTTCATAATATTTGTAGCCATCCACAAAGAACGCGTACTTATCCGGGGTCCACTCCAGGGCGAATTTATGAAACCCCTCGCTCACGCCTTTGCAATAGCTCTGCATCCCGCGGGTGGTTTGCTGGCGAGGGCCGTACGCCCAATGAACATTGTGCGATACGATATCCGTCCCCAGCTTCTTGAAAAATTCCATGATGTCGATCTCCGCCCCATAAATGGCTGGATTCTCTCCTTGGGAAATCTTGGGCGACTGGATCCAGAAGGCGGCCCAGACGCCCGGAGACTTCTGTAACTGCGCCCGGCATTCGAAAAATCCGTACCGGGTTTGGTAACGGTTTTGGGTGCCGACCGCTCCAATCAGAATGCGATCCGCTTGCTTCAATGCACTGAGCTTCAGGCAGCCACCTTCGACTTTAACCGCCTCTGGAGAAACAAACCCCAGGGCGCGAGGGCCAACCCCGCGGACCTCCCATTTCTCAGGGTCGAGCACGCTCCCGTTGAATTGGTCCTCCCAAACCAATTCGTAACCCAGTCCTTCGGGGGTGTAGCGCGTTTGCGAAATGGGATTCTGCGCCGGTCGCTGTCCCAGGCAGGCGGTCGCCCAAAACATTCCGACCAGCATCAACGCTCCGGTTGCCGCCGCAGCTAACCGGCGACCCCTTCGCATCAGGCTCGCCACCGTGAGTTTAAGGTCCGGGTGCATCCTTGCGGGCGGGAGTTGTCAATTGACGCCATGCGGTCATTGAACGTTCCAGGTGCTCGCGGGTGTCGCCGCCAATACCATAGCATTGGAGACCAATCGGACCGCGGTAACCGAGGTCGCGCAGGGTTTGCAGGAAGCCCGCTACATCGAAATTGCCTTGTCCCAGTGGCTGGATGTACCGATCCCACCCCGGTTGATCGCTGAATTCGTCCGCGCCATTGATGGACACCGCCCACAGCCGGGGCAGGGCCTGCTTCAATAGCGGTTTGTAGTCGCGTTGCTTGTCCACGCGCAGCCAGTGGCAGAGGTTGAACATCACCCCGACATTGGGGCGATCGACCTTCTCCGCCACGCGAATGGAGTCCTCAATGCGTTCCACCCAGGAACCTTGATGCGGATAGAGCAACAACTGCGCACCCGAATCACGGGCCAGGTCGGACATTTCGCGCAAGATCACGACGGCATGCGGATCCACCGATGGATCCGAAGGCTTCATGCCGTTGACCAGCAGGTCGAACTGCACTTGCCGCCCCTTCACCAGGGCGAGAACTTCCTTGAAACGTGGGTCGTAGGCGGGTTTGTTTGTTGCCACCTCCACCACCATGGTGATTTGAAAAAGTTTCAATCCGGCGTCGTCAAGGGTCTTTAATCGCTCGGCGACTTTGTCGAGCCAGATGTGGCCCACACCGTCGTAACCAAGTTCCTTGAGCATCTGGGCCTGCTCCGCCAACGACCGCTTCTTCGCGTCGTGCCAGTCGATGCAGAACGGGAAGAAGGCATTGGTGGCCCCAGCGGCCGAATCGAGCGCTGCCAGGAACAACGCCGCGGCCACGAGCACAGTTTGGAAAAATTTTTTCATGAGCCGGCCATCGGTGGAGGTCAGTGGCGTATTGCCAGAGAATCCTGGGTTAGTGCGCTTTCACGCGGTCCACGGACGGGCGCGTTCGCTGTAGCTGGCAATGGCCTCGCGGGCGAACTGCGTGTCTTCGGGGATCTCGAAGTCAAACATTCCGGCCAGCACGAAGTCGGCGCCGTTGTTGAAAGCATAGCGGAAGGCGTTCTTGGGCGGGATCGCCCCGGCGGCCATGGTCTTGAAGGCGATCCAGGGTTTCTTGACGGATTTCATCACCTCCGCGGTTTCTTGCGGGCTGGCGCACCAGTAGCCAGGGAATTCGTTGTAAGGCTCCTTGAGCTGTTCCGGTTTGGGCGCGGTCGGGTAGCTATGATGGTGAAAGGTCTTGATGTAGAAATCAGCCTGGATGCCGTGCTTTTCGCAGGCCTTGACCACCTCCAGCGAATGCCCACCCACCCCGGAAGGCACACCGAATTCCTTCGGCAATTCGACGGCCTTGTTCAGCAGGTCGATCTTACCTTGCGCCACCAGGGAATCCGCATGGACGCCCCACAGGTAAATTGACTCGCAGCCATCCTTGATCAACGCCTCGACGTGTTCCCGATACTTTGCCATGTCCGGCTCCGGTGGCGCCGTTGGGCAGATGATCCACTGGATCTTGCCGCCGCGTTCCTTCCGGTACCGGCGCAGCACGGAGATGGGATGCGGCGGATTGTGCATCGACACGGTGTTGATGCCCTGTTTCTCCGCCAGGGCGAGCGTCTCCATGATCTTCTCGTCGGTGTTATACTGCGCGGCCAGCCGGTAAACGTATTGCAAGTCGCGACTGTGCGTGTAGTGCGTGAGCAGGTTCCCGCCGAGGATCAAACGGCTGACCTCAAGCTTGCCGATGCGCCCTTTGGGGAGGGTCGGCGCCGTTGGGGCCGGCGCGGCGGCGGGTTTGGGTGAGTCCGCGGCATGGGCATCCAATGCCAGCGCAAGGCTGGCGGAACCGAGCAGGCTGTTTTTGACGAACGTGCGACGATTCATAGTATTGCTTGATTGGGATTTGGTGTGGATCTCGCCGCGGTCCGACCCGGGATGGCCACGAAGGGATACGTCCCAGCCAGGATCGATGCGGCGGCCGTTTGTGCCTTCGACGCCATAGGCCTGAAGGATAATTTCTTCTTCGGCACTCTCAATTTAGTTCACATTATGCCACGAACGACGGACGGCAAGCGATTTGTTTCCCCTTTTCTTGACCAAAGTTGCTCACGGATTGCGAAACTGAGGTTGGGCCTTTTGAGGCGATGCGTCACCGCCTCAGCGGGGACAGGATTCAACCTGCCCCCGCCGCCCGCTGTTCAAATACACGTTGCGGAATGCCGCATTGAACCACCCTCACTCCATCGTTAACCTGCCCGACAACGAATCGTCAGCCTCATCGCTCATGCTAAACTTGGAACAACTTGCCGAATTGCTGGAGAAGAACCGCGCGGCAGCGGTTGCGCGCGTCAGCGAATTCGCCATTGGCGGCAAACATTTCGCGTTCAACTCCCAACCCGCGATCATGGGGGTGCTCAATCTCTCGGCGGATTCGTGGTATCGCGAAAGTGTTTGTCTGACGACCTCCGCCGCCGGACAACGCGGCAAGGTCTTGCTAGCCCAGGGGGCCGATCTGGTGGACGTCGGGGCCGAGTCCACCCTCGCTCAGGCGGTCCGCCAGGATGCCGCCGGGCAAAATTCCAAACTGCTGCCCGTAGTGCGCGAGTTGCGCGCGGCGGGGATTTTAGTCTCCGTTGAGACCTATCAACCCGCCGTTGCCCGGGCGTGCCTCGAGGCGGGGGCCAACGCCATCAATCTCACCGGGACGGAAGGGAGCGATGAGTTGTTCCGCCTCGCAGCGGCGCACGACGCGGCGGTGATCATCTGTTATGTTCAGGGTCGCAACGTCCGGGAAGTCGGCGATTTTGATTTCAGTGCCGACCCCGTGGGAAGGATGTACGATTACTTTGCCCGGCAGATTGATTTCGCGCAAAGGAATGGCGTGGAACGCATCCTTCTCGATCCGGGCCTCGGTTTCTACTATCGGAACTTGCAGGACAGCGCCGTACGCGTTCGCCATCAGATGCACGTGTTTCTCAATTCGTTTCGCCTGCGCTCCTTGGGTTTCCCAATCTGCCAGGCGCTGCCGCATGCGTTTGAGTTCTTTGGGGAAGAAGTGCGTTGTGCCGAACCTTTTTTCGCCGTCTTGGCTGCGCTCGGCAAAACCGATATGTTCCGTACCCACGAAGTCCCGCGCATCAAGGCCGTGCTGGACACGATGAAAGTATTTTAAGGGTGGGGTTATGCCCGGAACCGAAGCATCGGGAGGGCGTACGGCGCTCCTTTCGGTCAACCGGCTTTCACCAGGAAAACCCCCTCCTCGCCCGATCGGGTGAGCCATTTGTCCTCGACCCTCAGTCCGCCTTCCGCCAGCACACTTTGGACGAGTGCGGGTGTGTATCGGTAGGAAAAGAAAAGCTGCATGACGTCCCCGGCGGAGAACACGAACCGCTCCTCCCCAACGAGGATCTGCCGCGTCCGCGCAAAATGAAACCGGGCCACAATTTTCTTTAAACCACTCCGACCTGACTGGTCCTCGACCCCAAACCGCAAGTCGCCATCGCCACGCTCAATCCCTAAATCGACCAGGAACATCATCAACCACTCGCGCGTCAGGGGATTGTCGTATTGCGGCAAAACCTGACGCACCCCCGCGGCATAATCCGCTCCCGGGGCCAGGTTGGCACTGAACAGAAGGGCATCTTGGGGCCGAAGAAGCGCCGCGAGTTTGGCCAGAATTTCTTCCGGTTCGAAGTTGGGGATCATCCCGAAAAAGGTGAGCAGACGCATGTTTCCAGGGGCGTCCCGTCCCGCAAAGACCTCCGGCAAATCATTCGTCGTCGCCAGATCGCAGACGAGGGGAAAACACCTTGCCTCCGGCAGCACGGCGAGCGCGGTCTGCCGCGCGACGAGCGTCATCGCCACGGCGACATCGCAGGGCGTGTAGCTGATCTCTTTCCCGGCGGCGCGCAGCAAATTCAGCAGACGCGTGTCCTTTTGTCCACCTCCGCAACCCAGACCGACGAGGTGGATTGCGGCGGGCGCAATCCGGGCGATCACCCCGTCAAATGCACGATCGTAAGTTACCGTGCAGTCCACGTCATTGCGCGAAGGTGAGTGGGCCTGGTGCAATGCGAGCCACTGGTTTGTTTGTTTGACGGAATCGTAGTGAAATTTGTGGTTCACCTGCCGGGTCCGAAGCGAGACCAGCAGATCACGCCGGACGTTTTCCGGGAACTGGCTGGCGTGGATGGTGACGTTGGCCGTGGACGACATGCTTGGGTTTTCGCCGAAATCATCAACCGATACAAGGTTCAAGCGGGCTGCACGCCACAATACCGCCGTGCCGACCGCAATCCTGAAATTGGAGGGTTAGAACTTAAACGCCTCGTTCAGTTTTCCGCACTGTGAACAACGCGAGCGGTCCACATCCGGATCATCAGTGTAAACCAGGCCGCATTTATCGCAGCGAAAGATCCGGTCTTCGTTCGCGGCGGGACGAAAGCGGCGCCGGCGCGTTTCCGAATAGATGGTCAGGGCGCACAACCCCGCGAGCAGCAGCGCCACGTAGGCGAAGATAAGGGCGGAATCGGACATGGCGTTAATGCGCGGATACCGTGCGGAAATAAGGCGTGTCGTTCATGGCGTCACCGGAGAGGAACTCGCTAGCGGCAAGGTATGCCATTCAAATATCAAAGTTCCACGGGTCAATTGCGCGGCAGCTCCTGCGAGCGGGGCGAATTGGGCGGCACGCGCGAGTTTGAGCGCGAGCTGATCCGCGTCCTTCGATCCGCTACCCGGCAGGAGGAGCGTTGGGGAAAAGACTCTGCCGTCCGTCCCGACCCAGACCTGCACTACCGTGTTCGTCAAGATGTCGGCCGCGCGCTGCGGGGGCAAATCAGTGGGCGCATTCAACCATTTACGTTTGGTGACTTCGCCGCCGAGGCTTGCCCGGGAGTTCCGGTTCGTGAGCAATGTCGGGGCTACGGGATTGAGCGGGGTGAATCCCGACGGCGGCAGAATCTCGAGTTCGAGATCAAGTCGCGCCACCCGGTTTGTCTCCCGGTGCTTCAGGAAAGTCACTCCCAGGTTTTCGCCGGACAGGGCGAGGAGGCGCGGAGGTTCAGTCCAGCGGAACGGCGCGAACTCCAGCCGCGGCCGGCGGATCCAGGCCGCGCCCGCAAATCCATTTGGATGTGGTAGGGCAAAGAGCGTCGGGTCGTCGAGTTGTTCCCGCTCGCTCCGGCGCACGGTCAATTGCAGCACTGGCGCATTGACGACGGCGCGCCGCACAATCGGCTTGCGGTTTCCCAAAGCGAAAAGCAATCCAATATGAATGGCGAAAACCAGTCCGATAAAAAGCGCCCAGCGATGCCACGGCCAGGAGCCTTTAGCATGAGCAACGGGCACGGCGTTCATGGCCGGGCGGGAGCAACTACGGGCCGCGGTAACGTGGCCAGCAGTGCATCGCGAATGCCGGCATCGCGTGCCAGCAAGGTCAGGCGCATGAGGTTCTCGTGCCGGACCGCCTTGTCGGCCTGGATGACGAGGGTGATCGGTCCGGTGGCACGCCCAGCGGCGTTGGTGAGCTGCACCTTCAAGGCCGCTTCCGCGATGGGCTGACTGTCAAAATAATAGCGGCCGCTCTCGTCCATGGCCACGGTCACCGTGGGTTGGTCGACCCCGGGCAGGTCGTCGGCAACCGGCAACCTGATCCTTACCCCCGGGGTGTAACTGCGGGTGCTGAGCAACAGCATCAACACCATAAGGAAGAACACGGCCGCATACGCCGTGACGTCGAACGGCGTGCGCGGCAGCCGGGCGCGACGACGAAATTTCATATCATGTGGCCTTGGCGCGACCGTTTTCGGTGACGATGGCTACAATCTCATTTGCGGCGCGGCCCATGTCGGTCACAATGCTGTTCACGCGGCTGACGAGATAGTTGTAGCCCGCATGCAGCGGTATCGCCACGGACAACCCGGCGGCGCAACAGATCAATGCCTGCCCGATGCCTTCGGTCATTAATCCACCATAGGCATAAGGCCCCTCCGCCTGGAGTTTTGTAAATGCCTTGATGAAGCCCAGCACCGTACCGAGCAGTCCAAGCAAGGGCGCGAGTTGGGCAATGGTCGCCAGCAGATCGAGACGCTCCTCCAGCCGCGGCACTTCCGCCAGGCCGGCTTCGTCGAGGGATTCACGGACGCGCTCGCGGCCATGGTCGCGATTCAGAATGGCGGTCTTGACCAGGCGCGACACCGGACCGGGGGTGGCGTCGCAGATAGAGATAGCCTCCACAATGTTGTCGCGCTTGATGACGGTGCGCACGCCGTTGAGAAACTCCGTGGAATTGATCTGCGCCCGGTGACAGTGCAGGGCGCGTTCGATGAAGACCACGATTCCGGCGGCCCCGGCGAAAATGATAACCCAGAGAATCTCGCCGCCGCTGACCAGTAAATTCGGCATGGCGGAGTTATAGGGTTTCGCGTTCCGCGTTCCAAGTGCCAAGTTCAATGCATTGCCGCCTTTCCGGTGGAGAAGGTGTGGTCCGGATTTGGGTGTGGGTTTCGATGGCTGGCAGTGCTTTTGACGTTGAGTACGTCGTTTTCAAATTGCCCTTCCCCCAATTCTCTGGCAGAACCGGGCGCGTCATGTACATAAAGCTAAACGGCCTCGTCAGCCTTGTCGCCACTTTGTTCCTTGCCGTCGCCACCGGCTGCAGTAAATCGGATTCGAACCCAAAGGCGTCGACCCAAGGCGGCGCGCCGGCAGATGAAAGCCGGACGGTGGCCCGCTTGCACTGGTTGGGCAAAAAGCGCCTCGCCACTGAAAGCAACGCCACCAACTTCATGGCCATCTGGAATCTGCCGGAAAGCACGAAGCTTGAAGCGCAGACTTTGGACAAGCTTTCGACCGCTCCGTGGCGCTTGCTCGCTGCCACAACGCCCCTTGCCCAAGCACCCACCGCATTATTGCGACCGCTACTGGACGATTTGGTCCAGGAAGAATCTTACCTCGAAGTCCGGTCCAAGACGAACCAGCCAACGGCACTCATGCTCGCCATCCGCCTCGATGCCGTTCGAGCCGCCCTCTGGCGGACCAACCTCCCTGCTGTCCTGAAATCCCTCAGCGGCAACCGCCCGGCCACTTCGCCGGCGCAAGCGGCCTTAGCAACAGCAGCCACCTCAGAATTCAGACTTGAAACTCCAGAATTTGAAGCCGTCGTGTCCCGCGCCGGCGAATGGACCATGCTCGCCCTCACCGATCTCAGGCTTCAATCTCCAAGCCCGAAACTTCTGGAGTCATTCCGATCCCGGATAACGGCCACCCAGACTCCATACACACCACGCACTACCAACTATTGGCTTGAAGCGGAGGCTGAGCTGGGTGTTTTTGCCGGTTGGCTTCCGTTTCGTTCGGCATTCCGCCCTTTGCCAGCCGGTTTCGAATTGCCCCGAATTACATTGAACTGGATTGGCGATGGGCAAAATGTTCGCACTCGTGGGGAGCTGAATTTTCCCAGTCC
>CAZIJO010000065.1:0-25498 GCA_964539515.1 uncultured Bifidobacterium sp. | reverse complement strand
GCCCGATACGCATAGGCGTGACCATCAACAATGAGCAGGCAATTCAAATCTTGAATCTATGCGGCAGCAATTCTGGTTCATCGACCCGCGCGGTTTGCGTTCGCGATTTCCCGTTCGAACAGCAACCATCAGCGCGGGCTTGCCGCGGCACTCGAAATCACCGCTGGCCCTGACTTTTGGGCGAACGGCGTTTCCTCCTCATCCAGCGCCCGATTACCAGCCGGGTCGATGATGGTTGGCGTCACAAAAATCACGAGATTCTTCCGATTGTTGATCGAAGCCTCACTGCGGAAGAGTTTCCCAAAGAGCGGCAGATCACCCAAGATCGGCACTTTGTCCTTGGTTTTCTGCACCTCGGAAATGATCAACCCGCCCAAGACCACCGTTTGTCCGTCCCAGACAATGCAGCTGGTGGTAACCTGACGCAGCCGGAATTTCGGCAACGGCAAAACCGAGGTAATGGGAATCCCGCCCCCAGTTACCGCGACCGGCACGAACGGGCCGGGATCGTCATAACCAGCAAACTCGCTCAACGTCGGAATGATCGTCATTTGAATTGTGCAACCGTCGGACGAAACATAAGGCACGACATCGATGGTCGGACCAAATGGCAGCAGCTGCGTAATCGGGGTGGTGAAGACCGCTTGATTTGGATTTACGGTGGTACCGGTACCGGTAGCTGCCGTCGAACCGCTTTGGCTGGCGTTTTGGGAAGTGCCGGTGACAATAGTTTTCATTTCAATGGTTAAGATCTGGCATTGCCGCCCGCTAAGAGTGGTCACGTCACCTTCACTGAGGAGGTCAACGCCACTGCGTTGATCAATTGCCTTAATCACTACTCGAAACTGTGGATCCGTCAAAATGCCGGTGAACGTCGCGAGCGCCGGCGCATTCGCTGCGTTACGAAGCCCACCCGTCAGGAGGGCATCCGAAGCAGAAGGCGGCAATGCAGTTCCGGCAAGTGCACTTCCCGGGAAAACGCCTTCGGGATTGCCGGGAACCGGAGGACCTTGGAACGAGGGTTGTGACCCCGCAGAGGCAGCCACGCCATTGTTGTTCCCCATCAACATATTGCCCAAGAACCAGTCGAAGCCAAGGGCGCGGGTGTCACTCTGAGTGATCTCGGTGAACTTCACTTTGATGTTCACCTGGGGTGGCGCCACATTCAGCATCTGAATCACCTGCTCGATTTTGTCCAAGTCATCCATCGTGGCATAAACGAGCAACTGCCCTTTGCGGTCATTCCAGAATACACTTTTCGGCGGGGTCGTTAGATCCACTCCCAACGTAGTAAAGAACGTGCGCACGGCTGCGCTAACAGATTCCATGGCATTGGTCGTCGTAAGCCCGGCAATGCCACCCCCCTGGCCGCCACCGCCTTGTTGACCACCCTGTTGTCCCCCCTGTTGTCCACCACCGCCGATGGAACCTCCTGTAACACTGACGCGTGGAATGATCAGCGCGCTACCGCTCTGCCCGTTTGCACCCCCGCTGCTACTGGCACCACCACCCCCACCGCCTTGGCCACCGCCACCACCCTGGCTGGTCTGAATGTCGCCAAAGCTAGTACCGCCGACACCTTGTAACCCTTGCATGAAGGTGTTGGGGTCAACGTTGAAAGTTCGAAATGCCAGTGGTGTGGCTTCCTGTCCTTTCAATGACACCACAACGGCATATTCCTCGATTGAAAACCGGAGGGGCTTTTCCGCTACTCGCTCGACGGCGTTGAGGACATCACCCAGGCGGACATCGGTCAGCGGTGGGTTGAGTTTGACGGCGATGGCGCCTACGTCCACGGATTCCGTGGGTGGAGCGGCCACCGGAAGCCCTGTGGTCGGATCGATCGCCGCGGGTGCGCCCTCGCCGGGGGCCGGGGCATTGGGATTAACGATGAAGTTGATGCCTTTCTTTTCCGGATCGCGTTTGCGCGTTTCTTCGTTCAGGAGGCGAATGACCTCGTTCAAAGGCAGACCATCGTACTGGACGCTGTCAAACTTGATGGTATTGAGTTTATGAACTATCGCCTGGCGACCCTTGCCGGTGTGGATCAAATTGGTAGTGGTGTAGGGATTGGGGATCGGCAATTTGGCGCCTTTGGTAGGTCTTTCCCAAGCATCGGCAACCTCGAGCATCGCCTTGCGACTGTCCTGGGTTTGCTTGTTCTTGCTGATATTGTATTGGTATTCCTTTACCAGCTCCTTGTAGTAGTAAGCACCGCGATTTGCCGGGTCGATCTTGAGGGCGGCGTCCAACCGGGCTTCGGCTTCTTCCAGACGCCCTGCCTCCAGCAATACGCGCCCATCCTGCACCAGTGTATTTGCGTCCACTTTTTCCTTGCCCGCGGCGGCAACCTGTTCCAATGCAGCCGGCGAGGGGTCCAACCCACGCCGCTCGGCAAGGGTTTTGTTGTTGGCAGTCTGAGCCGCGATGGCAGCCTGATTATCGGGGGCGACCTTGAGCACACGGGCGAGTTGGGTTTGAACTTCCAGGTAATCGCCCCGCTTGCGGGCCTGCTCGGCCAACTGGAGCCGCACCGTCACGAGGCCTTGCACGGCCTCGTTGCCATCGGCGCCGGCTTTCGGGCCAATCTTGCCCGCCAGTTCAACCGACTGGTCATAGAGTTTGGCCGCGCCGATCAAATCCTGGCGCATCATGGCATCGCTCGCATCGGCTAGTTTCTGGTGGAGGGTAATCTGGTCTGCCTGCCGTCGAACGGCAACATTGATCGCGTCGTCCACGGGCGCCGGCTGGGCCCGGGTGATGGAGGTGGCCGCCAGAAAAATGACGATGCCAAAGGAGACTGCTGCTTTTGTCATGGGGTGACTTTCTTGCTTGCTGCTGATTAAATTATTTGCTGGCTTCGCTGGCAATCAGAACGGGTGTCTTCTTTTGATTCGATTTCGCCAACACTACAAGTTCGTTCTTGGTGATGGCAACGATAATGTAATTTTCGCCGCCAAAATTAAGGGCGCCACCGACCCGCTGATTCGTCCACTTTTTACTTTCCGGATCGTATTTCAAATCCACGGTGTAGCCGTCCTCGCGCTTGAACGCTTTCTCCCGGGTAAGACGCACGGTCTCCCCCGTATCGGCGAGGTCGAGCACGACTTCCGCAACGCCATTCGGGGTGGTGGCGGCCTGGCGAAGCGTGAAGGCATCGTTCTTGTCCCCCACATTTACATAATACTGCTTCTTGCGGCGCTTGGTCGCGTCCGTGGAAGCCTGCCGTTCGATCCCGATCACGTAACGCACCGCGCCCGCCTCGTTGGTGGAGGCGGAATCCCAAGTGGCAATGAAATAGAGCGGGGACTGCTCGGTGACCACGAGCGCCCGGGGCCCGACTTCCTCACCGGTCTGAATCTTTATCAGATGGCCATCGGGCGCCTTTTGCCACAGCACCGGATTAAAGACCTTGTTGGAGTTTGCCAGATCAATGCGGAAGCCGCCTTCGAGCCGGCGCAGAACCAGTTCCTGAGTGGAAACGTTTAGCGGCGGCAACGCTTTGGGTGGGAGGTTGATGATCTCATCCGCCTTGACACGGAGCTCGTCCCGCTCGCCCGAGATCATCACCGGCAACAATGCGGCACTCACGGCCAGAATCAGCAGCACGCCGCCCAGCACGATTTTTTCGTAGTGTTTCTTGAGCAAGTCCATGCAGGGCTATTTGGGAGGCAGCAGCTTTACGACATGAATGAGCATGACGACTTTGAGCTGCCTTTCTTTGACGAGCGTCTGGGTTGTCGGCTTGGCCACCGGCGCCGCCGCTGCGACCGGGGGCGTGGGTGCGGCCTGCCTCAAAGGGGGAACGCCAGGACCGTAACGATCTTTTCCGGTCAAACCGTAACGACTGCGAAATTGCGCCTCTTGATCCCGCAGCGGGGACGGCGTCGCAATGGACGGAGGCGGGTAGTAGACCATGGGCTGGGCGGCTGGTTCAGTCACCGTGGAGGCTGGTGCCGGCTCAACATTGACACTCTTCACCAGCAGCCCATGCGGTGAGGCAGCCAAGCCGGCGAGGACCAAGGCAAGTTCCGGAGTGAAGCAGCGGAATGTCACCTCATACGGCGTCATTATCGCAAGCTCGTTGGTGGTGGACTTAAGGTCCAGATAGTCCGTTGGGGGACCAGCGGCATCATCCGACGACGCCCGCTCACGCCGGATCCCGTCCAGCGCATTGATCTTGGCCTCGTTCAGGATGGTGGCGATTGTCTTGACCTCCCCGAGCTGCACGGCGAGCGGCCCCAGGCTGCCAGCAGCGAACTGCACCCGGCCGAGGTGCGCTTCGAAGGAGAACTTGTATTTCGGCGGCAGAATGACGCTGTTGTTCGTCGCCTCCCGTTGCAACTGGTCGATGGTCTGCTGCAGGGTTGACGCGAATTCCTTGCCGGACACGTTGGTGTCCCCAGGGAGCGGGGGAATCTGAACGAAATGCCGCGCCACTTTGGCCATGAACGCCTGCAATTCCTTTTCCTGCTCCGCCGCAAGCTTGATGTTGTCCACTTTGCCCCGGCTATCGCCGGGATGCGGATTGAGCGTGTTCAGTCGCTTCAGCTCTTCGTAAGCGGCATTAAGTTTATCCCGCTCGTCCGCGTTGTGCTTCCAGCCGGAGAAGCTGTAAAAGCCTGCCACCCCCATAAGGCCCAACGCCACGACGGCCCCGATCACAAAGATTAAGTTTCGCTTGATCCAGTCCACGATAGTTAGATATCAGGAATTGAAGATGAGTAAGCGAAACCAGCCGGACGCACAGCGGCGCGCGTCCCCGGTAAGATCGCGCCACAGGCAACCCGCGGCACGGACATTTTTGATTTCGCGATTTGCATTCCTACAGTTTTAGCGGGCGCGCAAGCTTGAGGGTGAGCCCAAACGTGAAAGTGCCCGTCGTTTCGTCTTCCTCCACTTTCTTGGTCAATTGCGTTTCCTTGGCATCAAAGAGCGGGCTCTCTTTTAGGGCTGACTCCAGTGCAAACGCAATTTCAGTATTGGCGGAGGCGGCATTGGCCGACGTGAGCACTTGGGTGAGACTCACCCCGCGACACACGATGGTCACGGTTGCCACTTCGTTCGAGTTACTCGTTGGGGCACCGGCCGGCGCCTCGCCGGGCGCACCTTCTCCCATGGAAGGGCGAAGCCCGCGAAAATCATTGTCCACCCCTCCGGGCATCGGCCCGGGACCACGGCCCGGCATCAGTCCGTAACGCGCCCGGAAGGCCGCCGAATTCATCATGTTCCCACCTGCCGCCGCCAGTGGGTCGACGGCAGCCCCAGCCTGGGCCGTGGGGTCATAAGTGCTCGGGCCTTGCGGGGTCAGCGAACTCATTGTTTCGATCCACACGCCCGTATCGTGATTGAACTTGCGCCGGGTGCTATCCTCGGCCCGGATCAGCGCCCCGCGGAGTTCCCGCAGAATTTCCGCCCAAAAATATCGTTCCTCCAGCCACAACGAAACCTGCTCCAAGTTGCTTCTGGTCTGTTTGAGTTCGCCGAAAACCTTCTTGAAAGACGCCTCTTTCCGCGCCAACTGATCCACCGTTGGCTGAATCTTCTCCAGCTGATCCTTTTTGACGACTGAGAGCTTGTTGAACAGAAAGCCCACCGCCAGCGCCATCAGCACCAGGCTGCCAAGGGTGGCCAAAAAATACGGCTTCTTCTGGTTGAAGCTTTGCCAGCGCAAGGTGCTCTCCGGCATCAGATTCAATTCGACCGGGCAGTTTGCCATGTTACGCAGGCCAAGGCCGACGACTTCGCCGAGGGAATGCGCCACGCGGGCAAGTTCTTCGAGGTTGACGCTGGGATCGATCTGCACGCTACGGAACGGATTCAAGTACTGAACCTCGACGCTCAGCTTTTCCGCGAAGAATTGGGCCGTGTACGGCATGATGGACGCGCCGCCGGACAGGAACAACCGCTGGGGCGCCGAACCGCCCTGCTGACCGCGATAGAACTGCATGGTCTGGTTGACCTGGATGTGCAGCCGCGTCATGAATTGCCGGGCAATTTTCGAAATGGCCGCTTGATGCTGGTTCTCGGGCTCCTCGTACGCCCCGCCCAAACTCACGAATCCTTCGTCGATCTTGATTTTGTCCGCCTGGTCGAACTTCAACTTGGCTTCGTTGGCAAAATCCTGAGTGATGGAGTTGGCGCCGAGATTAATGCTCCGGGAGAAAACCTTGCCCTTTTCGAAGAAGAGCAGGTTGCTCGTCTTCGCCCCGATATCCAACAACATGGTGCAATCCTCGAATTCGCCGTAGTTGTAGCGAAACGCGTTGCACAGGGCGGCCGGTGAAACATCGCAGATCTGCAATTTCAATCCGGCGGCCGTCGCCGTGCGGAACAAGCCTTCGACGATGTCCGACTTGATCGCCACTAGCAACACCTCCAGTTCGCCGCTGGCACTGGTGCCGAGGATTTGATAATCCCAAACAACTTCGGCAAGCGGAAACGGCACATTTTGCTGGGCTTCGTACTGGATGATTTGGGTCACCTTGCTCGACTCGACGGGCGGCAACTTGACAAATTTGGAAAAAACATGGAAGCCCGGCGCGCAGACGTTGATCTCCTTGGCTTTGATGCCTTTTTCCGCGATCGTTTCCTGCAGCTTCTTAAGAATAAGCGCTTCGCGCTTGGTCTCTTGCGAACCCTCAAGGCCCAACGGCTTGATGGCGTAACTCCGCAGCACCAAACCGCCCGCCTCGTTCCCTTCGAACTCGGCCAGCTTCAGGCTGCCGGCGCCAAAATCTACCGCTAAGAATGAATTGCTTTTCAGCATCGCACTACTGGGTTTCAACGCTTCCCTGCCGTACTCACCAAGGAAGCTCGCTTGGGTTATCGCAAATCCCGGAGCCGGTCAAACGGAAAATGAAAATTAAAAATCAAATTCGGAAAATCAGCGCGGTTCCGGTTCGCCGTTTCGTACCCGCCCGCGCGACCGCCGGCAGGGCCGATCTTCAAATCGCGGTGCGCGATTGATCCGGTCACTCTAGATCCGCCGGTTTGACGCCGGGTTTGAATTTTCCGAATCCGAAGCCGGTCGGCTGGTAGGCACCCACGTAATCGACATTGACCGCATCGGGAAGATGCTTGTCCAAACCAACGGCCCAGAAGCAGGCGTTCACAATCAGCCGCCGCAGCCCCGCACTCTCCAGATCGGTCGCCGCCCCCATCGTCGTGGCCACAATCTGGTTCGGCTTGCCGGACTCGCCGGTGTACTGGTTCAGCCAGACCAGCGGCATCATCGGTTGATTCTTCGGGCCGGCAACGGGCGGATCTTCCGGCCGCATGCCTGCCAGCACCTGTCCCCGGACGAGCACTTGGGCGGTGGCCGGCAAATGAATGACGCCATAGACATCGGTGGGCCCCCAGATATCGGTCACGCCGCGCAGGATGGGGTGCGCTTTGAATTCGTCGTTGATGATCCCGCGGGTGCTCTGCTTGCCGTGGTCACCATGATGGTTGACCCACGTTTCGCCGAGGACTTGCTGACCGAACCCCCCGGGCCATTGCTTGTTCTGCCAGTCGAATTTCACATACGGACTCTGCTTGTTCCGCGAATAAGCAAAGGCGTGGGTGCTCGTGCGCAGGGCAATGATGGGTTTCCCGCGATTGAGGTAATCGACAAAATGCTTCATGTCCGCATCCGGCAACTCGCGGAAGCGCCAGAGCATCACGCACAGATCAGCGGCATCAAGCGCCGCCAGGCCGGGAATGTTCGTCTGGTTGTTGGGATCAATCGTGCCGTCCTTGGGATTGATGGAGAATAGCACCGTGCATTTGAAGCCGTGCCGCTTCGCGAGCAGTTTCGCCAGCATGGGCAGCCCTTCCTCGGAACGATACTCCTCGTCGCCACTGAGGAAGACAATGTGCTTGCCCTGGCCTGGGCCACGCTGGCCTTCATACTCGACCCAGTCTTTGGCACCCGCCAGGTTGGTAACGGCGAGCGCCAGGCAGACGGCTGCTGCCACGCGGAAAAATTTGGTAGTCATAGGTGATGTCATTGTTGCTTCTGAGCCAGGCGGATGCAATGTCAAAGCGCTGCAGTTCGCGCGAACCAAATACATCAATGCTGATGCTCGTGCGCCGGCAGTTTGCCGCCGGATTCCAGGTAGGCCAGCAGGTCGAGCACTTCCTCCTTGGAGAGCAGGTTGAGCAATCCGAGCGGCATCGGCGAGGAAGCTTGTGGTTGCTGGGTCTTGATATCGGTCTTCTTGAAGGTCTGAATCAACGCCTCGGACGGCCCGGACTGCACCGTCAGGTTGTCCCCATCTTCCTTGACGATCAGGCCAAGCAATTCGTCGCCATTTTTCAGCTCAAACTGGATGTTGCGATAGCGGTTGCTGATGACGAGCGACGGTTCCAGAATCTGGCGCAAGACCTCGGCGCGGTCGTTCCGGTACTGCTGGAGAATCCCGGTCAGGTCCGGACCGTAAGCAATTCCTTCCCCCCCGAGGCGGTGGCACCCCGCACAAGCAAGTTTGGTGAAATGCTCTTTGCCGCGGGCCAGATTCCGGCCAGTCTCCACTTGCGCGAGATCCGGCGCGAGGTCGGCAACTTTCCATTCAGTGATTTTCGGCGGGGCCGCCCCCGCCTTGGCGGCCAGATAAGCCTCCACATCCTGCACGACGGCCAGCGTCCCGTTCATTCGCCGCCAGTGGCCGGGAAAGGTGCACACATACGGGTAATCACCCGGCACGTCCGGGGCGGTGAAACTGAGTCTGCCCTGTTGCCCTGGCTCCACCAATTTGGTCGCGTGCAACACTTTGGGCGAGTCCGGAACGTAATGGCGGCCTTGGGCGTCAGGGTCCGGCGGCATTTTCTCGGCCGCCGTGCCAATCTCTTCCATGGCGCCCGGGGTGACTACCACCAAGTTGTGCGGCATGGCATCGTCGTTAATGAGCGTGATCGCCACGGGTTTGCCGGCTTCAACAACGATGAGGGTCTTGTCGTAAAGCATCTGCTCCGGGATCGCGCGGACGACGAAGACGCGGACGCCGAGGCCGCGCAGGGACTTGCCGGTCACCGCCGCCTGTTCCGCCGGAAGCAGCGTGCTCAAATCGGTGGCGAACTGAAAAGCACTCACGGCCTCCGGCTCGGTGCGTTTTTCAACCGGCACGGTTTGCAGATACGCAATGAGGCTTTGGACCAACGTTGCCGCCGGCTCCACCGGCCAGGACTTGCGCGGGATTCGTTGAAGGCTCGCGACCGCGGCCTCGCGCTCCGTTCCGGACTTCACCAACGCCGCCAGCGTGTTGAATGTCTCCGCATCATGCCCCGGCAAGGTGGCGATGGCCGCAATGGCGGCGCGGCGCACTGCCGCTGGATCAGGTTTTTGAACCAACGGCTCGACTTTCGGATATAGCGCGGCCCGGAGACTCGCGTCGCGGAGCCACGGGATGGAGAGCAGCAGGTCCGACAGTCTGGCAGGGTCCGATTCCGCCGGCGGCCAGATCTTATCGACGGAACCATCAGCGGTGATCAGCGCGGCATAACTGATCTGGCGGGTAATGGGCAGTTGCGCTTCGCCGGCCAGTTTCTCGAGATCGCCCCGCCGGGCGGCCAGGTCAGACGGTTTGTTCTGGAGCAGAATCAGAGCGAGCTCGCCCAGAACCGGCGACGATTCTTCCCCCTTTTGATCAAGATCCCGCATGCCACCCAACAACTCGGCCAAGGGGTCCGTGCCGCGGGCTTTCGCGAGTCCCTCAAGCGCTTCAACCCGGTACTTCCGCTCCAACCCCTTGCGCTTGAGCAGGGCGACATACACATACTCGCTGCGCGGCGCCGCAGTGAGCTCCTTGTTCGAAAGGCGTCCGAGAACATAGGCGGCTGCGGTCGGACTTTTGGGCAGAAAGAACGCCGCTTTGGGTGTCTCCTCGGCCGCCAGGAGGGGAGAGGTTGTCAGCGCTAACGTCAGTGCAAGCGGCAACCCAAAAACCCCGATCGCGGAGCGAAACAAATTGAGTGCCCCCTCATTTCTTCGGAAGGAAGGCATGTCTGTTAGGGAGACGAAATGGAAATTCACAAACGCACCCAGCAAGGCAAACGCCTACTTAGTGTACTTGTCCAACTGCTTCATGGTCTCGTCCAGGCAGTACTTGATGTAGTAATCCGGCTTTTCCGGGTCGACTTCCTTGTCAAGCACGGCCAATGCGACTTCGGCCGCTTTGCTAGACTTGAAAAAGCTGCACGCGCGTACGGCTTCCAAACGGACGCGTGGATGTTCGTCCTTGACCTGGACCTCCAACAACGCCAGCGGATCGCTCACGCGGTCGCGCCAGTAGCAAAGCACGCGTGTCGCGGCGGCCCGGGCGTGATGGTCCGGGGAACGGAGCACGCGCTTGAGCAAGGCCTCATCGACAAGGTTGTGCCACTGGTGCACCCAGAGCGCCTCGGTCATGTGGTGTTCGTAATCCTTGGCCTTCGGGTCGAGCTTTTGGGTCCATTTCTTGAGCGCAGCGATCACTTTGGCCGTGTCGTGCGTCCCCAGCTCGATTTTCGCCCGCGTGCGCACGTCGTCCTCGGGCGCCTTGAGCAACTCGAGCAGCTTCGCGATGGGCTGGCCATCGACTTTCGCCGGGATGAGCAGGGGCCGGCCTTCGTAGGTCACGCGATAGATGCGGCCGTGGGACTTGTCGCGATGCGGATCGCGGATGTGGTGCTGCATGTGGCCGATCAACTCCTTGGCCCAGTCGCAGAAGTAGATGGAGCCGTCCGGGGCCACCCCGACCGCCGAGGGACGGAAATTAGGGATCTTCTCGTTGTCGCCCTTGACCAAGTCCTCGATGGTCTCACCTTTCAGGCCTGACCCTTCTTCGGTGACCTTGACGCGGAATATTCCCTGGAAACCAATCACATTACAGTTGAGAAAATTCCCTTGGAACTCCTCGGGGAAATGCCGGCTGCTGATCATCCCTGTTCCGGCACAAGGCCGCGACGGGCGTTTCCAAAACTGCTGCATGCCTTTGTGCTTTGCGGGGTAGTCGATGTGACCGCTGAAGGCCGGGGCGAAGAAGTTTTCGTTGCCCGTGGCGTCCGTAATGATGTCGGTGCCCCAGTAATCGAAGACCCGCCCGTGCGGATTGGCAAAGCCATAGGCAACGTAACGTTCAAATTTCCCGGTGAGCGGTTCAAAACGGAAAATGCCACCGTCGTCGTTGCGGACCGGGCCGATCGCGGTTTCTACCTGGGTGCGATGAAAGACGCCATCACTCAGATAGGTCGCACCGCCCGGGTCGAGCACCATGGAGTTGGCCGTGTGATGCGAGTCGGCGGAGTCCATGCCCATCAGCACCCGCTCCTTCCAATCCGCCTTGCCGTCGCCATTCGTGTCGCGCACGAACCACAAATCCGGCGCTTGCATTACGAGCACCCCGTCCTTGTAAAACTGGAAGCCCGTCGGGCAATTCAGGTCGTCCAGAAACGTGGTAACCTTGTCAGCTTTGCCATCGCCGTTGGTGTCGTGAAAAATGAGCAGCTTGTCACCGACAGTGCTGGTGGGGGTGCGCTCCGGATAGCTTGGCCAGGCAGCGACCCAGAGCCGACCCTTGGGATCGAACGCCATTTGCACCGGGCTGACGAGTTCCGGGAATTGCTCCTCGCTCGCGAAGAGGGTGACCTTGCAACCCTTCGCCACCGTCATGTGCTTGATGGCTTCCTCGCCGCTCAGAAATGGTTTGATGTCCGGCTTGTTCGACTGGAGCGTCTTGACCGGAGGCAGATTGGAGTCGTCCACCTTGAGGTCGCTGCCTTTGGCGATCGCCCAGACGCGCTGGTCACGATTGGCGGTCTTGACGTCGCGCTGGGTCATTTCCTCCTGCATCACTTCGTAATTGGTAATCTTCGGGGAATTCTTTCCTGCGATGGGGAACTCCAGCTTTGAGCGGCCGCCATAAACATTGTACCCGTCCACCGTGCGGTAACGGGCGTGCCATTCGGCATTCTTGTTGTTCACCGCGGCTCGGAGCTTCTCGAGGTTCTTCATCGGCGGCTTCGTGTTGAACAGGGCCTCAAAAATCTCCGGCGCGAGCATCCGGTTGCCCGAATCGGTGAGGTGCAGGGTGTTAAACGTAAGCGCCTGTCCGTGTTTGGCCGCCTGTGCGTACAACCGCTGGGATATGGCAAAGAGGTCCACAAATTGCACGCCATTCTCCTTGGCCACGCCGGCCATGGCCGCAGTGTATTTCCCCAGATTGGCGTTGTTCGCGCTCGGGTCCGGCATGTTGGGATCCGCGAGTCTTTCATTGGCAATCGGTGAGAAGAGCACCAGCCGGGGCGATCCCTTGCCGCTGTAGTTTTTCGCCTTGGTGTCCTTGACGAATTTGTCGAGGTCTTGCTTGAATTTTTCCAGTCCCGCTTCGCCCTTGAAGGATTCGTTGAACCCGAAAAAGGCAAAGATCACATCCGCCTTGACCTTCGTCAGCCATTGGTCCGGAGAACCGAAGTTCTCCGAACGATGGCGGAGAACGACCTCATCCCCGGCCACGGCGAGGTTGCGGAATACGAGGTCATCCTTGGGAAACTTCGCGACGATGAGCGTTTCGAGCCAGCCGTCGTGTTGCATCCGGTCGGCCAGCGTATTGCCAATGATGGCGATATGGTCGCCCGCCTTGAGTTCGAGGCCGGCGGCCGCAACCCGGTCGGGCAGCAGTCCGGCAAATGACAACATCAGGCACGGCAGTAAGCAAAATGGTTTCATGAGGGGCAGAGATTCGTCAAAAACCTAGGTGTTGAATAGAAAATTTTTGGAAAAATTTTGGCACCGCGCGGAATTACCGGAAGGAAATCAGGAATGGGGCATCAATTCCCACCAACGCAATAGAGATTTTGGTGGCCGCGAATGAAAAGTTCGTCACCTGCCAGCGCCAGCGAGGCGTCGGTCTTGTCCTCCAGTTTGTTCGTGGCGAGGATTTCGAACTTCGCACCTTGCTTCAGCACCACGCAAGTACCCTCGCGACCGAGCACATACACACGGTCTTTCGCCGCCACGGGTGAGGCGTAGATGCCGAAAATGCCCTCCAGCCGCTCGCCCTCAAAATTCGCCTTGCCGGATCGGGCCTCGAAGCAGGAGACCACGCCATTGTTGCCGGTCACGAGGTAAAGGGAATCGCTTACCAGCAACGGTGATGGCACATAGGGGGTGTTTTTATTGTGACTCCAGCGAATGGCGTCGGTGCCGGTGAGGTCACCGACCCGGCCAAGGCCAATGGCGAACAAGGCGCTGCCGCGAAAGCCACTGGTGATATAAACCGTATCTGCGTTGGCGACGGGACTGGGGATGGCGTTGGCGGTCTGACCGGCGCATTCCCAAACTTGTTTGCCGGTCGCGAGGTCATAACTGCGCACTTTGCGCGTGGCGTTGACCACGACTTGCGGTTTTCCCTGATAATCGATCACCAACGGGGTGGACCACCCCGTCTCGTCATCGCGCGAGGTGCGCCAGAGTTCGTTGCCCGTGGTCTTGTCGAGCGCCACGATGAAATCGTCGCCATCATGATCCCAAACCACGACTACCGTGTTGCCGAACAACGCGGGCGAACTGCCCTCGCCAAAACTGTTCTTGGTTTGCAGGTCGCCGAAGTCCTTTTCCCATTTCAAATTGCCTTCGAGATCAAGGCAGTAAAGCCCGCGCGAGCCAAAATACGCGAGCAGGTGTTGCCCGTCGGTCACCGGTGAAGCGGAGGCAAAACCGTGATCGCGATGGTGGCCTTCGTGCGGCACTTCTTCCCGCACGACCTTTTGCCAGCGCACCGCGCCCGTCTTACGGTCAAGACAAAGCACCATGAATCGATAAGGCACCGTTGGCTTTTCGGAGCGGCCAAAGCCGCCGCCGGGCCGTCGCTGGGCCGCCCCAGGAGTTGTAGCCTCCGGCGTGGGGGTCGGGGTTGTAGCCGCTTTTTCATCAGCGGGCTTGGCACCGGGCACCGCCGTCAGCACGAAAACGCGGTCACCCCAGATGATGGGAGTGGAAGTGCCGAAACCAGGAAGTTTGACCTTCCACTTCACATTCCTGGTTTCACTCCATTCCAACGGTGGGTCGGCGAGCGGCGCAACACCGGTCGCGAGCGGCCCGCGCCACTGCGGCCAGAATTGCCGGGCCTCCGCGGCCGGACCCGCCGCGCGGAGACCTTGCGCGAGCAGAATGACAACCACAGTCATCATGAAACGGCGCGCAGGATTCATGGTTTGCAGGCTCAGACGAATGCTCCCCAATCGCAAGCAGAAAAGCCCGAAACCCACCGCAAAATTTCCAACTTCCATCCACCCGTGAACCTGCCTTATGCTCTACGGATGTTCGAACTCGCAACCGCATCCATCAGCACGGCGACCCAGAAACTCACGCACTTGCGGAGGTTTCTTTGACGTCCCGGGCACGCAAAAACGCCTGAGCGAAATTGAAGCGCTGATGGCAGCGGACAGTTTCTGGGGTAACCGGGAGGCCGCCCAGAAGATCATTGACGAAGCCAACACCCTGCGCGGCAAGATCGAACCACTCCTGCAAGCCGAGAAGCAGGTCGAGGACGCCCGGATGATGATCGAACTGGGCGCAGCCGAACCACCCGCCGCTCAGACGAAGCTCGAGGCGGAGCTGAACCGCGATACTGAGCGGCTGATCCGGGAGTTGGATGCGCTGGAGCTGAAAGTCTTTCTCAACGGCCCGCATGACCGGAACAATTGCATTCTGAGCATCAACTCCGGCGCCGGGGGCACGGAGGCCTGCGATTGGGCCAGCATGCTCATGCGGATGTATCAGCGCTGGGCAGAGGCCCGCGGCTGGGAAGTTGAAGTCGAAGACGCCCTGCCGGGGGAAGGGGCCGGCATCAAGAGCGTGACCATGTTGATCCAGGGCGAAAATGCCTACGGTTTCTGCAAGGCGGAACGTGGGGTGCATCGTCTCGTTCGCATATCGCCCTTCGACTCGAACAAGCGCCGCCACACCAGCTTTGCCAGCGTCGATGCCATCGCCCAGATTGAGGAAACCTCCTCGGAGATCGTTATTCCGCCATCGGAATTTCGCGTGGATACGTTTCGTTCCGGCGGCAAGGGCGGACAGAACGTGAACAAGGTCGAAACCGCCGTGCGCATCACACACATCCCGACCGGCCTGGTCGTGGCGTCGCAAGCCCAGCGGTCGCAACACCAGAATCGGGCTACCGCGATGACCCTGCTGCTTTCGCGGATTTACGCCCAACGGCTCGACGCAGCCAAGGCGGACATGGAAAAGTTTTACGGCGAGAAAGGCAGCGTTTCGTGGGGCAACCAGATTCGCAGCTACGTTTTCCAGCCGTATCGCATGGTGAAGGATTTGCGAACGGGGGTCGAAACCAGCAATGTCCAAGGCGTGATGGATGGCGATCTGGACGCGTTCGTGAACGCTTGGCTGCGTGCCGGCTGCCCATTGAAACGGATGCAGGGCGTGAAAGATGAGGAGGAATGATCCTCTCGTCCCGCTTGCCGCTGATTGTCCGCTGACGCACCGAATCCAATGCCATAATGATTGATCAGGTTGAAGATGGGGACCAAAAGCCAAGGTTGATGAATATCCTGGAGACCATAGTCGGGCAGAAGCAGCAGGAAATTGCGAAACTGCCGGAGCGCGCGCTTGCCGTCGGCGATCTGCGGGATGCGATGCTCGCACGTGGCGAGCGCCGGGATTTTATGGCGGCGTTGCAGCAGCCGCGCAGCGGCGCTTTGGCGCTGATCGCCGAAGTCAAGAAGGCCTCGCCCTCGGCCGGCGTGATCTGCCCGGACTTCGATCCGGTCCGCATCGCCAGGGAGTACGAAGCCGCCGGGGCGAGCTGTTTGTCCGTGCTCACGGATGAAAAGTTTTTTCAGGGCTCATTGGATTACCTCCGCCAAATCCGCGCTGCCGTGAAACTGCCGCTCTTGCGCAAGGACTTCATCATCGATGAGCGGCAAATCCTGGAGGCCATCGAATGGGGCGCCGACGCCATCCTGTTGATCGTGGCGATCTTGGACGCGGCACGGTTGAGGCATTTCCATTCGCTGGCCACCGGCGCCGGACTGGCTGTGCTGGTGGAGGTTCACGACGAGGCAGAGCTGGAGCAGGCGATTACGATCGGAGCGCCGTTGGTCGGAGTGAACAATCGGGATTTGAAAACGTTCAAGGTTGATCTGGCAACGACCGAGCGATTGGCGGCAAAGCTTTTTTCGTCCGGCGTCAACCCTCCCTCTCCGCTTCTGGTGGCCGAAAGCGGGATCCACACCCGGGCGGATGTTGCGCGATTGGCAAGATGCGGCGCAGGGGCGGTTCTGGTGGGGGAAAGTCTCGTGCGCACCGGGAACATTCAAGCCAAGGCCCGCGAACTTCTGGCCGCAGGCTAGCGGACCGCCTGTTTCCCAGGGAGCTTTGGCATGCACCGCTTTGGGTTCGCGCCAGCCCCTCGCAAAATGCCGGGTGTTTCCAGCACAATTATGCGCTTTCGCCACCGTGTGATTTCATGTTTATTTCATGGCCTCTATGAGCAAAACCGCATTGTTGTTTGCCGGACAGGGCGCACAGTCCGTGGGTATGGGCAAAGATCTCGCCGCCGCGTTCCCGTCCGCCAAAGCGTGGTTCGACCGCGCCAATGCCGCGCTGGGTTACGATCTTGCGTCCATCTGTTTCAACGGTCCCGATGCCGAGCTGACCAAAACAGAGAATGCCCAGCCGGGCATTTTCCTCACCAGCTGGGTCGCCTTGAAACTGCTGGAAGAGCGGGTGCCGAAATTCAAATTCGTGGCGACGGCAGGTTTGTCGCTGGGTGAATTCACGGCCCTGACGGCAGCGGGAGCGTGGAGCTTCGAGGACGGTTTGCGGGTGGTGCGCCAGCGGGGCCGGTTCATGCAGGAAGCATGCGAAGTCACCCAGGGCGGCATGGCGGCGGTGATTGGCCTGGACGAATCCGTCACTCGTGAAGTTTGCAAGGAAGCGGGCGTCACGCTGGCCAACTTGAACTGCCCCGGCCAGCTGGTGATTTCCGGGGAAACGGAAAAAATCCTGGCCGCGGTGGATCTGGCCAAGGCCAAGGGCGCGCGGCGGGCCATCCCCTTACCGGTGGCGGGTGCCTATCATTCACCACTCATGGCCAGCGCCCAGCCGAAGCTCGCGGCGGAACTGGCCAGGGCGATATTATCCGCGCCCACGGTTCCCGTTATTTCCAACGTCACCGCGCAACCGCATACCACCGTCGAACAAATCCACGCCCGCTTGGTCGAGCAAGTCACATCGTCGGTGCGTTGGGAGGAATCGATGCGCTATCTTCTGGCGCAAGGTTACACGCGACTAATTGAATTGGGGCCAGGGACGGCGCTTTCGGGATTTATGAAACGCATTGGCACCAACGTGCAGATGTTGAACGTAGCGGACGTGGGTAGTCTCGAGGAAACGGTGGCGGCCCTGACAAGGTAAGCCCCGGCAAGGGGCGGACCGCCCGGAGAAGAACCGCACTCCACGCCCCTTTGAAGTTTTTCGTGTCTTCCGGAAGCTTCGCGGTTAATCATTAACTCCGCATGAAACAACTCGAGAATCAAATTGCCGTCGTTACCGGCGCGGGCCGGGGGATTGGACGTGCCATCGCCCTCAAATTTGCCACCGAAGGCGCGGATGTGGTCTGCATCTCCCGCACGGCGGAAAATGCCGAAAAAGCTGCGGGGGAAGTCCGGGCGCTCGGCCGCAAAGCCTGGGCGCACGCGGTGGATGTGGCGGATGCCAGCTCCGTCAACGCTGCCGCCGGAAAGATTCTCGCCGAATGCGGGCGGGTGGACATCTTGGTCAACAACGCCGGCGTGACGCGCGACGGTCTGCTCATGCGCATGAGCGACGCGGACTGGGATCTGGTGCTAAACACGAACCTCAAGGGCGCGTTTCTCATCACCAAGGCATTCAATCGGGCAATGCTCAAACAGCGCGCCGGTCGCATTATCAACATTGCCTCGGTGGTGGGGCTGATCGGCAATGCGGGCCAGTGCAATTATGCGGCGAGTAAGGCGGGTTTGATCGGTTTCACGCAATCGGCGGCGCGGGAGTTTGCCTCCCGCGGCGTGACGGTGAATGCCATCGCCCCCGGTTTCACTGTCACGGACATGACCTCGGAGTTGAAGCCGGAAATGCGGGCCGAAGCTTTGAAACAGATTCCGCTCGGCTGTTTTGGCGAGGCGGAGGATATTGCAAACGCGGCGCTGTATCTTGCCGCCCCCTCAGGTAGATATGTGACCGGCCAGGTGTTGACGGTCGATGGCGGGATGGTGATGTAAGTTGGCGCTAGCTGGACCGCATCGAACCGCGCCCCGGGGCAGGTCGCTGGCAGGTTATGGCCTTGGCCTTGAAACACCAGCCCGTTAGCCCCCCGCCAGCATCAATGGCCGGAAGTGAGCAGGAGCACTTGTTCCAGCGTGGAAACGCCTTCGCGGGCGCGATCCAGCGCGGCCATACGAAGTGTTCGCATCCCCTGACCGATGGCGACCTTGCTGATTTCGCGAGAGTTCGTCCGGGAGATAATGAGCTTGCGGATCTCGTCGCTGGCCGTCATGGCTTCGATGATAGCCATGCGTCCCGCATAGCCGGAGTTGTTGCAACGATCACAACCCCGCCCGCGGTAAAGAGCAACGCCGTCGAACAGGCTGCTGTCAATGTTCAGATCCTCGAACATTTTTTGCGGGTAGGTCACCGGTTCCTTGCAGTGCGGACAGATGCGGCGCATGAGGCGTTGGGCGCAGGACAAGATGACGGAGGATGAAATCAAGAAGGGAGCGATGCCCATGTCGTCGAGACGCGCAATGGCGCCCGCCGCATCGTTACAGTGCATGGTGCTCAACACTTGGTGGCCGGTGAGGGCGGCCTCGATGGCGATCTCGGCGGTCTCGGTGTCGCGAATTTCGCCGATCATGATGATGTCCGGATCCTGGCGCAGGATGGAGCGGAGCGCATTGGCAAAGGTGAGGCCAATCTCCTTTTTCACCGGCACCTGGTTGATGCCGGGGATCTGGAATTCGACAGGATCCTCGACAGTGACGATGTTGAAGATGGGATTATTGAGCTCATTCAACGCCGAGTAGAGTGTCGTGGTCTTGCCGGACCCGGTGGGGCCGGTGACCAGGATCAGACCGTGGGGGGCGTCGACGGCGACCTTGAATTGCCGGAAAGTCTCAGCATCCAAGCCAAGCTTGTCGAGGCTGGCAGACAGGTTCGACTTGTCGAGGACGCGGAGCACAATCTTCTCGCCATGCACTGTGGGCATGACCGAAACGCGCAGATCGTAATCCTTGCCGCCGACACGAACCCGCATGCGACCATCCTGAGGCAGGCGGCGTTCAGCGATGTCGAGGCTGGACATGATTTTGAAGCGCGAAGTCAGCGCCAATTGCATTTGCTTGGGAGGCGGGGTCGCATCCGCCAGCACGCCATCAATCCGATAGCGCAGCCGCAGGTTCTTTTCAAAGGGCTCCAGGTGGATGTCGCTCGCGCGGTCTTTGATCGCCTGGACGAGGATGATGTTGGCCAGCTTGATGACCGGGGCTTCTTCCCCCGCGGCCGCGAGCTGGTCGATGTTGAGATCTTCAACCGTCTCCTTGACGGTCTCAACCTCCTCGTCGCCATTTCGTTTCTGGGCATCAAGAATGATGTCCTCCATGCGGCTGCCTTTGGCGGCATCATGGTTGTTGAGTTTGTCGATGATCGCCCTTTCGGAGGCGATCAAGGTGGCGACTTCGAGCTTGGTGATGCGCTTGACATCATCCACGGCAAGCACGTTCAGCGGGTCCGCCATGGCGAGGAACAGCTTGTTCTCCAGGCGTGAAACCGGAATCACCTTATGGTTTTGCGCGATTTCGCGGGGCAGCAGGTCAGCTACCTCCTGGGCAATGCTGATCCGGCTGAGATTGATCGGGGGGACGTTGAGAACGCGGCCCATCGAAATGGTCAGGTCCTGCTCGCTGACGTGGGATTTGTCGACCACCAGCTTGATAAAGCGGGTGCCCTCGCGCTTTTGTTGCTCGAGCAGTTCTTCAACCTGCCCAGTCGTCAGCAGGCCGTCCTCGACGAGGGCATCGGCGATACGTTCACCAAATGTTTTTACGGGAGGCATGGTTTAGCGAAATACCTTTCTGAGGTTTTTGATGAGATCCTGCGGCGGCACGAGGTACCAAAGCAGCCGGTTGTTGGTGGCCTCGGCGAGTTCCTTGGCCGCCTGCTGGTTGAACGGGTTTGCCGTGGCGACCAGCACCGATTTGCTCATCCGGTCAAACGGCAGCACAGACCAGCGACGGCAGGTGTCAGCCGAAAAACTGCGAGCCAGCTCAATGTCGAGATCGTATTTTTCCAGCGGCAGAAATGCCACCCGGGTGCGATCACTCAGGAGTTTCAGTGCCGCCTCGACTTGGATCAATCCTTTGTCCGCGAGGATGGAGATAAACGGCTCGTGGACATCCTTGGGGGCAATTGAAAGATCCGGGGTGGGCCACCAGAGATCGAAATCGGCGGCTGCGAGAATCTTGCCGTCGACAAAGATTTTGTACATTTGCTTGCGCCCGTCCTCCACGTTTGCGGTGGATCTGGGGCCGGGCTTGCGGACCAAGTTCGTGCTGGTCTCGCCGGATTTCCAGATGCTGGTGTCGGTCAGGCCCGTCTGGTTGCCCGGGTTGGCTGTGCTTTCAATCGCTCGCAGAGCCGCCTGCACTTCCGGGTCGTCGGGCTGATACTGGAGAATGGTTTCATATTCGAGTATCGCCGAGGAAAACTGGCCCATCTGCACGTACGCATGTGCGATGCGTTTGGAAGTGTTGATGGCATCCGGCTCCCGCCCGAGCTTGCTGTAGGCTTCCTTGAGAATTTCCAGCGATTGATAGTCAAACGGCTGGGTTTGAGTGATGACCTCAAACATTTCCACCGTCTGCGCCAATTGCGCCAATTCTTCCCGCGTCATTGTCGTTGCCATGTGTGAACTTAAGTGCCCCGCCACGGACTAAGACGACTGGAACAACTTGGCCGGGCAGTTTTATCTAGCAATCCGCTCGCCACTTTGTGCCCCGCAAAGCTCGCAAACAAACTTGACCGGCAGGTGGCCCCGCTTCACAAGACGAAGACACCAGCTGTCCCGTTCTGGCACGGCAACAACTATTTCCCACCCCGGCCTGCGACCGCACCGCACGCTGCCGCTCACTGAGCAATTCCAGACGGAAAGCAACCTCACGGCTGGTGGCCTCACCGCCCGGCGCCAACGGCAACCGGCAGTCATTCTGGTCACCATTTGCCTTCACGATGAAGTTAAGAAGAATCAGGGCGGGAGTGCTGCGACCAGCCTGCAATCACCGTCGGAGGGATCTATCGTCGAAATTGGAGCCAGCTCTTTCCGAGGCGGAACCTCTTTCAGCACACCCGAGTAAACCGCAATCGGAAGCGTTCTTCTTCGCAGGCTCATGGGCCCAAACCGTGGGTTCCGGAAGCAGGTTAGTTAAAGCCATCGCCCGCGGACGACCTTTCAGCCGACACTGCAATGGCAATTCAGGCAGCCCTCGTGACCCACACACTGTTCAGCCTGCCTACGGCTGGCTGGTGATTTTCTGCCAGTTGCGTCCCTGGGTATTGGCGTAAATGGCAAAAGCCTTTTCGTTTTGGATTAACACCGCCCGCACCACGCTCGAATTGTCCGCGTACCCCAGGCTTAACACGCTGTCGGGGATAATCCCCACCTTCTTGTGGGCGTAGACCAGAGCAAACACTGCTTGGGAGAGCGCCGAGTAGGGCAATTCCTTGTAGGCCCCTTCGAGCGCATCCTCCACGGCATCGGCCAGGAACTCCAATTGATCCACGAGGTGCGGAAAGAGCGGCGCGTTGATCTGCGTGAATTCCAGTTTCCATTGCGGCAGTTGGCGCAACACCTTCTCCGCCACCCCGGGTGTGACGCTCGCGGCGCCGTTGTTTACGAAATTGGCGATCTCCGGCATAAAGGGAGTCTAGCGAATCCTTTGCCGCAGCAAAAGAGAAATTGCGGAGGCAATCGGAGCGCGGCAATCAACCGTCATTGGGATGCCAAGGCTCACTTCTTTCCCGCCCTGGCGAGCGAGGCCGCCGTTTGCCTTGGTGGGTCACGGAAGAAGATGAGGAACACGACCAACACGACAGCCGCGCCCCAAGCCGGATAAATCCAGATGCCGTGCCAGTCATGGGCCACGGCACCGCGGGGTTGGGTCAGCGTGTGCAATGCCTGCGCCTTGCCGGCCAGCGTGCTGCCAACAAAATTACCCACCCCCCACAGGATGAAGGCGATGAATCCCTGCGCCGCGCCGCGCATGCGTTCGTTGGCCTCGTCATCCACATAAAGCTGGCCGGCAATGAACAGGAAGTCGTAGCAGACGCCATGCAACAGGATGGCGGCGAAGATGAACCCGATGCCCATTTCACTCTGATTCACGCTGGCCGCGAGCAGAAAGTAGCGCGTCGCCCAGGCGAGAATGCCAAGAAAGATCGTCTTTTTGTAACCGAGGCTTCGCAGCATCAAAGGCAGCAGGAGCAGAAAGATGACATCGGAAACCTGGGCCAGGGACATTTTTGCCGCGGTAAATTTCCAGCCCAGCTCGGTGATATACAAGTTCATGTTCACAAAATAGAAGTAGAGCGGGATACAGATAAGGAACATGCACGCGATAAAGATGGCGAAGGACGGCTTCTTCAATAGGGCCAGAGCGTCGAGCCCGAGGATTTCCCCCAGACGGACGTCCTTGCCGGTCTTCTTCGGCGGCGTGTGCGGCAAGGTCAACGAGAACAAGCCCAAGGCGATGGAGACGGCGCCCGCCAGATAGAACTGAACCGCGGATTGCTCGCCCTTGAGCACCAGACTGAGGGTAACGCCCCCCGCGATCCAGCCAACGGCGGAGAGGGTTTTGATCAGCGGAAAGTCGCGCTTCGGGTTTGCCAGGTGGTGCAACGACAACGAATTGCCGAGTGCCAGCGTGGGTGCATATGAAGCGCAGTAGATGATCAGCACGGGATAAAATGCACCAAACGTCGTCAGCTTGGGCAACGCGAACATGAGCGCCCCGCCGAGAATCCCCAGCAACGCGAGCAACTTCTCGGAGGCAAAATAGCGGTCAGCAATCAATCCTACAAAAAACGGGGAAATCATCGCCCCGATGGCAAATGCGCCATAGGCCAGACCAATCTGGCCGCCTTCAAATCCGAGCGTCTTCCCGAGATACGTGGCCATGCTCACATACCACGAACCCCAGATGAAGTATTGCAGAAACATAAAGAGACTGAGTTTGATCCGGAGGGCAGTTTGCATGAGTGATGGGTTGGTGGCAGCGATATGGTTAGCGGAAATGGGACGCCGGGTTAAGCGAAAACCGCCGCACGCATCGCAGTACGCAGGTTCATTTTTCGATGCCGCCGGCGAATTCCGCCAGCAGGGCAGTCATCCGGTCTATCTCCGCGCGACCGCTATGTTCTGCGTCCGGTGCGGCATAGCGGTTGAGCATGATGCAGAAAATCAACTGCTCACCCGCAGCGGTTGTGACGTGTCCCGACAGTGAGTTGGCCCAGCGCAAAGTGCCGGTCTTGGCGCGCACATTGCCGGCGGTGGGCGGGGCCGTCATCCGGTAACGCAACGAGCCATCCACGCCAGCGATCGGCAGGGAATTCAGAAAGGCGTCGGCTTCCTTGTGGTGGCTCATGAACTGGAGGAGAGCGATGGTGGCGTTGGGCGTGGCGAGATTGTTCCGCGACAGGCCGGAGCCTTCCTCGAATTGCACCTCGCCCCGCGGCACACCCGCGGTGACCAGAAACTTTTCCATCGCGTGGATTCCGGTCGCTTCGGCGGTCTCCTGGGCATCGTCCCCCATTTCCTCCCCTTGAATCGTCGCGGTTACCCTGGCATCCCGCCGAATCAGCGCCCGGCGTTCCTGTTCCCGCGCCCCGACATGGGCCAGGACCAGATCCGCGTAAAGATTTTGCGATGGTTTCTGCACTTCCCGGACAATGTCACGGAGCGGCAGTGAATTCACCGAACCCAATTCAACCAGGCGGCTGACGGCGGACGATTTCGCCGACGGAGGGAACCCGCTCACAGTGCGCGCCCGGCCGTCCACCCGTATGCCATGACGGGTGAGAGCCTCCTTGAAGATGGTGACAAACAACCCGGCGGGATTGGCTACCGTCACCTTATCAATGAAATTGGTGTCACCGAGCGGCATCTGGCCGGTGACATGAATGACATTCTGCCCCAGGCGTCGGTTGGCGGTAATATCCCGCCGTGCGGTGGACGCCACGGTCTGCGTGCAATTACTCAAAATCACGTAATCCGTCCTCGGCGAAAGCGTAAGCTTACATGGCGACCCTTCGGCCGGACCGGGCAACACGGTCAACTGAAGCGTGTTGTCATTGATCGAGAGGGCCGAGATTTCGGCGCCGTACTCGTTGTTCAGGTCGTCCCACGCCCAACCTGAACCGTACGGCGGTCCGCGAAAAAAACTCTCGTCGCCCACCAGGTCCCCGCGGACCCGACGAATGCCAGCGTTGGTGATCGCGGCAACGAGCGGCTCGAGGGCCTGGAAAATGTCGCCACCAGCAAGCCGGCAATTGAAGGTCGGGTCCCCGCGCCCGTAAATGACGATATCCCCCTTGAGCACGCCGCGTTTGTCCGGCTTTGCGGTGGCATAAAGCGACGTTTCAATCCGGTAATCGCCCCCTAACTGATCCAGCGCGAGGGCTATCGTATAGAGCTTGCAGTTGGATGCCGGGCTGAAAAGTTTGCCCGCATTGTGCTCGAATAACGTCCGACCGCTCGCGAGCGAAACCACTTTCACGCCCCAGGTGGCTGCTGCGAAGCGCGGTTGGGCAATCTGCGCTGCGAGGCGCTGCTGCAATTCGGCGAGCGTGGCTGGCGGCGCGGGAGCTTGCCCCCGCGCGACGACCACCAGGCCGACTACGATAGCGAAATGCAGAATGCAAATGGCCCGGACGGCCGGTCGGCGGATGCTTGTTCTTGATGGGGTAATTGTCAGATCTCCGGGCCGTCACCGAGGCCAAGCTGCTTTTCAATTTTTGCGACCCGCCGGAGCAACTCCGGCAAACGCTGCAGCGCGAGCATCTGGCGTTTGGTCTGTTTGTCCGGCTGCGCCGGGCTGCCGAGCCATTTTTCGCCGGCCGGAATGTCGTTCATGACGCCCGACTGGGCCGCGACCGTGACTTGATTGCCGATTTTCAAATGGCCGCTGAGGCCCGCTTGCCCCGCAAGGATGACGTAATCGCCGAGTTCACAGCTGCCCGCGATGCCAGCCTGCGAAATGAGGAGGCAATGCTCTCCGACCTGAACGTTGTGTCCGACCTGCACCAGGTTGTCGATCTTCGTGCCCCGACCGATGACCGTGGACTGGAGGGCGCCGCGATCGATGGTGACGTTGGCCCCGATTTCCACGTCATCCCCGACGATGACATTTCCGATTTGAGGGATTTTGCAGTGCGCGCCGGCGTCGAGGATATGCTCGATGCGCTGTTCGGCGCGCTCTGCATCGG
>CAZIJO010000064.1:0-25556 GCA_964539515.1 uncultured Bifidobacterium sp. | reverse complement strand
CCTCAACCCGGTTCACTGATGGCGGCGAGTTCGGCATGGGCGCGGAAATCGGCATCAGCACCGACAAGATCGGCGCGCGCGGGCCGATGGGTTTGGAGGAATTGACCAGTTACAAGTGGCTCGGATTCGGGACGGGGCAGGTGCGCGGCTGACAGGCGCGCTTGTCAGCGGACCGGCTTTAAGTCAGATTGCGATCATGCAAGCGGCGGTCAAGAGCGATTTCGTGAGCGTGGCGGATTATCTGGCCGCCGAGGAGGCCTGTCAGCTTCGGCATGAATATCTCGGCGGGCTGGTCTATGCGATGGCGGGGGAGACGCTCACCCACAACCAGATTTCCCAGAACCTTTTGTTCCTGCTCCGTCCGAAAATCAAAGGGGGGCCGTGCCGGGTTTTCATCAGCGATATTCGAGTGAATTTTCAGCTCCACACCGACGAATACTTTTACTACCCCGACCTCGTGATCACTTGCGACCCGCGTGACACGCATCCACGCTTTATCCGCTATCCGAAGCTCATCATTGAGGTGCTTTCCGAAAGCACCGAACGCGTGGACCGGCGGGAAAAGTTTTTTGCCTACACGAGCATCGCTGCGCTGGAGGAATATGTCCTCGTGGCGCAGGTGACAAAGGAGGCGACGGTGTTCCGCCGCGAAACCGACTGGAAGGCGGAAAAGTCGACCGGCGCGAAAGCCCGGGTCGCCCTGCGTTCGCTCAAAGCCACGCTCCCGCTGTCGGCCATTTACGAGGGGATTTGAGCTTGCCAACGGCCATCTCGCCCCAGGACGCAGCGACCGGAATCCGCGATTCACTCCCGCCGGGAGGTTTGTTCGCGGGACAGAATTGGCGTATTTCGCCCGCGCCGTTTCCGCTCGGCGCCGAGCTGGCGCAGGAGATTGAATCCCTGGGCCGCGTGTTGTTGCAATTCTATCGGGCGGTCAATCTGCTGTACCGCAAAAGTGCCGAGGGCAAAATGCCCCCTTGGGTGGCGCAGTGGCTCGATCTCGGCAAACCGGCCGAACTGATCGCGTGGCAACGCTCCCCCGCCTTCAAGAACGAGGTGCCGCGGGTGATCCGTCCCGATCTGCTCCTCACCGAAAGCGGCCTGCGGGTGACCGAACTCGATTCCGTCCCCGGCGGCATCGGGCTGACGGCCTGGTTAAATCAGACCTATGCGCACCGTGAGTTGCGCGGGAATGACGCCGCGGTGATTGGCGGTGCGGACGGAATGTTGCGCGGCTTTGCGAGCATCTTTGGGGGCGCCGACCGGGTTCATGTTGTCGTTTCGGAGGAAGCCGCCACGTATCGGCCGGAAATGGAATGGGTGGTCAGCCAGCTTGGCAATTCAAGATTCAGTGTTCGCGATTCCAAGTTTACGGATTTCGCAGCGGGGGACGCGGTTTATCGATTCTTCGAGCTGTTCGACCTGCCCAATGTGGCAGGCGCGGCAGCGATCTTCGAGCTGGCGACCGCCAAACGAATCCGCCTCACGCCGCCGCCCAAGCCGGTGTTTGAGGAGAAAATGCTCTTTGCGCTGCTATGGAACCGCAATCTCCAGGGCTTCTGGCGACAGGAACTGGGTGAGGGTTTTTTCGCCCGGCTGAAAAGGCTCGTCCCTTATACCTGGGTCATCGATCCGGCGCCGCTGCCCCCGCATTCAGCGATTCCGGAACTCAACCTCACTGACTGGCAGCAACTCAAAGCGCTCTCCCAAAAGGAGCGCGACCTGATTCTGAAGGTATCCGGCTACTCCGATCTCGCGTGGGGAGCGCGTGGCGTCTTTCTGGGCAGCGATCTGTCGCAGGCCGATTGGGCCCGGGCCGTGGACGATGCGCTGGCACAGTTTGCCTCGTCCCCGCGCGTGTTGCAGCGCTACCACAAACCGGCCCTCGTCGAAGCGCAGTGGTTCGACTTTGCCGCGAACCAAGTCGTGCCCATGAAGGGGCGGGCGCGGTTGTGTCCCTATTATTTTGTGGCGGGAGACGGCGACGCGGCCCGTCCCGAGCTCGGCGGGGTGCTGGCCACGATCTGTCCTGCCGACAAGAAAATCATCCACGGCATGACGGATGCCATCTTGGCCCCGTGCTCCGCATGAGTCTCTCCGATCTCGCGCATTACGCGGTGCTGGCCTTTGGCTCCTTGTTTGTGATTGTGGACCCGATTGCGACGGTGCCGGCATTTCTGGCCATGACCCCGCATGACACTCCGGCCCAACGCATCCGGACGGCCCGGCTGGCCTCGGTGGTGATGGCCACCGTGCTGCTGCTGTTCGCCCTGGCGGGCAAGGTTATTTTCAAATTTCTGGGGATCACCATGCCGGCCTTTCAAATCGCGGCGAGCATAGTGCTGCTGATTGTGGCGCTCGACATGTTGCGTGCCCAACGCTCGCGCGTTCAGGAGACCTCCGAGGAAACCAGCGCCGGGGTGGAGAAAGCGGACATCGCCATCACCCCGCTCGCGGTGCCGATGCTGGCCGGGCCGGGCGCAATCTCCACCGCCATCGTGTTGCAGTCGCAGGCGGTGGGTGTCGCGCAGCACGTGGCGCTCTGCGCCTGCATTTTGGGGGTGGCACTCGCCAGTTACCTCATCTTTCACATTTCCGCGCGGGGAGCGCAGTGGCTGAATTCGATCGCGACCAAGGTGCTCACGCGCATCATGGGCTTGCTGCTCGCGGCGGTGGCGGTTCAGTTTTTGATCAACGGATTGAAAGGCGTTCGCGCGGACTGGCTGCAACCGTAGCACCTGGGCCGGTCGGCGGGCGATTGTCGCGCCGGCCGGGGACTGGCTCGTTTTACGGCTAGGCCATCTCCTCGCAATGGCGGAATCGTTGGCCGGCGGCGCCCGGTGGTGGTGGGGTTACTTTCTGATGCGCGGATGGGTGGACGTGCCCGGCTGGTTGGCCTCGGATTCTCACTGTCATCCTGCATGACAAGTCCCCGTTTGGCGAGCGGGCAGAGGAAATCAACAATCCTGTTGGATGCCGAGGTTTTTGCTACCCGCCGTGGTGCGGTAGTTGAGCCGGAGCTTTCGCCCCCGCCCGCGAATATCAATGCCACAGCGGGAGAGAACCACTTGGTAGCCATCGATCCCCTGGTGCGCGTCACCGACAATGAACAGGTCATTCTCACCTGCAGGCACAATGGCACGGATCAGCCGGAAAGCCTCATATCCAAAATCCTGCGCGTCATCCACGAGCGCCGCTGGGTAGGGAAACGCCAATGAGCGATTGGCGATAAGTCGCGCCGCCGCCCGGAAAGCATCCGCCGGCTCCCGGAGGCGGCGTTCCGCCAGCAAAGCCCGGTATTTCGCGAACACCGGCCACAGTTGTTGGCGCTCCTGGCGATTCAGTCGGCGCGCCCGCCCGACACGGGAAGCGGTGAGATAGCCGTCGCACTCCTCGATCCCCTGCGCTTGGATGACATTGTCCCATTCCCCGCGAACGAACTCCAGGGGATAATTTGTTTCCTCTTTGATCAGTCCCAATGCCTCCTCCCAAAAGCTTTCCCGGGAAGCGTCCTCGGAAGTTAACAGGAGCGGAAATCCTTGCGCCTCAAGCAGGCGTTTCGCCCAGGCATCGAGGTGGACCACCTCGATCCGTTCCCATTCCTCCCGGGAACAAAGCTTCTGGAGACTCGCCGCAATGTCGGCGGCGAGATTCTGGGTGGCGGTCGTGAACAGAATTTTCTGTCCGGGGGCGCAAGCGTTGCGCGCCAGCCAGGCCGCCCGGTGCACGGCGACAACCGTCTTGCCCGTTCCGGCGCTGCCCAGCACGCGGACCGGACCGTTCGCGCACATCTCCACCAACCGCCGTTGGGCGGGATGCAAAACCACGCGCCATGGCTCCAGCGGTGCCGCGGGAATCATTTCCCTTTCGGCGGCCTCGGGGCTGGCCACGAACAGACGTGTCGAGCTGTCGCGTTCCACCGCCGCGGCGGCTTCCTCCGTCCGCACGACCGGGATGGTTCCGGTCCCCTTCATGGCCTGCAGTTGTTCCTGGGCCGTTGCCAATTCGTAGCGCAAATGCTTCTGCGTTTGCCGGGTTGCCTTCAGTTCAGCTTCCAACTGGTTGCGCTGCTTCCCCACCTCGCCGTTTTGTTGCTCGGCCCCTTCCCGCCGTTTGGTCTCTTCGGTCAGCGATCTGGTCAGACGCCTGACCTGGTTCTCCACTTCCGCCTGCGCGGACTGCAATTCTTTGATCCGCGCTTCAGATTCGGTCTGTTGGGCGCTGGAACTCGCTTGCTGCGCTTGCAGGCGTTGCTGCGCCGCCGCCAACTCCTGCTGCAAGTTCGCCTCGGTCTGCTGGTTCTCGGTCAATTGGACTTCCAGTTGTTCCCGCCGTTGGTCAACCTCGACAGCTTGTTGCTCGGCGGCTTCCCGCCGCTTGGATTCTTCGGCCAACTTTTCGGTCAGCCGTTGGACCCGGATCGCCACCGCCCCCTCCGCCGCCTGCAATTCCTTCCAGTTCGCTTCGAGCTTGGCCTGTTCAGCGCGCGATCGGTCCTGCTGTACCTGCAAGTCTCGGTGCGCCGCTTCCAATTCGCGCCGCAGCTGTGCCAGCTGGGCTTCCAAGTCACGGCGGCTTTGGCCGACCTCGTCGGCCTGTTGCTCGGCGGCTTCCCGACGCTTGCTCTCTTCGGCCAATGAATCCGTTAACCGTTTCACCCGCCCGAAAACCTCCGCGTGCGCGGACTGCAACTCCTGGGCTCGAGTTTCCAGCGGAGACGGCTCGGCGCTGGTGATCCCGGGTTGTGCCGGCGGCTCTTTCTGCGCCCTGTCTGACGCGCTCCCTTTGGTTGCCTTGGCTGTCCCCTTTATCAGAAGTCTGAGTTTACCTTCCACGAACCCACGGACCGCGTCCAGGGCGCCTGGCCGTCCGGATCGGCTTGATGGCTCGGCCGACTGACCCGCCTCGTTGGCTGGTAGATCCGACCGCTCGGCCTCCCCGTCCGATTGGCTTGGCAACGCCCCGGTCTCGGCAGCGAGCCTGGTTGGTTCGGTCAGGTAATCCTCCTGCTGCGCCTGAAGTTGCTTCTGGGACTCCGCCAGATCCTGCCGCAACTTTGCTTGGGCCTGCCGGTTTTCCGCCAGTTCCGCCTCCAGTGCGCTCCGCGGTTGGCCTTGGTCGGGAGCTTCCAACTCGCGCTGCAACTTTTTTTCTGCCGCCACCTGCTGCGCCAGCTGGGATTCTAACTCACGGCGACGCTTGAAGGCATCCACGGCCAATCGCTCAACCGCTTCCCGGCGCTTGGTCTCCATGGCCAGGGCTTCGGTCAGCGACTTGATCTTCTCCCCGACCGGCGCCTCGGCGGATTGTAATTCCTTCGTCCGCGTTTCTAGTTTGGCCCGTTCCGCTCGGTAATTCTCCTCCAGGGCCTGCCGTTGCTGCTGGGCCTGCTCCAACTGTTCCTTCAACTTTGCCAGCGCCGGCTGCTTCTCAGCCAGATCCGCCTCCAGTTCGCCGCGCCTTTGGCCCGTCCCGCCCGTCGGTTGACCGGCGCACTCCCGATGATTGGTTTCCACGGTCAAAGCCTGCCGCAGTTGCTTGACCTGTTGTTCCAGCGAAGCGTGGGCCGACTGCAATTGTTTCGTCTGAGCTTCGAGCCGGGCTTGTTCGGCGAGGTAATTCTCCTTTTGCACCCGGAGCTGCCGCTGTGCCTCCTCGATCTGCTGGTGCAATTGGGCTTGCGCCTGCTGGCTCTCCGCCATCTGGAGGTACTGCACCAACTGCTTTTGGGCGACCTGCAGTTGCTGCCGCAAGTGCGTCTCTGCTTGCAGCTGTTCCTGGGCCTGGGCCAACTGTTGGCCCAGCTGTCCCAGTTGGGCTTCCAGTTCGCTGCGGCGTTGGCCAATCTCACCGGCCTGTTGCTCGGCATTCTCCCGGCGTTTGCTCTCCTGGGCCAATGTCTCCGTCAGCCGCCTGACCTCCTGTTCCGCCCCGGCTTGCGCAACCTGCAATTCTTTCGTTCGCGCTTCGAGCCTGGTCTGTTCGGTGCCGGAGTTTTCCCGCTGCATCCGCAGTTGGTGTTGCGTCGATTCCAACGCTTGCCGCAACTGTCCCAGTTGGGCTTCGAGTTCGCCATGTCGTTGACCCATCTCGGCCGACTGTTGCTCGGCCCCTTCCCGCCGCTTGATTTGCTCGGCCAGCGTTTGCGTCACTTGCTGGATGCGTTGCTCGGCTTCGACCTGCGCGGCCTGTAGTTCCTTCGTCCGCGCTTCGAGATTGGCCTTTTGAGCGCTGGTGCTTTCCTTCTGTGCTTCCAGCTGTTTCTGCGTCTGCGCCAGTTCCTGTTGTAACTGCGCCCGCTCCTGATGGTGCTCCGCCAGCCCGGCTTCCAGTTCACTCTGGCGTTCTGTCAGCTGGGCGACCCGTCGCTCGGCTGCCTCTCGGCGCCTGGTTTCGACCGCAAACGCTTCCTCCAAATTCTTGATTCTCTCTTCGGCCGAGATCCGGCTTTCCTGCAGTTCCTTCACCCGTTGGCCTTGTTGCTCCACCGCGGCTTGCGCGGCCTGCAGTTCCTGGGTCCGCGCTTCTATTATGAACTGCTCCGCCCGCGCGCTCTCCTGCTGCGCTTGCTGTTGCTGCAACGCTATGTTCAATTGTCGGCGCAAGTGGTCGAGTTCACCTTCCAGCTCGACCCGCTGTCGGCCAATCACGGCGGCTTGCTGCTCGGCTCCCTCCCGGCGTCGCGTTTCCTCCGCCAGCGCTTCCGTTACGCGTTTGACCTGCTGTGCCACTTCCGCCTGTGCCGCCTGCAATTCCTTCGTCCGCGCTTCGAGCATGGACCTTGGGTCGCCCGGACGCTTCTCCCCCAGGGCTTTCAGTTGTTTCTGCGCTTCCGCCAATTCCTGTCGCAACTGCGCCTGCGTGCGCTTGTTTTCCGCGAGCTCGGCCTCCAATTCCCCCCAGCGCTTGGCACTCTCGGAAGCTTCCACCTCCCGTTGCAACGCCTTCTCCGTCTGCTCGTTTTCCGCCAGGGCGGCCTCGATTTGGCTTCGGCACTGCGCATGTTCTTCGACCTGCCTTTTGATCGCCTCGCGTCGTTCGGTTTCGACCCGCAATGCATTCTTTAGTTGTTCGACTTGCTGCTCGGCGTGGTCGTGAGCCACCTGCATTTCCTTGATCCGTGCCTCAAGTTGGGATGGGACCGCGGTGGACTCAACGGTGGTCCGATCACTCCGCCGGGCCTCCAGTTCGCGCCGGGCCGCTTCCAGCTCGACCGCCAATTTTTCGCGCGCCCGCTGGCTTTCGGTCAGGGATGATTGCAACTCGCGCAACTGTTTTGGGTTTTCCTCTTTTTCCAGTTCCCGCTGAAAGGCATCTTCCGCCCGTTGGCTTTCCCCCAGGGCCGCCTCAAGTTCCATTCGTCGGCTTGCGTTTTCGGCGACATGCTGCTCGACGACTTCCCGGCGTTTGGTTTCCTCGGCCAGCGCTCGCTTGAGCTGAACGAGTTTGTCCGCCACAAATCCGTCGAGTTCCTGCAACGCGCGCCTTCGTCCGGCGAGGTTCAATTGCCCGCCGGCGCCCCCTGGTTCGGAGGCTGGCGCTGACGGTTGGCATTCTTCCAGAAACTTCCGGAACATCTCCTGGGACCGCTGATTTTCTTCAATGGCGGCTTCCAGTCCCGCCCGGCGTTTGGCGTTCTCCGCCGCCTGACGTTCGACCGCTTCCCGGCGCTTTGTTTCCTCCGCCAGGGCCTCCCGCAGGTACTTGAATTTCCCGCTGAGCGGCGCCGCGGCGGCCACCTGCTTTGGGCGGCCGCCGGGTCCGGGTGGTTCACCTGGCGGACATTCCGCTTGCGAACCACCCTTGCTTGATACCGCCTGCGGGGACTGAAGTTTCGAATTGCCGAGCAGGAAGACCGTCGCTTTGACAATCAGCTCCAGGGGGGAAATGGGCTTCGAAATGAGATCGTCGCCCCCGCTCATCAGCGTCTTCGCGTGGTTTTCGAAGTGCCCATGCAGGGTGACAAAAATGACCGGGGTGTGCTGGTGCTGCGGGAGGCGGCGCAGCCTTTGGCACAACTCGATCCCGTTCATGCCCGGCATGTCGATGTCCAGGAGAATCAGGTCAAAGGTCTGGTCATTGAGCAGGTTGAGCGCTTCACTCCCATTCGTGGCACAAAGCGCGTCGTAGTGGGCGCGTTTGAGGGCCACTTCGTTGGCCATGTTGCAAACCTGATCGTCGTCAACCAGGAGAACGCTGGCCTGGCCGTTGGCGCCACCCGAACCGGCGTCCCGCGTGGTGAAGAGTCGCTCTAGGCATTCCACCGCCTGATTCAAGGTTTGAACCGAGGAGGGAGACATTCCGCCATTCGACCGTGATAGTTGTTCGAAAAGCAAAGCCTCGATCGCGCTGCTCAGTTGAGCGATCTTCCGGCAGCTCGCCAGACCGGCGCGCGTGCTCAACTGACGAACGATTCGATACACCGTGCCTAAATGCTTTGTGCCCTCCACCGAACCGGCGACCTCGGCATGTCGGCTGCAGTGTTGCCGGATGGTCGCCAACTCACGGGGGCCCGCTTCCAGGAAGTCCTGTTTTAGTTGTTCCGCCAAACCGACCGGGGACGGCCCGCCCGCCGTAACTCCGACCAGCCCGCGCGAGACGGCAATGAGTTGGGAGGAGGTGCATTCGGACCGGGACAACGTCTTATTGCCGCCAGCCCGCAAGGCTCTTTGAGCCATCTCGGGGAGGTAGTCGTTGGATAGAATGAGAACTGGGGTGTGCTTGTGACGGTCGTGTGAACGGATCGCTTCGAGCAATTCGAAGCCACCCCGCTTCGGTAGCATTAAGTCCAGGATAATCAAATCGGCGGACAAGTCCGGCAGCGCGTCGGACGCTTCCTTGGAGTCGGACGCCCAAACCGTCCGGAAACCAGCTTGCTCCAGCCGGTTGCGGTACAGGTCCAGCGCGGATGGATCCTCGTCCACCAGAAAGACCGTCTTTGAGTCAGCCTTCGGATTCGTGATCATCATAGCGGGTTGCTCATGCACAAATATGAGACACAGCCAAACTCGGAGCTTGTGCTTGCCAATCCGGTATCTCCATCCAAGCACTACAACTGCCAACTGCCGAAACGGTTTACGACGATTGCGGGGCGAATGCTGCTACCAGCCGAGACTATTCAAAGCGCGAGCTGGCCGGGGTGACCCAGAGGGCCTGCGCGCCACCTCCCATCAGCGGCGCGAGATCACCAGCATCGGCATCCCGCCCGAGGCAACTGCGATTTGGGCTCATTGCGGCTCTTTGAATAGCTGGTTTCGTATGTCCTCGGAAAGGGCCTCATACTCCACCCGGTCGATCAAGACGATCTCATCCGGGAATCCCCTCAGCTGGGTGGCCACGACCTTGATGAAGCCATGCTTGGCGATTTCGCGATCCGGGAGCATCAGGCGGGCGGATGCGATAAAGCCCAACTGGGGGCAGTATTTCTGCAGCCGGCTCGCCAGATTGATGCTGAAACCGATGTATTCGCTGGTGCTCGTGCCCGGTGTCGGAAGTTCGTATACCGATCCGCGCGACAGGCCAAACCGGACCTTGCGCGGCACCTCGACGACGGGCACCAGCTCAAGCGCCCGGCTCACGACCGCATCGAACCGGCTCTTCAGCGTCCATAAGCGGTTGCAGAGATGCTGAAGCGTCCCGGGTGGGAAGTCCGAAGCCCCTTCCGGGGGAAGGAGAATGTAAAGCGCCCCATCGCCCGTGAATTTTTCGTGCGCCACTTCAATCTTGAGCGGATCAATGGTCGCGTTATGGGCCCAATAGGCTTCGCCGCCGAACAAATTCACGCCCATCGCGGCGCTCACGTAGTTCAGGAAAACCGGAACGTAATCCTGAACGTCCGGCTGATTGAAAAAGCGGGAGAAACCTTCGAGATCGTATAAAAGCGCCACGGCATTCTTGGGATAGCTGGCTTTGCCAGTGAAGCTAAAGGTGGAAGTCTGCCTGTTCATGTCGGTACTGTAGTTTCTGCTGCGCCGATAATCCTAAGCCATGGTTCCTAGCTAGAACTGGTCCAATGAGGACTGATCGCGCCTGCTTTCCCCTTATTGGGGACCTTCCCAATGCCTCGCGCAAACGTCCTCCCGCCCACGAAATACTCTGCGGAAGAGCTTCACTTTTTCTTCCGGACTGGATTTTGAGTTGATAGCGGCGGCGCCATTGGCCATATCCGGTACCATCAGCTGTATTAGTCCGATGGGAAACCTTCCTGCGCTGCTGGAGGACTCCCGGAGTTTGACAGCTCCGGGAGCGTTGCGGAATCTGCCATTCGTGAACCGCTCAAAGTTCACGATAGGAAAGACCACGCAACCGTACGAAAGTCTGAAACACACGACATGGGCTTGCAGATACCATGTGGTGTTCATCCCGAAATGCCTGGCGACCTTTAACAGTTCATTGAAAAAGTCCAAATTGGATTGAACGTGGTGGGAGTTGGTACGTCTGAGAATGCATGCGTGGACAACTCGACCCTCAAGCCGACATGTTGTGTTTGGTTTCACCCGAGAGTTTCGTGCCGGTGGATCATCCGCTGCGCCAGATCAAACCGCTGGCCGATCAAGCCCTGAAACGACTCACCGCGACGTTCGACGCGATGTATGCCGAACTGGGCCGGCCTTCGATTCCGCCCGAACGGCTGCTCAAAGCCAAACTGCTGCAAGCCTTCTTCACCATCCGTTCCGAAACGCTGCTGGTCGAAGCGATCCACTACAATCTGCTCTTCCGGTGGTTTCTGGATCTGAAGCTGACCGAAGCGGTGTGGGATCACTCCACTTTCACCACCAATCAAGAACGCCTCCTCGCCCACCACGTCGCGCAGGAATTTTTCGGTGAGATTGCCGATCTGGCGCGGGCGCGTGGCTGGCTTTCCGACGCGCACTTTACCGTCGACGGCACGCCAATCCAGGCGTGGGCCAGTCTGAAGAGCTTTGCGCCCAAAGCCGGCGCGGTGAAGAAAACCGACGCTGACCCCGGCAATCCCAGCGTGGACTTCAAAGGCCAGAAGCGCAGCAACCTCACGCACCAAAGCACCACGGATCCGGAAGCGCGCCTGGCCAAGAAAGCCAACGGCCAAGAGGCCAAACTCTGCTACGGCCTGCACGTGCTGATGGAAAACCGCCACGGTTTGTGCGCGGGACTGGAAGTCACCACCGCCACCGGCACGGCGGAAACTGAGGCGGCGCAAACCCTGTTGCTCCGGCAAAAGCGGGAACAGAAACAAACGCCGCAAAGTGTCGGTGCCGACAAGAACTATCACAACGCGGAGTTTGTCACCTTTTGCCGGAAGCAAGGCGTCGCCCCGCACATCGCCACACGCGCGGACCGGCAGGTCAAAGGCCTGGACGGGCGCACGACGTGCACGAAGAATTATCAGACCAGCCAAGCCATCCGTAAACGGGTCGAAGAGTGCATTGGCTGGATCAAAGAAATCGGCGGACTGCGGCGGGTGAAGGTGCGCGGCCAGCAACGCGTGAGCCTGCACGCGTGGCTGGTCGGATGCGCCTACAATCTGGTGCGGATGGGCAAGCTCCAGAGGTGGCCAGCCCCTGAGAGAGGCGTGGCGGCCTGAAAGGGCCGCGGCGGGTGAAGTGTGTCCAGACGCTGAAAAAAGTGGGTGGCAGGCAAAGCCGACAGCAAAGATTTGGAAAAATCACAGGGCGGAGGTCGGGAAAAAATCGAAACACCCCCAACGGGAACAAGCTTTCAAAGAAAAAGTGCCTTTTTTCGATGAACTGTTAAGCCCGGTTCAGCCGATTCGGGATGCGGATCACTACTATGCGAATCAGCAGGGCACGAGTTTGATGGCATGCCGGGCGAGGCTTCGGGCTTGAAGTTTGGACGGCCCGCGCCAGCGATTATTTCATCGGCCGGGTAGGGGGACCCAATGCTTGGCTCGGATCCTCGCACCCGCGCGTCCTGGTTTCATGCGTGTGTTTTTGGGGAATACGGGCTAGGCTCACCGCGTGCGAATTCTTTTCATCGGCGACATCGTTGGGGCGCCCGGACGCAACGCCGTCAAAAACCTCCTGCCCCAGTTGCGCGCGCAGCACCGTCTCGATTTCGTCATTGCCAACGGCGAAAATGCCGCGGGCGGCTCCGGGATCACCCCCAAGACGGCGGCGGAAATTTTTACGGCAGGTGTGGATGTCATTACGAGTGGGGATCATCTCTGGGATCAAAAGGAGGTGATCGAGTTGCTGCACCATGAGCCACGGTTTGTGCGGCCTTTGAATTATCCCCCCGACACGGCCGGGCAAGGGAGTGTTGTCGTCCAGAAGGATTCGCTGCCGCCGGTGGCCGTGTTGAATTTGCAGGGCCGCACCTTCATGCCGGTAATGGAGAACCCATTCTTGCTCGGTCGCATCGAGGTGGCACGGTTGCGCCAGGAGACTCAGATCATATTCATCGACCTCCATGCGGAGGCGACGTCCGAAAAGATCGCGCTGGCGCGCATGTTGGACGGCCAGGTCAGCGCCGTCATTGGCACGCACACCCACGTGCAGACGGCCGACGAACAAATCTTCCCCGGCGGCACGGCCTACCTCACCGACGCCGGATTCACGGGTCCGCATGAAAGTGTCCTCGGTCGCGAAATTGAACCCATCATCAAGCGTTTTCTGACCAACCTGCCCCAGCGCTTTGAAGTCGCTGAAAACTGGGTTTTGCTCCAAGGCGCAATCATTGAAATTGACGATTCCAGCGGGCGAGCCCTAAAGATTGAGCGACTTTCGGTTTCGCCCGCCCCATCCTCAAAGAACTGAGGTTTTTGCCTCACCTTCCGTAGTTGGCCGGACATGCCTTCCGTAATCAGCGGTGAAGTTGTTGCGCTGTTGTCACTTGCGACAATTATTCATTCAGTGGAAAGTGGGCACGTAGCTAAAAGACCCTAGCTGTCGCGAAGGGTTGGATTCAGATCTTATGGAGAGTGTCTTTAATCGAAGTATGAGTTCCCGAAGTTTGGACAGGAGTTGTGAAGTGCGGGAACGCGGCGGCCATTTACCAATTTGGAAGCGCACGCTCGACTTGGGGATAATCTTGTTTTTTTCGCCCGTGCTCATCCTCGTTGGCATCGCGGTTGCCTTGCTGGTCAAACTCGGATCCCCGGGGCCGGTTCTGTTCCGTCAACTTCGGGTCGGGTATAAAGGGCGTGAGTTCACCTGTTACAAGTTTCGCTCGATGAAAGTTAATGCCGAAACCGATTCCCATCGCGGGCATACAGCGCAGCTCATGAAATCGGAAGCCCCAATGACCAAGCTCGATGCTGCCAAGGATCCACGCATTATCCCATTTGGTTCCTTGCTGCGTTGCACAGGACTGGATGAGTTGCCGCAATTGCTCAATGTCCTGCGGGGGGAAATGAGCCTGGTGGGGCCCCGCCCTTGTATCCCTTATGAGTATGAAAGCTACCAGGCGTGGCAGCGTCGTCGATTTGACGCCGTGCCGGGATTGACCGGGCTGTGGCAGGTCAGTGGCAAGAATCGCACGACCTTCAACCAGATGATCCAGTTGGACATCAAGTACTCACAACAGGCAAATCTCTGGCTCGATCTTAAGATCATCCTCAAGACCGTGCCCGCGCTCCTCATTCAATGTTGGGACACTTGGGCTGCCAAGTCGCGTCAACGGGCAACAAACGCCAAGCCGGTGACCGTGTCAGCATAAAGGAATTTCCATTTGCAATAAATATGAAATCAACCAAAAAGATAATTAAAGTCGGAGTGGTGGGCTGCGGTTATTGGGGGCCGAACTTGATTCGCAATTTGCGTCAGTCCCCGGATTGCCAGATGAAGGTGATTTGCGACGCGAGCGAGCAACGGCTGAAGCACATGCGGAAGTTACATCACGACGTGGCCACCACCACCCGCTTTGAGGATCTGTTGGCCGACGCCGAGCTGGATGCGATCGTGGTCGCGACGCCGGTGCGGTTTCATTTCGAAATGGCAAAGGCCGTTCTGCTGGCGGGCAAACACGTGTTCATCGAGAAGCCGATGGCCCGCACCGTGGCCGAAGGCGTCGAGCTTTGTGCCCTGGCGCAGGAGCGCGGACTGGTGCTCATGGTGGGCCACACCTTTCTTTTTTCACCGGCGGTGCGCCGCATGAAGGAGATCATTGATTCGGGCGACATTGGTGAAATTCAATATATTTCGGCGCGGCGTCTGAATCTGGGCTTGTTCCAGAAGGACATCAATGTGGCATGGGACCTCGCGCCACACGATATTTCCATCATTCTGCATTTGCTCGACGAGCAACCGACGGCGGTCTCGTGCCAGGGCAGCAGCCACGTCAACCGGCACATCGAGGACGTGACCATGATGTATTTGACGTTTCGGAAGAACCGCTGTGCCTTCATCCAGAACAGCTGGCTCGACCCCAAGAAGACCCGTCAAATGACGGTGGTCGGGACGCGGCGCATGATCGTCTATGACGACATTGAGCCGCTGGAAAAGCTCAAGGTCTATGATGCCCGGGTCGAAGTGCCGCCGCATTACGACACCTTCGCCGACTTTACCTATTCGTATCACTACGGCGACGCGTACGTACCGTACATCAAGCAAGACGAACCGTTGAAGCTGGAATGCCAGCACTTTCTGGACTGCATTCGCGGCGAAGCAGCGCCGATCACCAGTGGCCATGCGGGGCTTGAAGTGGTTCGCATACTGGAAGCCTCCAGCCACTCGCTGCGTCAGCAGGGTCATTCGGTCAGCCTCGGCCTGCCTGGCCATTCAGCCAACGGCGGTCCCGCGGCTCGCGTGAACGGCGAGAGTCACGGCGCAAATGGCAATGGCCACAATCACGGGGTCATAATTCCTGCAGGGGAGCGGACGGTCTTGGCCGCGTGAAAAGCTTCAATCAGCGTCATCAACTCGTCGCCTCGGATGGGGAGCTAGGTCAGCGAGTCAAGCGCTCTGCTTTCACGGACTGCCACCGCTGCGAAACCGGTGACGCCGTAATGGTCGGCGCCTTCATTGAGATTCAGCAGAAAGCCCGGGTCGGGGCGGGTTGCGAGCTGTCGATTCAAACACTCAACTGCGAAGTGGTGAGTGCGGCGGATAGGATTCTTATCGGACGCGACGACACGATTGGGGAATGCCCGACGGTTGGTGCCGGCAGCGTGGTGACGGGAGATATTCTGGCGGACGATGTCGTGGCGAGCACTCTAGGGCAGGGGTTCGCGACTCTTACCGTTCGTTCTTTTTAAGTCCCGGCTACTTTGCGTTGGACGTCCATGAACGCTCTGTCACAATCCATTTCGCTCATGCCTGAATATGCCGCACGATTGGGTGGGCAGGCAGTTCCTCCGTCGAGTTTTACCTTGGACCCGCTTGCGCTTGATACTTGGGACGCACAGATTGTTAGCCACCCGCAGGCGACGATTTTCCACACAGCCGCTTGGGCCCGTGTCCTCCACGACACCTATCGCCACCGACCTTGGTATCTGGGGCGGATCGAAGCGGGTCGGGTCTCCAACCTATGGCCGATCATGGAGGTGGAAAGCGTCCTTACTGGGAAGCGCGGTGTGGCATTACCATTCACCGACTTTTGTGAGCCACTGGCTATCGACAAGTCGGCCGCCGCGCGGAATTGGGAACTCGCTATTGAGCTCGGTCGTGAGCGCGGTTGGAAGTATTTCGAATGTCGGGGTGCTCATGGCGTTCCCGCGGGAGCTCGTCCGGCGCTCAGCTATTACGGCCATGAGCTGGACCTAACGATTCCGGAGAGTGATTTGTTTGCGGGTTTGGAGGCTGAGGTCCGCCGGGCGATCCGCAAGGCGCAAGTGGAGGCAATCGATATCGAAATCAAAACCGATATCGCGTCAGTGCAGGCTTTTTATACGCTCCATTGCCTGACCCGGCAGCGGCACGGGGTTCCGCCCCAGCCATGCCGCTTCTTCGTCAACATACAGCGCCATGTCCTCGCGCGGGGGCTGGGTTGCGTACTTCAAGCACGGTGGCGCGGAGAGGTCGTTGCCAGCGGCATCTTCTTTCAATTCGGTACACACGCGGTGTACAAATTCGGCGCATCCAACCGCGACTTTCAATCGCTGCGCCCAAACAATTTGCTGATGTGGGAGGCGATCAAGTGGCACGCGGCACGCGGATTCGCAACGTTGCATTTCGGCCGCACTTCCCTGGCCAACGAAGGCCTTCGCCGCTTCAAGCTAGGCTTCGGTTGCCGGGAATGGCACATGGAAAATTTCCGTTATGATTTTCGAAAGGGCAATTTTGTCACCACGGTGGATCGCACCGAAAGTGGGTTGAGAAAAGTGTTCCGCCGCTTACCCCGGACCTGGCTCCGTGCCTCGGGGGTGATGCTATACCCGCATCTGGACTGAGTTATGATGTCGCCCGCTGTGCTGCGGTCCGCGCCTTGCTTGATTAATGGAGTTGCCATTATTTGCTTATGCCACCACCTTCCTCAAATCATGAGTTTACCAGCACGCATGGTGGCTCGTCACTGCGGTTCAATGTCAAGGCGCACATGAAAGAACCGATTGACGTTACGGTCCCCCAATCGGAAACGCCGGCGCCCGGACTAAATCTGGGCGACTTCTACTACATTTTTTTCCGTCACAAAGGCAAAATCCTGCTTATTTTTCTGGCCGGATTGATCGGTGCAGCCAGCTACTATTTTGTCCGCCCACCCGTGTATCAGTCAGAGGCCAAAATTCTGATTCGCTATATTGTGGAGGGCAAAACGGGGACGTCGGCCAAGGATGAGTTGCAAATGAAATCCCCGGATTCGCAAGGGGCCAACATCATCAACTCGGAGATCGAAATTCTGACCAGCCTCGATCTGGCAGAGCACGTTGCCGACTCGGTGGGCCCGGAGAAAATTCTTGCGAAACTCGGGGGTGGCAATGACCGAGTACGGGCCGCCACCGTGATTCACGGGGGACTCAAGGTTGAAGTTCCCGGGCGCAGTAGTGTCATTTTGATCACCTTCCGGCATCCGGACGCGGCGGTCGTGCAGCCCGTTCTGAGCCAGCTCACGGATACATATCTTAAACGTCATGTCGAGATCCATCGGGGGGTCGGAGTGCGTGATGACTTTTTCTCCCGCCAGGCGGATCAATTGCGCTCGCGTCTCGCAACGACCGAGGCGGATCTGAAAAAGCTCAAAGCGGAGGTAAATGTCATCTCCTTGGACGAGAGCAAACGCGCTTATATGGAGTTGATGGTGAAGATCCGCCAGGAACTGATGGCCGCCGAAGCGAATCTCGCAGAACAGCGTGCGTTGCTGACGGCACCAACCAAGCCAAATCCTGATGCAACGCCGGCCACGAACAATGCAGTGATGGTGTCCGCCGAAACGGTCGAACAATACAAGCGGGCCTGCAGTGATCTGGAATTCCTGCCGAAACGCCTGGCCGAACTGCGCGCCCAGTACACCGAAGAACATTTTCAAGTCCGGCAGGTTCGCCAGCAAGTTGCCCAGGCCGAATCGCGAAAGAAGGAACTGGAAGCGATGTTCCCGCAGCTCCTCCAGCAGGTGCCGCACATTCTGGCTGATACCTCCACATCGGCGATGCCCGTGGCGGCTTTGGAGGCAAAGATTAAAGTGTTGGCCGGTCAGTTGGAACAGGTCCGGGCAGACGCAAACAAGGTCATGGATGCTGAGCCAACTCTCCTTCAACTTCAGCGCCAGAAGGAGTTCGAAGAGAACAGCTATCGCTTTTATTCTTCCAATCTGGAGGATTCGCGCGTCGCTGAGTCCCTTGGTACCGGGGAGATCACCAATATCAGTGTGGTGCAAAAGCCAACGCCCCCGGCACGCGACTTGAAGCGCGTGCTGAAGCCGATGCTGATCCTGATGGTGATGGGCTGTTTTGGTGGGTTTGGCCTCGGCTTCGTATCGGAGCGCATTCTCGATCGCACCATCAAAGGCGTCTCCGACGTCGAGCGGCAAGGTCGGCTGCCACTGTTTATCACGGTGCCCGATACCGTTTGGAAGCCGGGATTTACATGGCGGATGTCGCGGCATAGCCAACATCGCCCCGCGAAGCCGGGCCCCGGCAATGGGGAATACTCCAACGGCGATCCTCATGCGACGCCAACCACGGCGATGGCGCCATGGGATCCCCAGCACGGCTTGAAGCCTTACTTTGAAGCGTTGCGCGATCGCTTGATTACCTATTCCGAAGTCCATGGCATTGAGCACAAGCCCAAGCTGGTGGCCGTCACCAGTTGCCACAATGGCGCGGGCGTTACGACCACGGCCGCGGGGTTGGCCGCTGCCCTCTCGGAGACGGGCGATGGCAGCGTGTTGCTGGTGGATATGAATCGCGAGCAAGGTGCCGCGCATGATTTTTACAAGGGGCAACTTGCTTGCGGCCTGTCAGAGGCACTGGAAAATGGTGGCCGGGATCCGGCTTGCGTTCAGGAAAACCTCTATCTTGTTTCGGCGCATGAACCCAACGACCAGAAACTGCCGCGCGTATTGCCCAAGCGCTTCGCCCATCTCGTGCCGCGCATGAAAGCCAGCGATTACGACTACATCGTGTTTGACATGCCACCCGTGACCCAGACCAGCGTAACGGCGCGCCTTTCGGGTTTCATGGACATGGTTCTGTTGGTCATTGAATCGGAAAAGACCGGGTCAGAAATCGTTCAGCGGGCCAACGGACTTTTGGCCGAATCGCGGGCGAATGTGGCGGCGGTCTTGAACAAGCACCGGGCCTATCTGCCCCGCAAGCTTAGCCAGGAGCTGTGAGCCTTGAGAGCGGCAGCCAGGCGAATGGTCGAGTCTGAACTTCAGCCTCGGGCAGGGTGAGCGGGCGCAAAATGGACCGGTCGCCGCAGGTCGCTTTTCCTGCCGTCCGACTTGGCGAAAGCCAGGTTTTTCCAGCCTCGCTTTGCACTTGGGGAATCAGTGTGGGAGGTCTGATGCGGCACAGGCTGGTCCGGAGGATGACTGAGGCGATGGATTTGAATGGTTCGGATCATTGACCCGCTGGGCTGGAAAAACTTTGGCGGCTCTGGTAGTAAGTACAGATTCACAGCATTACACGCTGCCGAATGGCATACGGCGGAACGGGTTGTGCTGAGTTCGTCCCGCGGGGCGAAATCGACCCTCTTGGGTTCCCAACCCCGCATCATCTGAGACGCACCGCAGCCGGATTAAGGGCCGGCTGTTAAAATTGGAACATGCCGTGGGACAGATTAGGCACCGCGGTCAATCGCTGCTGCGAATTGACAGGGACGAAGTCTGCCCGTGCATTCTTCGCGACTTGATGCAGTAGTCCTTGGTTGGGAGCGTTGCTTCGCTCTCCGCATTCTCAGCGCGATGTATCGCAATCGACTTTATTATGGCGTCAAGCCTCTGCTCCCGGCTTCCGTCCGCATGGGGGTGCGGAGGTGGTTTGCGCTGCGCAAGCGAGGACGCGTCCAGTCCGACTGGCCAATTCTCCCGGGTTCGGAAAAGCCGCCCGTCGGTTGGGCAGGCTGGCCGGAAGGGAAGCAGTTTTCCTTGGTCCTAACCCATGATGTCGAAGGCACTGCAGGTCTGCAGAAGGTGAAGCAACTTGCCGAACTCGAAATGAGCCTTGGTTTCCGCTCCTGCTTCAATTTCGTCCCCGAGGGCGATTATGTGGTGCCGCCGGAATTACGCCATTGGCTGGTGAAGAATGGATTCGAAGTTGGCGTTCATGACTTGAAGCATGATGGCCACCTTTTCAGCAACCGTGCGGAATTTGAGCGTTGCGCCCCGCGGATCAATTCCCACCTCAAGGATTGGGGGGCGGCAGGTTTCCGCGGTGGGTTCATGCTGCGCAACCTGGACTGGATTCACGAACTCGAGATTGAGTACGATGCCTCCACCTTTGATACCGATCCTTTTGAACCCCAACCCGAGGGGGCCCGCACCATCTTCCCATACTGGGTTTCCAAACCGGATTCCAGCCTCACCCAGAACTTAAGCCTCAGGACTCCGGGAAACTCGCTTGATCCAGAACCCGGCCCGGATCTCGCGGAGAGCGGTTATCCCAATTCCACTTCGCGGGCTGGTTATGTCGAACTGCCCTATACCCTTCCGCAGGACTCCACGATCTTTCTGCTGTTGCGGGAGCGGACTCCGGAGGTCTGGCTGCGCAAACTGGATTGGGTGGCAAATAACCGCGGGATGGCCTTGCTCATCACGCATCCGGATTATATGAACTTTACCGGGAAGAACGGTAGTGGCCTCGAATACCCGTGCGACCATTACCGTCACTTTTTGGAGTGCGTTCGTCGGAATTACAGCGGCCAGTACTGGCATACCACCGCCACCAAACTCGCTGCCTGGTATCGCAAGGCCCTGCCACCCACCCACTCCCCGGAGCGCGGTTCGGATTCAGTCGTGCAGCCGAGGCTGACCGGGAAGCGGGCGGCCGTTTTGCTTTATTCGTACTACCCCTCGGATCCACGCCCGCGGCGGGAAGCGGAGGCGTTGGCCAGTGCGGGCATGACCGTCGACCTGATTTGCCTGCGCGAGAAGGCGGAGGAGCCGGTGCGCGAAACGATCAACCGCGTCAATGTCCGCCGGTTGCCGATCCGCCGCCGTCGCGGGGGAAAGCTTACCTATGTCGCGCAATACGTCAGCTTCGTCGGGCTCTGCCTTTCCGTCCTTGCCTGGCGCAGCGTGCGCAAACGCTATGATCTCGTGCATGTTCATAACATGCCGGATTTTCTTGTTTTCGGTGCTCTTGGACCCAAGTTGCGCGGGGCGGAAGTAATCTTGGACCTTCACGATCCGATGCCCGAGTTGATGATGACAATCTTCGGTCTCCGGGAAGCGAGCCGAACCGTAAGGCTGCTGAGGTGGATTGAGAAGCAGAGCATCCGGTTTGCCGACCGCGTCCTGACCGTGAATCTGGCCTGCAAGCGCATTTTTGCCTTGCGCAGTTGCACCCCAGAAAAAATCACGGTGGTGATGAATGCTCCAGATGAGAAGATCTTCGGCTTCAAATCGTGCAACGGAGTTATCGACCGCGACCCCGCCCGTCCGTTTGTGATCATGTATCATGGCTCCATCGTGGAGCGGCACGGCCTGGATCTGGCCGTGCAGGCCCTGCGCTTGGTTCGAAAGCGGGTTCCCATGGCGGAATTGCGCATTTACGGCTTGCGCACCCCATTCCTCGATTCAGTTTTGGCTTCCGTTCAGAGCAACGGGCTGCACGACGCTGTCCATTACCTGGGCGAGCAGAATCTCGAGCAAATCGTGAATAGCATCGAGGAGTGCGACCTCGGGATCATTCCCAATCGCCGGAGTGTGTTCACCGAAATCAACACGCCAACCCGTATCTTCGAGTATTTGTCCCGCGGCAAACCCGTGGTGGCGCCACGAGTGCCGGGCATTGCTGACTACTTCGGGGAGCAGGACCTCCTGTTCTTCCAACTGGGCGACGCCGAGGATCTTGCCCGGCAGATCGAATTTGCCTACTTCCAGTCCGGACAACTGGAGGCGATCATCAAGCGCGGCCAGCAGGTGTATCTGGGCGAGCGTTGGAGCCGCAAGCAGACCGACTTCCTGAATGTCGTCGGAGACCTCCTTGCCCACCGCCCTTGACCGAGTTGACGCGGATTCGCCACTCCATGAGTACATTTCCATGTTTCCTGGCCGATTGGCTGGAGGTCCAGCTCGGGTGATCGCCGTCCTCGCCAGAGCCACGGAAGAACCGGTGGTCCGGGAATTCTTTGAATTGTTCAAGACGCCTTGGGAATTCTATCACCCGGACGGGTCCGCTCCGGTGTTGCTTTGCTCGGACACCCAGGTCCCGGCGAGTTCCGCCAAACTCGTCCTGATTTACGGTGATGAGAACAAACCGGTTGATCGTGAGCAAGGTTGGTTGTGCACTTCCCGGCTTTCAAACCGCATGCTCGCCCATCCGCTGGGCCGGATTCCGATTTATGGCAACCGACTTGGCTTCGGGCCGGCAGCAACGCACGACCTGACCGATGAATCAACCCGCGAAACTGTGGCCCTTAAGAAAGTCATGGGGGACCAGGTTTTGGTGCGCGTCGGTTATGATTTGTTTGCGGAGATCCGGCATCTGTTGATCCAGGGCCAGCCGCTGGCCTGCTCCCGCATTCCGACCCTGGAAATGCACATCACCCTGTTGCGCGAACTGATCCTTGGTTGCTCCATCCCGTTGGTGGAAATTCCGCCAACCCCGGTGGGCTACAATTTCACCGCCTGCCTGACTCATGACGTGGATCATGTCGGGATTCGGAATCACAAGTTCGACCACACCATGTTTGGGTTTCTCTATCGCGCCACGATCGGTGCGGGCGTTGATTTCATCCGCGGCCGAAAATCGCTGCGCCAGGTCGCGGTCAACGGATGGGCGGCCGGCGTTCTGCCGCTGGTGCATTTGGGTTTGGTGAAAGATTTCTGGTATCAGTTCGATCGTTACCTCGAAATTGAAAAAGGCCTGGCCTCGACCTTCTTTTTTGTCCCGGAAAAAGGAAATCCGGGACAGGACGCTGAAGGTCGCCGGCCGGCGCGGCGGGCCGTTCAGTATGATGTCGCGGAGCTTGGTGATCACCTCGACCGTCTACGTTCTGCGGGTCACGAAATCGGCCTCCACGGACTGGACGCGTGGCGCGACAGCGTGAAAGGTCGTGCCGAAGCCGCCCGGATTGCCACCCTTTCGGGGGAAACTGAAATGGGCGTGCGGATGCACTGGCTGTTTTTTGACGAGCGATCGCCGGCTTTGCTGGAAGCGGCCGGCTTTACTTACGATTCCACGGTCGGTTACAACGGGACGGTGGGATATCGCGCTGGGACCACGCAGGTATTTCGACCGCTCGGACTGAGCCGCCTCCTGGAATTGCCTTTGCATCTCATGGATACGGCCCTTTTCTATCCGACGCACCTGGACCTTTCCCCGGAGGCAGCCTCCACGGCGGCCGACACCCTGATCGAGATAGCGACCCGGTTCGGCGGCGTGTTAACCGTCAACTGGCACGATCGCAGCATTGCCCCGGAGCGGTTATGGGATGAGTTCTATATCCGGCTGCTGGATGACTTGAAACGTCGGGGGGCCTGGTTTCCCACCGCAAGCCAGGCCGTGGCATGGTTTCGGCAGCGCCGATCGGTCGTTTTCGAATCGGTCGCTTGGGATGCGGGAACGGTCAAGATTTGCCTGTCGGGCGTTCCGGCGGCTGCCCTCCCTGGCTGTCGTCTGCGGGTCCATCCGCCGCGAAATCGGCGCGGTCCGGAGGACCAATTCATCGATCTTCCCTGCCAGAACGGCGAGCGAGCGATTGCCGTGTGACCGCGTGCTTGTGAAGCGGTCGGGGGCGGCTCACCATCCCAACCTCGGATCCGCGAATTCAATCCAATCCATATGAAACCAGATAGCATTGTCATCGCCCAGCTTGGTGTGGGGTATTGGGGGCCAAACCTGTTGCGGAACTTTTCCGCGCTGCCGAACTGCCACGTGAAATACGCGGTGGATTTCAGCGACGAACGCCGCAATTTCGTTCAGACCAATTTCCCGAAAACCACCCCGCTGGCCAGTCCGGACGCCGTCTTTGAAGATCCCGAGGTCAAGGCCCTTGTCATCGCCACCCCGGCCGCCACGCATTTCGCGCTTGCCTCCCGGGCGCTGCAGGCGGGCAAGCATGTGTTCGTCGAGAAGCCGCTCGCGACCCGCGCCAGCGAGGTCGATGAACTGACGGCGGCCGCGGCCCGGAAACAGTTGACCGTCATGGTCGGCCACACTTTTATTTACAATGCCGCCGTCCGCTACGTTAAGAAAATGATCGATGCCGGTGATCTGGGGGAGGTCCGTTACATCTACAGCCAGCGGCTCAACCTGGGACGCATCCGCTCGGACATTGACGCCCTCTGGAATTTCGCCCCGCACGACATCAGCATCATTCAGTATTGGCTCGGCGATCCGGTGCCGCTGCACGTTTCACGGCAGGGCATGGATTACATGCAGCGCGGGATCGACGACGTGGTGTTCCTGAATGTCACCTATCCGAACCAGATCATGGCGAACATCCACGTCAGCTGGCTCGATCCGCAAAAGGTCCGCAAGATGATCGTGGTCGGCTCCAAGAAAATGGTGGTCTATGACGACGTCGCGGAAGACAAGATCGCCATCTACGACAAGGGCATCGACCGCAAGGCCGTGCTCGGCGAAAACATGGATTTCGACCAACCGCAGCCCGTCCAGTTCAACTACCGGAGCGGTGACATCCTGCTGCCGCAGGTCAAGTTCATGGAGCCGCTCAAGGTTGAAGCGCAGCATTTCCTGGAGTGCATACGCACTGGGGCAACCCCCATGACCGGCCCGGCGCACGCGCGCACCGTCGTCTCCATTCTCGAACAGGCGCGCTCCTTCAATGGCGCGCATTGACTTCAAACCAGCCATCAACATTCCGACCTAATCCTCTAACTATGGGTGATCCAAAAATCCGCCAGTCCGGCATCGTCAACGTCAAGTTTGGCGAAAATGTCACCGTGATCCAACCGGTCAATCTTTATGGATGCACGCTGGCCGACGACATCTTCGTTGGCCCGTTTGTCGAAATTCAGAAGGACGTGACCATCGGCCAACGCACGCGCATCCAATCGCACGCCTTCATTTGTGAACTGGTCACGATCGGGGATGACTGCTTCATCTCGCACGGGGCCATGTTCATCAACGATTGTTTTGAGCTGGGCGGGCCGGCCAAAGGCCGCAAGGACCTTTGGCGCTCCACCAAAATCGGCAACCACGTAAGCATCGGCACCAACGCCACCATTCTGCCCGTGACCATTTGCGACCACGTCGTCATCGGCGCCGGTGCCGTCGTCACGAAGGACATTACCGAGCCGGGCATTTACGTCGGCAACCCGGCGCGGCTGCTCCGGAAGATCTGAAAACTGAAACCCGCAACGCCGGAATTCCCAAGCTTGAAACCGGTTTGCACCCGTTCCCAGGCTGCGCCCGGCCCGGCCGGGTGCGTCTGACATTTTACCCGACTTCCCACGTCCTCAACTTTAAACCCTCAATTCTTAGCTCTCCGCTCCCCAAATGAAAATCCCCTTCGTTGACCTCCACGCCCAGTATCTCACCATCAAGCCGCAGATCGATGCCGCGATCGCGGACGTCATTGCCCAGTCGGCATACATTCGTGGTTCGCACGTGGATGCCTTTGAAAAGGCCTGGGCCGGGGCCATGGGGGTGAAACATTGCGTCTCCTGCGCCAACGGCACCGATGCCTTGTACATCGCCATGCGCGGCCTTGGGTTGAAACCGGGCGACGAGGTCATCACCACGGCGCATTCCTGGATTTCCACCACCGAGACCATCACCCAGGCCGGCGGCCGGGTGGTCTTCTGCGATACCGATCAGGATACCTTCACGATCGATCCGAAGTTGATTGAAGCGAAGATCACCGCGCGCACCGTTGGTATCATCCCGGTGCACCTTTACGGCCAGTCGGCGGACATGGACGCGGTGATGGCGATTGCCCGGAGGCACAAACTCTGGGTTATTGAAGACTGTGCCCAGGCCCACCTGGCTCGATTCAAAGGACAACTCGTCGGCACTTTCGGGAACGCGGCGACGTTCTCGTTCTATCCCGGCA
>CAZIJO010000063.1:17958-25611 GCA_964539515.1 uncultured Bifidobacterium sp. | reverse complement strand
CGCTCTGCCGAGACGCCGCTACGGGGTTTTGAAAAGCATTCATCAGTTTTTCGTGGCCTGGTTGACCGCCGGTTTCCCGGCCTCGGCGTTGCGCGGCGGGGTCGTCGAAACGATGGGTGTTCCGAGGGCGTCGGTGATCCGCAGTTGAAATTCCCATTCCTCGGTCCATTCCGCGATCTCGGCGTTCTGGCAGACCTTCACCAGGATGGTGTTGCGACCGGGCCGCAGTTCCGCCGGCATGCGATACTGGTCGATTTCCGCGCTGGTGTGGTACTCATCGTGGGCGAAGAGGAGCCGGCCGTTGAGCCACAGCCGCCAGGAATTCTTGCCGCCGAGCCGCAACTCCACCGTCCGCGCGCGGTCCGAGAAAAAATCCGTCGTCGCGTAGGCCGTCACTTCCTTGAGCTTGCCGCACGGCTGGTTCATATCCACCATGCCGTACTTGTGTTTGGAGACGTAATCCTGCCACCGGATCTTGCCTTTCTTCCCGTCATACTCCGCTGCCAGGTCAATTTGTGATTCCGGTGGACAGGCGGTTTCAAAACCCTGGTTGCCGGTGTTGTCGAACGGACCAATCACCTTCCATTCGGTCAGGAAACCAAAATGCTTCTGCAAGTCCACGGGCTGGCCCAGCCCTTGGAGTTTCCCGGCGATGTCCTCAATCTGCGCTACCTCGCGGGCGGACTTCAGTGCCGATTGCAGGAGCGGAACGGCGACGGCCGGGTTGGTGGGGGCGAGCGCCTGATTGGCCCGGTCAATCAGCTTCTGCACGGCATCGCGGCGGAGTTCCAGGCTGGGATCATCCAACATGCCGGCAAGCAGTTGGTCGGCCGTGGCGGAATCGATCCGCGCCACCAGCTCGAACGCCAGCCGGCGGGCGCGGGGATTGTGTTCCGTCCTCCCGAGAAATTGCTTCAGTTCGGCGAGTGGCAGTGGGTGGCCGGCCGCCTGTTCCCGGCTGGCGATGGCATCCACGGCGGCGCGCAACCAGTTCAACGCGTAATCATTCGCCCCGTCCATCGCGGCGAGCAGCGGCACGAGGGTCGTCACGTTGCCGTTGGCCAGTTGTTTCCACGCGACCGACGCGGCGGCATTGCCTTGTCCTTCCGGACCGACGGCGCGAATGGCTCGCACCGGTTCGGCGATTTCCGGCGGCAGGCCGGCCCGAGCCAGACTGACCGCACCGGCCAGGACCAATGTTCGAACAATTAATTTCATAAAAATAGCGGCCAAATCTGTGCTCACCATGCGTTCGCCGGACCATTTGAAACTTGGGTCAAAAACCGTCATGGAAAACCATTACCTCGCAGCTTCCATGCGCAAAAATTTGATACCAAAGATTGGTGGCGATTGCCCCCAGCCGCAAGGGACAAGCAGCAATAGCAGCATCCCATCACTGCTGTTTCAGAGAGTCATCGCTGAGAATGAAATCGTTTGATAGAGCGAATCGCCGCCGAAAGTGGTCAGCAAGGTCGCGGGGATGCCCTAGCCGAATGGTTGCCTGCGACGCTGGGACTGGCGCATCAAGCTGCCACGAGGGCGGCAACCGATCGCGGCCCCCCTCATTCTGCATGTGCGTGCCCGGACCGTCGGTTTAAACCTTCTTCGGCACAACGAACGGCTTCCGATAATCGCGTGTGCGTAGCTGGCTGGCTGCACGATTGCCGACGAACGTTTCCTTCTTCACGTCCAGTTTCAACACTTCCCCGAGCGTGGCGGGAGTTTTCTTCAGGTCCACCTGGTTGGCAGCGAGGTGTTCGTCCATGCGGCCCAGCATTTCGGCCATTTCCGAATTGTTGCGGACCGCCGCGCGCATTTCGTCCGGGGAATGTTGAGTGCCCAGGCGATACGAAATGTTGGCGGTATGGCAAAGGGCGGCCGAAAGGTGGCCGTCCTGGATGTCCGCGGCCAGGTCGGTGTGTTTGCGGCTGCGGACGGCCTTGAGGAAATTGGCAAAGTGATCGCCCCCTTCGGCAAATTTCTTGATCTCCTTGCCGGCCTTGTCGAACACAATCGCGGTGTCGTAGCTCGGGATGACGACCCGGCCGCCCTCGCAGTCCACCACCACGCCGATGCTGGCGCCGTGGTAATTGTCCATCTTATCAACGGTGCAGCTGGTGGGCAGGCCGCGCACTTCAAACAGGAGCGGGGCTTTCTTGTAGTTGTGCAGGACGATCTGGGTGTTGGGTGTGGTGCCATCGTCTTCGTAGCCGAGTCGGCCGCCGATGCTGAAGGATGTCGGGGCGAGTTCGTTTTCGCCGAGCACCCAGCGGGCGATGTCCACCTGGTGAACGCCTTGGTTGCCGAGATCGCCATTGCCCGTGGGCCAGACCCAGTGCCAATCGTAGTGCAGCCGCTTGCGCATCAGCGGTACTTCCTTGGGCGCGGGGCCGCACCAGAGGTCGTAATCAATCGAAGGCGGAATGACCAGGGGTTGGTCCGCCTTGCCGATGCTGGCGCGGCGTTTGTAACAGAGTCCGCGGGCACGGATGATCTTGCCCAGGTTGCCGGCGTGCAGCCAGGCGATGGCTTCCTGGAGGCCGACGCTGGAGCGGCATTGCGATCCGGTCTGGACCATGCGGCCGTACTTGCGCGCCGCGGCGACCGCCTGCCGGCCTTCAAAGATGTTATGGGAAACGGGCTTCTCCACATAAACATCTTTGCCCGCCTGCACCGCCCAGATAGCGCCAAGGGCGTGCCAGTGATTCGGCGTGGCCAGGCTGACGACGTCAATGTCCGGATTTTCCAACAACTTGCGGATGTCCTGGTACCCCGTGACGGTTTCGCCCCGGTCTTTGAATTCCTTGACGCCCTTATCCAGAACGTTCTGGTCCACGTCGCAGAGCGCCACAATGCGGACGCCCTTGAGTTCGCGAAAACCGGAGATGTGGGCCTTGCCGCGTCCGTTAAAGCCGACGACCGCTACGCGGATGTCCTCGTTGGCGCCGCGAACGCGGGCGTTGACGGCTTGCGATCGCCCCAGGGTGGGCAGAAGGCCAAACGCGGCGGAGGCAAGCGCGGAAGTTTTGAGGAAGGAACGACGATCCATGGTTTTCATAAAATATTGAAAGGATTGACGCGAGCGGCGGGGAGGATATTTGAATTATTTGGCGGCGGTTTTCAAGTACTCGTCATAACGGGCCGCCACGCGCGCCTGTTGTTCATCGCCTTGGTGCATGTAAACCCGATAGCGAAACGTCACGCTCTGCCCGGCCGGAACGACCAGTTTACCGGCGGTCTTGTCCGTCAGCTTTTCGAAATCATGTTGGCCAAACGGATTGGCGGCAAACAGTCCGTAATCCCGGACGTGCCACCACGTTGGATATCGCGGGTTCGCCGGGTGGTCGAAAATTGCAATCCCGACCGTCTGGCCCTCGACGGGCCCGTAGTAATCACACCACTTGGCGCGTTTTCCCCACGTCGCGTCGTCCCGCACGCCCTCGCTGTTGACAATATGGCCGGTGGGTTTGCCGATGTTTTCCTTGTTGGGCTTCAGCCGCATGGTTTCATTGAGGCGGACGGCCATCGTGCCTTCCTTGGTATCGCCGAAGGTTAATTCGCCGTTGGAGGCATGGATGGTGATTTCGAAATCCAACAGGCGCTCGGTGGCTGGCCGGTTGTAAATGCGCAGCGTCCGTTCATCGGTGCAAATCACCCGGCCATCCTTGGCCACCCACTGGTTCCGAGTTTGGATTACCCCCGCCTCCGTTCCGGAGCTGACCTGGGTGAAGCCATTGTGAACAATCCTTCCAAAGTCCTTGTCTTCGCTCCAGAAGTCCAAGCCGTTGACGGAGCCGTGGGTAAACCACAGGGAGCGATGATGCTTGTGGTCCTTGTCTTCGCCGGGGACGTCTTTCATCGGCCAGTTGCGCATCAGGGGCAGATTGTCGGGCCCCAGCAAGGGATAACAAAACGGACGCGGCACATCTTTGAAGTAGTACTCGGTGAAAAGCTGGCCGTTGATGTCCACGCGCAGCCGGTTGGTCAACTGGACGATCTGCACCCCCGCCTTGGCCGCGGGGGTCGGAGTTTTTTCGGCGGCGATCGCCGCCCCAGCGCCGGCCAACAGGACCCAAACCGTTCCAATCTTCGACATGTGTCGGGGCAACATAATGCAGCATGTTTGAACGGGTCCTCGAGCCGGTCAAGATCAAACCCGTCAACGCGCTTATGCCAGCCGATGCCGCGTGGTTCCGGCTTTGGTCAGTCGTTTTCGGGCCAACGATTTTAACAGTTTCTTAACGGTTCCGGGCGGGTCTTTAACTATCCGCGGTGGCGGGCCAGCGCCATGTTTCAACGACGTGAGAGTCGAACCGAAACTGCGCTATGCTTGATCTGATACTCATAGGATTGGTGGTGGCGTTTTTCGTCGCCACCGGGATTTACGTCCACGGCTGCGCGAAGCTGTTGGGGTAACCATGGAAACCATCCTCCTCGGCCTGATGGTCTTGTTGCTGTTCGGGTATCTCCTGGTGGCCATGCTCCGGCCCGATAAATTCTAACCCCTGTTCGGCATGCAACCTTCTGGCTGGATCCAACTTTCCCTCTTCGTCGTCGCGCTCGCCGCGATCACGAAACCAATGGGCCTCTACCTGCTGCGCGTGCTCGATGCCGATGGCAAAACCTGGCTCGATCCCGTTCTGAAACCGTTGGAGCGGCTCACCTATCGCCTGCTGGGAGTGGACGCCGGCAAGGAACACGATTGGCAGCAATACACCTTTGGCCTGCTGCGGTTCAGTCTGACGAGCTGCCTGTTCACCTACGCGATTCTACGCCTGCAACACCTCTTGCCGCTCAACCCGCAGGGACTTGGCCCGCTCGCGCCGCATCTGGCGTTTAACACGGCCGTAAGCTTCACGACCAACACCGACTGGCAGAGCTACAGCGGCGAAGCCACCATGTCGTATTTCTCGCAAATGGTCGCGCTGGCGCTGCACAACTTCGGGTCCGCTGCCGTCGGCATCGGCCTCGCCGCGGCGCTGGTGCGTGCTATCGCGCGGCCTACCGCCAGGACCCTCGGCAATTTCTGGGTCGACCTCGTCCGCGTCACCTATTACCTGCTGCTGCCGATCTGCCTCGTGTTCGCTGTCTTTCTCGTGTCGCAGGGCATGATCCAAAACTTCAAGCCCTATACGCACGCCACGCTGGTGGAGCCGTACATGAGCTCCGTCGCGAAGAAGAACGACCGGGGTGAAACCGTTCTCGACGCCGTCGGCCAGGCAGTGATGCAAGAACCGACCGTGGGCGAACAAGTCATCGTCCAAGGCCCGATGGCGTCGCAGGTTGCGATCAAGATGCTCGGCACGAACGGCGGCGGTTATGCCGGCGCCAATGCGTCGCACCCCTTCGAGAATCCCACGCCGCTCGCCAACTTCCTCCAGATGCTCTCGATTTTCAGCATCGGCAGCGGGCTGACGTATTACCTGGGTCGCCGGGTCAGGAATCAAGGCCACGGCTGGGCCGTGTGGAGTGCCATGATGATTCTGTTCCTCGCCGGTGGGCTCGGGTGTTGGTGGGCGGAATCCGCCGGCAATCCGATTCATCATCAGCTCGGCGTCGCCGCCACCGACGGCAACCTCGAAGGGAAGGAAGTCCGTTTCGGCGTCTTCAACTCCGCCTTGTTCGCGACCATCACCACCGGTGCTTCGTGCGGCGCGGTCAACGCCCTGCACGATTCGTTCACGCCCCTCGGCGGGTTCATCCCGTTGTTCAACATGCAGCTCGGCGGAATCATCTTCGGCGGCGTCGGCGCAGGACTTTACGGAATGCTCGTCTGCGTCGTACTCGCCGTATTCATCGCCGGGCTCATGGTTGGTCGCACCCCGGAGTATCTCGGCAAGAAGATCCAGGCCGGCGAAGTGAAGCTGGTGATGCTGGCGTTGTTGGTTTTGGGTATCTCCAGTCTTGGATTCTCCGCCTGGGCGGCCATCAGCGACTGGGGCCAGGCCGGTCTGAACAACGCTGGTCCGCACGGCCTCAGCGAAATGCTCTATGCGTTCAGCTCCGCGACGGGCAATAACGGCAGCGCCTTCGCCGGTCTCACGACGAACACGCCCTGGTACAACATCCTGCTCGGTCTCGCGATGCTCCTCGGTCGCTTCCTCATGATCGTGCCGATCATGGCGCTGGCCGGCTCGCTCGTGCAGAAGAAGATTTCGCCCCCCAGCGCCGGAACATTCCCGGTTTCCGGCGGCACGTTTGTCGTGCTGCTGCTCGGCACAATCCTGCTCGTCGGCGCGTTGAACTTCCTGCCCGTGCTGGCACTCGGTCCAATCGTCGAGCACTTCCTGATGCTCCAAGGAAAATTATTTTAACCATAGACGCTTTATGAAATCTCACGCGTTCCCCCTCACCCTTACCCTCTCCCTCAGGGAGAGGGAACAGCAATTGCACGTCTCTAATTGTTCCACCGGTTGCCCGGCAAATCCTGCGCTCCATTTCGCCGGGAGACGGGAAACGATTCCCCCTCTCCCCGGGGGAGAGGGTAAGGGTGAGGGCGAGCGTTGCACAAACTAAACACCCAGATTTTATGACGCCCAAAGCCCCCTCTCTCTTTGATTGGAACATCGTCGGGCCGGCGTTGGGCGACTCGTTCAAGAAGCTCGACCCGCGCTTGCTGATCAAGAACCCCGTCCTGTTCGTGACTCTCGTCGGCGCGGTCCTGACAACCGTCGGCCTCTTTACCGCGCCCGCCGGCGAGCGCCGTTTCATCCTGCAACTCGCAATCTGGCTCTGGTTCACCGTGTTGTTCGCCAACTTCGCCGAGGCCATCGCCGAAGGCCGCGGCAAGGCCCAGGCCGACAGCCTGCGCAAAGCGCGCCAGGACACCATGGCCCGTCGCTTGAAAGGGGGCCGCGAGGCAAAAGTTCCCGCACCGGAATTGCAGAAAGGCGACCTCGTTGTCTGCGAGGCAAACGATGTGATCCCCGCCGACGGCGAAGTCATCGAAGGCATCGCAAGCGTGGATGAAGCGGCCATCACCGGTGAACCCGCGCCCGTCATCCGCGAGAGCGGCGGCGACCGTAGCGCCGTCACCGGCGGCACGCGCGTCATCAGCGACCGCATCGTCATCCGCGTCACCGCCGAAAAAGGCCACGGTTTCCTCGACCGCATGATCGCGATGGTCGAAGGGGCGAAACGCCAGAAGACACCCAACGAAATCGCCCTCACCATTCTGCTCTCGGCCCTGACGCTGATCTTTTTGCTGGTCGGCGTGACGCTCAAATCGTTCGGGATTTATTCCGGCGTTGTGTTCTCCGTGCCCGTGTTGATCGCGTTGCTCGTGAGTTTGATTCCGACCACCATCGGCGGTCTCCTGAGCGCCATCGGCATCAGCGGCATTGACCGGCTCATCCGCCGCAATGTGATGGCCACCAGCGGTCGCGCCGTCGAAGCTGCCGGCGACGTGGACGTGTTGCTGCTCGACAAAACCGGCACGATCACGCTCGGCAACCGTATGGCCAGTGATTTCCTCCCCGCGCCCGGCGTTAAAGTGGAACGCCTTGCCGACGCGGCACAACTCGCGTCGCTTGCGGATGAAACTCCCGAGGGCCGCAGCATCGTGGTGCTCGCGAAGGAAAAGTTCGGTCTGCGCGGACGCGAAGTCGCCGCGCCGCACGCGCAGGTCGTTCCGTTCACCGCGCAGACCCGCAT
>CAZIJO010000063.1:0-17948 GCA_964539515.1 uncultured Bifidobacterium sp. | reverse complement strand
TGGATTTTTTTGATCCACTCCCTCCTCCCGCGAGGCACGAGCGGGGGGAGGGGCAATGCATCCCAACGGCCTCCGCTCCTTGGCCCTCTCCTCCTCGGGAGGCGGAGAGGGAGAAGCTGCGCGGTGCGAGCGCTCCCACCCGTTCCATCCGCAAAGGCGCGGCGGAATCCATCCAAGTTCACGTCGACAAACTCGGCGGCGTCTTCCCACCCGCCATCACGCAGGTGGTGGAAGATGTCGCCCGCGCAGGCGGCACGCCGCTCGTGGTCGCCGACGGCCGCGATGTGCTCGGGGTGATCCATCTCAAGGACGTCGTCAAGGGCGGCATCAAGGAACGGTTTGCCCAACTTCGCAAGATGGGCATCAAGACCGTGATGATCACCGGCGACAATCCGCTCACCGCCGCGGCCATCGCCGCGGAATCCGGCGTGGACGATTTCATGGCGCAAGCGACGCCGGAGCAAAAACTCAAACGCATCCGGGAGGAACAAGCCGCGGGCCACCTCGTCGCCATGACCGGTGACGGCACAAACGACGCCCCCGCCCTTGCGCAGGCCGACGTCGGCGTCGCGATGAACACCGGCACCCAGGCCGCGCGTGAAGCCGGCAACATGGTGGACCTCGACAGCAATCCGACGAAACTCATCGAGATCGTCGAAATCGGAAAGCAACTGCTGATGACGCGCGGTTCGCTCACCACGTTCAGCATCGCCAACGACGTGGCGAAATACTTTGCCATCATCCCGGCGATGCTCATGGCGACGTTTCCCGCCATCGCCCCGCTCAACATCATGAAGCTCGCGTCGCCGCAAAGCGCGATCCTGAGCGCCATCATTTTTAATGCGCTCATCATCGTCGCGCTGATTCCACTGGCGTTGCGCGGCGTGGCTTACAAACCGGTCGGGGCGCTTGCCCTCCTGCAACGCAATCTGCTCATTTACGGCCTGGGCGGCGTGATCATTCCGTTCCTCGGCATCAAGGCCGTGGATGTCATCATTACCGCGTTGAGATTTGTCTAACCAATGAAACTCCTGCCATCCACCCGGCGTCCGCCCGTCCTCGGGCGCACTCCGGGCAAGCTTTTGTTCAATGCTCGCCCTCACCCCGGCCCTTTCCCCCGAGGAAAGGGAGAATCGTTCGCCGCCTCACGCGCAAACCTGTCGCTGGATTCGCCAAACAGGCTTACGAAGAAACTGAATCGCCCAATTGCTGTTCCCTCTCCTGGGGGAGAGGGTCAGGGTGAGGGCGGTCGTCAAACCATTTTTGCCTCAGTCCCAAAAACACTATGAAAACTCTATTCTCTGAAATCCGCAGCGCCATCATGGCCACCATCATTCTCGCCGTCGTCTGCTGCGGCGTTTACCCGCTGGTTGTTTACGCCATCGCCCATGTCGCGTTCCCGCACCAAGCCAACGGCAGCTTGATCATGGCCAAGGACGGCACGGTGCGCGGATCCGAATTGCTCGGGCAGAGTTTTACCGGGGCGAAATACTTCCATCCGCGTCCCTCGGCCGCCGGCCCGGGCTACGACGCGGCCAATTCCAGTGGCCGCAACCTTGGCCCGACGTCGCAAAAGCTGTATGATGCCATCAAAGATCGCATCGCCGGCTATCGCGCGGAGAATGGCCTGAGTGCAATCGACGCCGTTCCCGCCGATGCCGTCTCCGCTTCCAGCAGTGGCCTCGATCCCCACATCAGTTTGCGCAACGCCGAGCTTCAGACGCCGCGGGTGGCAAAAGCCCGCCATCTTGGCGAAGCCCGGGTGCGCGAACTCATCGAGCTAAACACGGACTCCGCCGATCTGGGCCTCCTCGGCGTTCCGGGCGTGAACGTATTAAAACTGAACCTCGCGCTCGACACGGCGCAAACCCCGCAATGACCTGAATTTCTGGTGAACGCGCAATCTCTCAACCTCTTGCTCCGGCCGATGAGCATGGAGCACGGAAAACCGTTGTGGGCCTGGTTTCTTGCCAGACAATGCCCTGGCCCGCAGCGCGCGACCTCAATGATCGGGTCGCGGATTCGTTCGGCGGGGCCGCCCGGGCACGGCGAGCGTGAACACCGCCATGCCCAACAACGCGCCACCCAGCAGCAGCAGCGCGGCCAGGTTGCTGCCCGTGGCATCCTTGACGCGGCCCACGAGGTACGGCCCAAAAAAACCGCCGAGATTGCCGACCGAGTTGATGAGCGCAATGCCCCCGGCCGCGGCGGTACCGGTCAGGAAGCTCGTGCTCATGGCCCAGAACGGCGCAACGGTGGATTTCTGGCCGGCAAACGCCAGCGTCAGCCCCGCCATGGCCAGCCAGGGATTCTTCAGGAACGCTGCGAGGACGAAGCCAATGGCGGAGAGCGTCGCCGCGAGGGCGATATGACTGCGGCGTTCGCCGGTTTGATCCGAGTGCCGGCCGTAGAGGACCATGGCCACGCCCGCGATAAAATAAGGGACGGCGTTGATGAAACCAACCATGGCATCGCCCTGGCCCGAAAACCCTTTGACGATCGTGGGCAGCCACATTTCGTAACCGTACCCGCCGATGTTCATCAGGAAATAAATCAGGCAGAGCAACCACACCCGAGGGCTTAGGAAGGCCTCCGACAACCGATGATGTTGCGTCCCCTCCGAAGCGCTCGCCTCCTCGCTGAGCTGGTTGCGAATCCAGGCTTTTTCCGAATCCGTGAGCCAGCGCGCTTGTTGCGGGCCGTCGGGCAAAAGGAACAACACGACCAGTCCCAACAACACGGCGGGAATCCCCTCGAGCAGGAAGAGCCATTGCCAGCCGGCCAGTCCCCAGATGCCGTTCAGGCCCAGCAGCGCGCCGGAAATCGGCGATCCCACCACGCCTGCCACTACACCGCCCAACGCAAAAAGCGCAATGGTCTTCGCCCGTTCCCGGGCCGGGTACCAGCAGGTGAAGTAGAGGATGATGCCGGGGAAAAATCCCGCCTCCGCCACGCCCAGCAGGAAGCGCATAAAGTAGAACATTTTCACCCCCTTCAGGCACATAAACGCCATGGAAACCACGCCCCAGACGATCATGATGCGCGCGATCCAGACGCGGGCGCCCACGCGTTGCAGGATGAGATTGCTGGGCACCTCAAACAGAAAATAGCCGATGAAGAACAGACCGGCGCCGAAGCCATAAACACTGTTGAAGACCGCCGGGTCCACACCGAGCACCTCCCGCAGCTGCAGCTTGGCGAAGCCCACGTTGATCCGGTCAACGTAGGCGATGATGTAGCAGAAGAAGAGCAGCGGGATCAGCCGCGCCGACACCTTGCTCAGGATGGCGCGCGCCTGGGGGCCACCGGGCGACACCTCCGCGGTGGGAGGAATTGCCCTTCTGGCAGTCGGATTGTCCATCTGGTGGCCCGGATACTCCGAAGCCACAGCGCGCGCAGCAAGGTGAAAAGTCAACGAAGTCCGGCCCATGACCGGCCGCCGAACTGCTTTCCTCCCGACGTGCTGGATTCAAACCTGGCTTGCGTACCGTGCCGGCGGGCAGCTGGTTTTGATGCTGAACCGCCCCGGCATTTCGTTATGATGCGCTTGTGACTGACGAGGCCCGGCCCAACCCGGACGCGCTGCTGAGTTCCATCCAGCGCCAGGAGGCGGCGCAGCAACGCGGCCGGCTCAAGGTTTTTCTCGGCATGTGCCCCGGCGTGGGCAAGACCTACGCCATGCTCGAAGCCGCGCGCCGCGAACTCGCCGCCGGACGCGTCGTCGTCATCGGCTACCTCGAAACCCACGGACGCCCGGAAACCGACGCCCTCACGGTCGGTGTGCCACAAATCCCCCGTCGCCCACTTGCGCATCGCGGTATCGCGCTCACTGAATTCGATCTCGATGCCACGCTCGCGCGCAAACCCCAGCTCGTGCTCGTCGACGAGCTCGCCCATACCAATGCGCCCGGTTCGCGCCATCCCAAACGCTGGCAGGACGTGGCCGAACTGCTCGATGCGGGCATGGACGTCCTCACCACGCTCAACGTCCAGCACGTCGAAAGTCGGGCCGACACCGTGCGGCAGGTCACCGGTGCGGAGGTTCGCGAGACCGTCCCCGATTCCATGCTGGACGGGGCCGTGATTGAGCTGGTGGACCTGCCGCCGGCCGAACTTGTCCAGCGGTTGCGCGAAGGCAAGGTGTATCTCCCGGAGCGGGCCACCGCCGCCGTGCAGAATTTTTTCCGCGAAGCGAACCTCACCGCCTTGCGCGAACTCGCGCTCCGGCTCGTGGCCGATCACGTGGGAGTGGACACGCGTGATCTCCGCCGGGCGCAAGTCGCCGCGGGGCCGTGGAAGACGAGCCATTGCCTGCTCGTGGCGGTCGGGCCGAGCCCGTTTTCCGAGCCGCTCATCCGCTGGACGCGCCGGATGGCCGACGGTTTGCGTGGCCGTTGGCTGGCGGTGCACGTGGAAAATCCGCGGCCGTTGACGGAAGCGGCGCAGGCCCAGCTGGGCCGGAATCTCGCAACGGCGCGTGAACTCGGTGCGGAAGTCATCACCACGACCGACGAAAACGTGGTGCGCGGCTTGTTGCGCACCGCGCGCGAACATAACGTCACCCAGATCGTATTCGGCAAGCCCGGCAGTGCGCGGTGGCTCGATGCCGGGCGCGGTCGTGCCATGCTGCAGCGGCTCATCGACGCCAGCGGCGACGTGGATGTGCTCGTGGTCCGCGCGGACAAACCGGAATCCGCAACCGTGCCACGCTGGCCGTTGTTCCGTTTCGAGTCGCAAGGGAAACAATATCTGACGGCGCTCATCGTCGTGGCCCTGGTGACGTTGCTGGGATTGGCCGTTCAGCGGTGGATCGGTTATCAGGCGGTGGCCCTCATCTACCTTTCGGCCGTGGTGTTGCTGGCGCTGTTTGTGAACCGCGGGCCGAATCTCGTCGCCGCGACCCTCACGGCGATGGCGTGGAATTTTCTTTTTGTTCCGCCGGTGTTGACCTTTCACATCGGCGGGTTTCACGACACGATGATGTTCGCGATGTATTTTGTCGTGGCGCTCGCAACGGGCCAGTTGACGGCACGACTGCGGCTGCAGCAACTGGCCGAGCGGCAACGGGAGCAACGGGCCTCGGCGCTCTATCGGCTCACGCGCGAACTCGCGAGCGCCAGTGATTTTCCGCAACTCCTCAGCGGCGCCGTCCGTGAGGTGGGCGTGACGTTCGATGCGGACGTGGCGGTGCTGTTGCCCGACCCGGAGGCGAACCACCAACTGATCCCGTATCCTGCCGGGCTGTGGGTGCTCGACGAGAAGGAGGAAGGGGTGGCGGCGTGGGCCTTTCAACACGACCAGGCGGCGGGGCGGTACACGGAGACCCTGCCGCAGGCGGCGGCGCTGCATCTGCCGCTGAGCGCGGGGGGGAAGCCATCCGGCGTGCTCGCGCTGCGCTTTCACGCGAGCCGCCCCCTGAGTCTTCCGCAGCGCAACCTGCTGGACAGTTTCGTCCGGCAGATTGCCCTGGTGATTGACCGGCAGCGGCTGCGCGATGCCGAGACGACCGCGAAACTGCTCGCGCAGTCGGAACAATTGGGGCGCACGTTGCTGAACTCAGTGTCCCACGAATTACGCACCCCCATCGCCGCCATCGCGAGCGCCGCCAGCGGCCTGCGGGAATCCGGCACCCTGAACCCGGCGCAGGCGGACCTGGCCGCGGAGATTGAATCTGCCAGCGCCCGGCTCAACCGGCTTGTGCAAAGTTTGCTGAGTGCGGCCCGCATCCAGTCGGGCCAGATCAAACCCAACCTCGACTGGTGCGAGGTTGCGGACCTGGTGCACGTGGCCCGCCGCGGGGTGGAGAATCTGCTCAATCAGCATCCGGTGGAAGTGCGCCTGACGCCGGGCCTGCCGCTCCTGCAATTGGATTTTGTGTTAATGGAACAGGCACTGGCGAATCTGCTCGTGAATGCAGCGACCCACACCCCCGCCGGAACGCCCATCGAAATCAGTGCCCGCGTCGAGGGGAGGGAATTGCTGCTGGAAGTCGCGGATCGCGGGCCGGGACTGCCCGCCAAGGACGTGGAACGGATTTTTGACCTGTTCCATCGTGCGGCCGACGCCCGGCCCGGCGGCACCGGATTGGGGCTCGCGATCGTGAAGGGGTTTGTGGCCGCGCAGGGCGGGCGGGTGCAGGCGGCGAACCGCGCCGGCGGCGGCGCGTGCTTCACCATCGGGTTGCCCGTGCCGGAGGCCCCCACCGTGCCCGAGGAGTTATCATGAACCCGTTGTCCAACCTGCCCCCGGTCACCGCGTTGGTGATCGACGATGAACCGCAGATCCGGCGGTTGCTGACGATCTCCCTCGAAGCCGGCGGCTACCGCGTCGTCGCGGCGAACAGTGGCCAGGAAGGACTCGTCCTCGCCGCGCAACACCGGCCGGGGGTGATCATTCTCGATCTTGGCCTGCCGGACCTGAGCGGGCTGGAAGTATTGAAGCGCTTGCGCGAATGGACGCAAACGCCGGTGCTGATTCTCACCGTGCAGGATGCCGAGGCGGACAAGATCGCGGCGCTCGATGCGGGCGCGGATGATTACGTGACCAAACCGTTCAACACTGGCGAACTGCTGGCGCGCCTGCGCGCCGCCCGGCGGCACGCTGACAAGGCGCGCGCGGAGGAACCGGTGTTTCAGGCGGGCGATCTCGTGGTGGATCTCGTGGCGCGGCGGGTCACCCGCAAAGGGCAGCCGGTCAAGCTGACGGCGACCGAGTATGCGCTGCTGCGGTTGTTCATTCAGCACGCAGGGAAGGTGCTGACGCACCGGCAGATTCTCCGGGAAGTCTGGGGGCCGACGCATGAAACGCATACCCACTACTTGCGCGTATACCTGGCCCATCTGCGGGAAAAGCTGGAAAAGAACCCGGCGGCCCCCGCGCTCCTGATCACGGAATCCGGAGTGGGCTACCGGCTGCAACCGTTTCCCGAGACGGGCGATTAAGCCGTTCGTTCCGCGCTGAACCCCGGACTTGTTCCCGCCTGCTGCTTTGTTACCCTAGCCGGCCTTTGTGAGCATCGCCAAAGAAATCCAGAAACGGCGCACGTTCGCCATCATCTCGCATCCGGACGCGGGGAAAACCACGTTGACGGAGAAGCTCCTGCTGTACGGCGGCGCGGTGCAACTCGCCGGGTCGGTCACGGCGCGCAAAAACCAGCGCGCCACCACGTCCGACTGGATGGAACTGGAAAAGAAGCGCGGCATCTCGATCAGCTCCACGGTGTTGCAGTTCGATTACAACGGCTACCGCCTCAATCTGCTCGACACCCCGGGCCACAAGGATTTCTCCGAGGACACCTATCGCGTCCTCACCGCCGTGGATTCAGTGGTGATGGTGATTGATTCCGCCAAAGGGATTGAGCCGCAGACGCGCAAACTGTTCGAGGTCTGCCGCCAGCGCGGCGTCCCGATTTTCACGTTCATGAACAAATGCGACCGACCGATGAAAGATCCGCTGGCGCTGCTCGACGAATTGGAGCACGTGCTGGGCATTGGCGCGTTCCCCGTGAACTGGCCCATCGGCAGCGGGGCGGATTTCCGGGGCGTGTATGACCGGCAGACGAAACAGATGCATCTCTTCGAGCGGACAGTCGGCGGCAAATATCGGGCGCCGGTTTCGGTTGGCGGCTTGCACGATCCCGCGGTGCGCGGCCAGCTCGACGAAGCGACGTTTCATCGAACGGTCGAGGAACTGGAGATGCTCGAACACGCCGGGCACGACTGGGATGATGCCGCCGTGCTCGCGGAAAAAACCACCCCGGTGTTCTTCGGCAGCGCCAGCAATAATTTCGGGGTGCAGCTGTTGCTCGACGGTTTTCTGAAACATTCGCCGCCGCCCAAACCGCGCGTGATGGCCGGCATCGAAATCGCTCCCGAGAACCCGGAATTTTCCGGTTTCATCTTCAAAATTCAGGCGAACATGGACCCGAAGCACCGCGACCGCATCGCGTTCATCCGCGTCTGCTCCGGCAAATTCGAGCGCGACATGACCGTCCATCACTCGCGTTCGGCGAAGAAGGTGCGTCTCTCCAGCTCCCACAAACTGTTTGGCAACGAACGCGAGACGGTGGACGAGGCGTACCCTGGCGACGTGCTCGGCCTCGTCGGTCACGACAGCTTTGGCATTGGCGACACGCTGACGACCGATCCGAAGATTCTCTACAAGGAAATCCCGCGCTTCACGCCCGAGGCTTTTGCCCACCTGCACAATCCGAACACGGGCAAGTTCAAACAATTCCGTCAGGGCCTTGATCAACTATTGCAGGAAGGCGTGATTCAGGCGCTTTACCTGCGCAACTCCTCGGTGAAAACGCCGCTGCTCGCTGCCGTCGGCCCGTTGCAGTTCGAGGTTGTGCAATTCCGGCTGGAAAGCGAATACGGCGCCGAGTCGCGCCTGGAGGCCGCCCCGTGGACCGTCGTCCGCTGGCTGCCGACGGACATGAAGGAGGATGACCTCGACGCCCTCTCGCTGCCGACCGGCGCGAAGCTCGCCTACGACATTGGCAAGAATCCCGTCGTGCTGTTCACCAACGACTGGTCAGCGGAATATTTCACCAAGACCAACGAGCGTGTGCCGCTCGCTGCGCTGCCCGTGCAGACGGCGCGGGAGTAAATGCCCGCTCGGTGCCAGGGCTTGGGGTTCAGGCCACCCGCCGCCACATGCGAAAATGCGGGCCGACGTCGGGAACATCGAATTCTTCCCCAAGGATTTCCCAGCCGAGCTTGCGGTAAAAATCAACCGCCGAAGTTCGCGCGTTGCACCAGATCAGTTGCTTTCCGCTCGCCAAAGTAAAGGCAACGCACGCCGCCACGAGCGCACGACCGTAGCCCACGCCCCGAATCGCTGGTGCAGTGGCCATGCCACGCAATTGCAGCGCGCTCACGCCGGGATGCTCGGGCATGTCGGCGAGAAACAGCGATGCGATGCCCACGAGTTGGTCGCCTTGGAAAGCGCCGAAGTGTCTTGTGGTCGGAACATCGTCACCGGGAAATTGCGCCGCCGCAAGCGGCCGGCCCGGGCGGAGCACCGACTGGCGGAGCGGCCACGCCTGGGCCGCTGTAATCGGGTGCACGGTAAGGCGGAGGTCCTGGTCCCGGAGTGATGGTTTCACGGTGAGATCGTCCTCGCGACATCGCCGAGCTTGTGTTTTGCCGGGTTCATGATTGGAGTCGATTGTTGCCGCTGCTGGTTTCGCGATCAACATACCGGGGCGGATGTTGGTGACAAGGCAATCTGGTGGGAACCCGCCGCCCCGCTCCCTCGGGCCTTCGCGGAGTCGTGCTCAGTCTTTTCATCGCCGCTCCACCTCCGTAGAGTGGGCGGCCTGTGGCAGCCACCTTATACGATTTGATTCCGCGCGACGGGAAACCTGGGAATGATTTGTTGCTGGAACGGTTTCTCGACTACGCGGAAGGGCGGCGGCTGCAACTTTATCCCGCGCAGGAATCCGCCATCCTCGAATTGTTCGAGGACAAGAACGTCATCCTGAACACACCCACGGGGTCGGGCAAATCGCTCGTGGCCACGGCCCTGCACTTCAAAGCCATCGCGCAAGGGCGGCGCTCCATCTACACCTGTCCGATCAAAGCGTTGGTGAACGAGAAATTCATGGCGCTGTGTCGCGAGTTCGGCCCGGACAACATCGGCCTCAGCACCGGCGATGCGTCGGTGAATCGCGATGCGCCCATCCTGTGCTGCACGGCGGAAATCCTGGCGAACATCGCGTTGCGCGAGGGTGCGGAAGCCAACGTGCAGGACGTGGTCATGGACGAATTCCATTACTACGCCGATCGCGAGCGCGGGGTGGCCTGGCAGGTACCGCTGCTGACGCTGCCGCAAACCCGTTTTCTCCTGATGTCCGCGACCCTGGGCGACACGACCTTTTTTGAGGAGGAACTCACCCGGCTCACGAAGCGACCCACGGTCACCGTCTCGTCCACGGATCGGCCCGTTCCGTTGTCACATGAGTATTCCGAACTGCCGCTGGCCAAGACGGTGGAAAGCCTCGCCGCCGACGGGCGCGCACCGGTGTATGTGGTCCACTTCACGCAGCTGGAGGCCGCCCAGAGCGCGCAGGATTTCACGAGCATCAACGTTTGCACCCGCGAGGAAAAAGCCGCGATCGCCAACGCACTGGAAGGCTTCAAGTTCAGCAGCCCGTATGGGCCGGACATCAAAAAGTGGCTGCGGCATGGCATCGGATTGCACCACGCCGGATTGCTGCCGAAGTATCGCGTGTTGGTCGAGCAACTCACGCAGAAGGGCCTGTTGAAAATCATCTGTGGGACGGACACGCTGGGCGTCGGCATCAACGTGCCGATCCGCACGGTGCTGTTTACCCGGCTCTGCAAATATGACGGGCAGAAGACCGCCATCCTCAGCGCGCGAGACTTTCATCAGATCAGTGGGCGGGCCGGCCGCAAAGGTTTTGATGATCGCGGCTGGGTGGTGGCGCAGGCGCCGGAACATGTGATTGAAAACCTGAAACTCGCGGAAAAGTCGGCGCGCGATGGCAAAAAGACCGTGAAGCGGCAGCCACCGGAGAAAAATTTCGTCAACTGGGACAAGAAAACCTTTGAGCGTTTGATTGTCGCCCCGCCGGAACGACTGACCTCGCGCTTCCAGGTCACGCACGGGATGTTGCTGAATGTGCTGAGCCGCGATGGCGATGGCTGTCGCGCGATGCAGCAGCTCATCCGGCGATGTCACGAGACGCCGCGCCAGAAGCAGGCACACATCCAGCGGGGCTGGCAATTGTTCCGCTCGCTGCTGGATCGCAAGATTGTGGAGATTATCTCCCCACCTGGAGCGACGACCGCCGAGCCCGCGGATTTCAACCCGATTGATTATAAGAATGAAGTCCGCCCGCACCCTGACCCTCTCCCCCAGGAGAGGGAACAGCAATGCAGCGCTGCCAGTTCATCCGCGGCGTCCGAACCTATCCCAGCGCGGCGACCGATTCTCCCTCTCCCCGGGGGAGAGGGCCGGGGCGAGGGCGAGCGTGGACCATCCAAGGGCGAGCGCAAGCTGCGCGTGAACGTGGAACTGCAGGACGATTTCTCGATGGACCAGGCGCTGTCGTTGTATCTGCTCGACACGATTCCGCTGGTGGACCCGCAACAGCCGGATTACGCGCTCGTGCTGCTGACGCTCGTGGAATCCATCATCGAGGACCCGGATATCATCCTGCGCAAACAACTCGACCGGGTGAAGGACCAGAAGATGGCCGAGATGAAGATGGAGGGAATCGAGTACGACCAACGGATGGAGGAACTGGAAAAGCTCGAATATCCCAAACCGAACCGGGAGTTTATTTACGCCACATTCAATGCGTTTGCGGACAAGCATCCGTGGGTGGGCCAGGAGAACATCCGGCCAAAATCCATCGCCCGGGAAATGTTCGAGTCGTTCCGTTCGTTTTCGGATTACATCCGGGATTACGAATTGCAGCGCGCAGAAGGGGTTTTGCTCCGGCACTTGAATCGCGTTTACAAAGTCCTCACCCAGAATGTCCCCGATGTGGCCAAGAACGATCAGCTCCGCGAGATGGAAGTCTATCTCGGCTCAATGATCCGGCAGGTGGATTCGAGCCTCCTCGATGAATGGGAGAAAATGCGCGACCCAAATTTCCAGCGCGCCGAGACCAAGGAGGTGCGCCCACCCGGCGCAGATGAAGCCGACCAGGACATTACGCGGGACCCCAAGGCATTCACGGCGGCGATCCGGAATCGCATCTTTGTTTTCCTGCGCGGGTTAGTGATCGGGGATTACGAAGCGGCCATCGCCAACCTTTCGGCCGCTGCCGGTAGGGCCGACCTGCCGGTCGGCCAGGACGCGCAGCAACGCGTCCCAATCGACGCAGAAGGAAGTCCTTGGACCGCGGACCGGTTGCATGCGGCGGTGGAGGCTTACCACGTTGAACATGAGCGCATTTGTTTGGAGCCGGAGGCGCGCAATGCGCGGCACACGTACGTTGTGCCGGCTGAAGACAAAAAGACCTGGCGCGTCCAGCAGATGCTCGTGGACCCGGAAGGTGACAACGATTGGGTGGCAGAATTCGAAGTGGACCTGGCGCAGTCGCGCGCCGTGGGTGAGCCCTGCCTGCAGTTGCGGCGCATCGGGAGTCTGGTTTGAGGCGGTCCTGAGACTTTTGGTCCGCCTTTCCACCTGAGCAACCTGATACGGCTCAAGCCGAAACTGAACAACCGCGGGGAGGGAGCGCCAAAAACGCAAATCCAAATGGTCAGCGCCAAATCCGCACATTAGTTGCCAACAGTCGTGACGCCGGACAACCAAATGACATCCGGAACCGAATCGCCGGCAGGTACGTTTAGCGCCAAGAGACCCGTGTACAAAACCGGGGGCTTAATCTTTAACCCGATCCATTTGTGCATTTCCGTATGACCATCGGCAAATGACATGCCACAGGCACCATCGTGTGAGCTGGCTGGAAAGTCGACAATTTGAGCAGACATCATCACTAATGCAAATGCACCGTCGTTGATGCCGTCTGGATGTTCATCCATGAACACCCAGGTCTTGGCCGGTTTGACGATCTCGGCCCCCTTCCCATAAACGCGGTAGGGCGGGCTGGGAAGCCAACTCCCACTATCAAATGCCTGACTCATTGAAAAACTGCGCACGCGCGGCAGTCGCTTACCCCCGACCGTGACGGCGGCCTGGTCGGCTGGACACCTCCAAGCCGTGTAGACGTTCTTACCGAGGTACGGCTGGATGGGGCTTTTGGCGAGGTCCTGGTTGACATTCCAGTTACTTGGGTTTGCAGCATTGAAATCCAAACCGCCCGAGACCCAAAGGGCGCGCTTTTGCGGGGCGGCAACGGGTAAGGAAGCGAGGAGCAAATCGTTGTAATCATCGGCGTACATGCGCCAGGCACGAGACATCTGGGAAAGGTTGTTGAGGCACTGAAACGCACGGCTGTCCGGCTGCGTACGGGCTATTGCCGGCAAGACCAGCACCGCCAGAACTACTAAGACCGCGATCACGGTCAGCAGATCAAGCAGGGTGAACGCGGCAGAATCTCGACTGTCACGGCGATCTCGGGAGGGTGAAGCACGTAAACTTTTCATTTTGTTGCATGGTGGACAGTCAATCGGCCTCGACACGGTAGAAACGTCGGTCAATTGCGGGTGAAGAATCCTGGAGCAGCGCTTTCACGCCGATGTTGGAGATGGTTCCGGGTAAATCCTGCCAGCCGTAATCGCTGAGGTTGGTCTTGAACTGCACGCGGTAATTCAGACCCGGCACGAACGGCCAGGAAATCCAGGGTGCTTGTCCTGGAGTGGCGGCGGGCAAGATCATGGCTGTGAAGATCGTATAGGCATAGACATCGCCAGTGCGATTGAAGTCACCTGATGCGAGATCGGAAGCCCAAGACTGGACCAGGAGCGTCTGCCCGTCGGCACTGAAACTCGCGCGCAGGGAATGGTCATCTCCCGGCCCAGCGTTGCGTTGGCTGGTGCTGATGAGGGCGTTCGCGCCGGTCTGTTGATCGTAAAGCACGATCTGCCGCGCAAGTCCAATCCCGAGGGAGAGGATGTTGGTCGCGAGCGTGCGATACGCGACGAAGCGACCATCAGGGCTGATGACCGGGCCATCCGAATTGTCACTGCCGTCTGCGTTAGAGTTGAGGTCATGGCTGAGCAGATGCTCGGTCTGGCTTTGCACGTCGTGCAGATAAACCTGCCTGACAGTGCCGGACATCTTGGAGTAGGCAAGTCGGCGGCCATCCGCACTCAATTGCGGAAAAGTTTGAGAGTTGGTCGCCAGCGCGCTGACCAGCCAGTTTGTGTTCGCCAGACGATCAGTCAGGAATAACTGCGTCGCGGTCACGGTGGCCAGGCGATTTCCGTCGGGGCTGATCGCGACGGTGGCAATGCCGAGTGTCGCGTTGGTGAACACTCTTGCCGCTTGCGCGGAATCCCAAAGGTAAAGGTAGGCAGCGCCCCCGCCTTGCGGTCCACCGACAAAGGCAGCAAAGCGGCCATCCGGCGTCATCGCGGCAGCCGACACGCCCGAACCCGTAAGCGCCCAGGTCGTGGCGGATTGGAGGTCGCGGAGAAAGAGATTTTCCGTGCCTGGGTTGAACGAGCCGCTCACCAAGTCGGTGGCCTGACTGCGGAACAGAAGCCAGCGCCCATCGGCACTGAGCGCGGGCGAGGAAGAGGCTTTGTTGCCGGGGACAGTCGCCGTGGATTTCACACTCCCGAGCACGGTTGTGCTGGACTGGAGATCGCGCACAAAAATGTCCGAGGCCTTGTTGGTATCCCCAACCACCAGGTTGGTGGCAGTGCTGGTGAAGGCGACGAAGCGCCCGTTCCCGCTGATCGCCGGTTCATAGGAGATGCCGTTGCCGACCGACCCATCAAGCGCCATGCTCACCAGCCAGTTCGTGCCGGTCGCCAGGTCGCGGACGAAAACGTCTCGCACGCCGTTGGTGTCGCCGGTCACCAGGTTGTCAGCTTCGCTGGCGAAGGCGATGTAACGGCCGTCCGCACTAGTGGCGAAGGCGGACATCAGGCTCCGTCCGTTGAGGCTGGCCGATGCCAGTGCAGGATGGCGGGCAGAAATTAATTCGTTGGTGCCAGCGACGATATCCCGCACAAAAACATCGAGGCGATGATTGTTGTCGTTGGCGACCAGGTTCCCGTCAGCGGCCTCGAAAGCAACGAATCGTCCATCGGCACTCAGTCGTAGCACTGAGGCGGAGGTGACCGACGAGCTGACGCCGTTTGTGTCGGCATCCACAAGGATGGTGTTGGTCGTCAGCAAATCCGACCGGTAAAGATGCCAGGTGCCGAAAATCGGGTTCGTGGTCAGACCGCTGGCGTTGGAGAGGAAAGCAACATAGCGACCGCTGGGATCGATTGCCGGCCAGATCGAAACTGAGTCCTGGGGAACCGTTCCACTCAGGTTGCGACTCGCCAGAGTGAGCGCGCCGGAGTTCCCGTCCCAGACCTGGATGCAAGTTGTTTTTCCTTGGACGTCGTTCGTGTTGGCCACGAACGCGAGGTAGCGGCCATCCGGAGTCAGATCGAGATACCGGGTTTCCTTTGACAGGGGAATCGAGGTCGCGGCGTTGGTATGCACCAACTCCGTCACACCCGTATCGAGGCCGTAACGGAGCACGATGCCGGAATACGTGGAGGCCGGAAGCGGCGAACGGCTGGCTTGGTACGCGACGAATTTTCCATCAGTGCTCAACGCGAGGTTGTAGCAGTTACCGTTCGTCGTGCCGAGGGCGGACTGAAGCTTCGCCCGCATTCCGCTGCTGGCCCAAGTCGTGGTTCCGGCTGCGAGATCGCGGACGTAAATGTCGCCAACATTACGAACCCCGGACACGAGATTCGTGGCCGTGCTGTCAAACGCGACGAACCGCCCATCCGGCGTTATCTCGGGCGACTCCGAACTGCTGGCCGGCGAGAGGGCAGCGGGGTTGGTGGATTGCGCACCCACGCTGACGAGCGTCGTCACCGCTGCCTGCAGGTCACGGACAAACACATCGGCGATCCGGTTGGTGTCGCCCGGCACGAGATCACTCGCCTCGCTGACGAATGCGACATAGCGGCCGTCCGGGGTCATCACCGAACCGCGCGAGATGCCTCCGCCGGGCCGGCTGTTCGTGTTGGCGCTTACGAGCAACGTGATGCCGTTGACTAGATCGCGTACGAAAATATCCGAGATGTTGTTTGTGTCGGCAGCGACAAGATCGCTGGCGCTGCTTTCGAACAAAGCGAACTGCCCGTTGGTGGAGATCGCAATGGGAAATGAATCACCGTTGCCCCCGGCCGTGCCGGTGAGATTTAGACTGATGAGCACGGGCGTCTGATTCGTCCGGTCGCGAAGGAAGGCATTGAACCGGGCCTGCGACAGCGAAGGGATTGGCAGGCCATTGCTGGCCACCACGAGGTTGTTGGCTGTGCTCGCGAACAATACGAACCGTCCGTCCAGACTTAGAACCGGCAGGCAGGAATCCCCATTGCCACCGAACGGCGGTGAAGTCTGAATGCCTAGGCGGGAAACCATTTGAGGCGTTCCGGCCAGAGCGGGCACACCGAGGCAGAGGAGCAAGAACGCGAGAAAGGTAATTAGCAGGATGAAGGGCGCGGAGCCTTGGCTCAGTTCGTTATTCTCCTTTGGCATTGGCTTGATCTCCGCCTGGAATTGCCTGACCGCAAGGCGATGGACTTAATGAAAGTTGTTACATTACATCCTCTGGCTAGTCAAAGTGTAATTGCCTTTTGTATTTGGCCTTTCCTAATCCCCCGGTTGGAGTGTGGTTTCGGTCCCGATGGCGAGGTTGGAATTCGAAACAAAAACTTATTTCCGTCCCCCGGTTCCGGCAAACACTTGCTTTTGAGTCACGTCGTCTGGTGCAGACGCTCGCCAGTCTGGTTTGAGGCGAAGCTGACTCGAATCGTTTGACGCCTTGGCTTTATCCACCCATCTTGCGCGGCATGTTAACGGTTTTACGAGTGATGCTCATGGTTTCGGCGCTCGCACTGCTGATTGCCGGCTGTTCCACAATCCCCACCCAAGTGAATTATCCATCCACCAACAAAACGAACGTCGTGGATAATTACCACGGCACGACGGTCGCCGATCCCTATCGCTGGCTGGAAGATGACAACGCGCCGGCGACCAAGGAGTGGGTTGCAGCGCAAAACAAGGTGACCTTCGCTTATCTTGACGCCATTCCCGGACGCGCGACGATCAAGGCAAGGCTGACGAAGTTGTGGAACTTCGAACGCTACGGCGTGCCGTTCAAGGAGGGCGGGCGTTACTTCTACTCGCGCAACGATGGCCTGCAAAACCAGAGCGTGCTTTACACGGTCGAATCGCTCGCCGCCCCACCGCGCGTGTTGTTGGACCCAAACACGCTCTCGACCGATGGCACGGTGGCGCTCACCGGGATGGCCGTCAGCGACGACGGCAACCTGCTCGCCTACGGCTTGTCGGCGTCCGGCTCGGACTGGGAGCAATGGAAGGTTCGCGATGTGCGCACGGGACAGGATTTGGCCGACCGCTTGGAATGGGTGAAATTCAGCGGGGCGTCCTGGCGCAAGGATGGCAGCGGTTTCTTTTATAGCCGGTACGACGCCCCCAAATCCGGCGACGCGCTCAAGGGCGTGAACAAGTTTCACAAGCTTTACTTCCATCGGCTCGGGACGGACCAAGCGGCGGACACGCTGGTTTACGAGCGGCAGGACCAGCCGGATTGGGGCTTTGGCGGGCAGGTCACCGACGATGGTCGTTACCTGGTCATCTCCGTCAGCGAGGGCACGGACCCGAAGAATCGCGTGGTGTACAAGGATTTATCGGTGCCCGAGGCGCCGGTGGTCGAGCTGTTGATGGACTTCGACGCGAGCTATGATTTCGTGGATAACGACGGTTCGGTGTTCTGGTTCAAGACGGACCTGAACGCGCCGCGCAGCCGGTTGATCGCGATTGACGTCACCCAGCCCGGGCGCGCGAATTGGAAGGAAGTCATCCCGCAAAGCGCGGATACCTTGCAGGGCGTAAGCGTGGTGAATCAGCAGTTCATCGCGGGGTATCTCAAGGATGCGCGGAGCGTGGTGAAGATTTTCGCCCTGGATGGCAAGCCGGTGCGCGACGTGGCGTTGCCCGGCCTGGGCACCGTGGGTGGCTTTGGCGGCAAGCGCAGCGACACGGAAACCTTCTTCAGCTTCACCAGCTTCACGACGCCGGGAACGATTTATCGCTACGATCTGTCGACCGGCCAAAGCAGCATCTTCCGCCAGCCGCAATTGGATTTCGATGCCGCGGCCTATGAAACAAAGCAGGTATTCTACGCGAGTAAAGACGGTACGCGCGTGCCGATGTTCCTGGTTCACAAACGCGGGTTAAAACTCAACGGTCAGAATCCGACGCTGCTTTACGGCTATGGCGGCTTCAACATCAGCCTCACG
>CAZIJO010000062.1:8269-25680 GCA_964539515.1 uncultured Bifidobacterium sp. | reverse complement strand
ATCATGTGAGCCATGTGCCGGGGATTGTTTTCATCCAATCCGGCCATGTCGCGCTCCATTTCCATCATCGCACGCTCGACCCGTGGATCTTCGAGGTCAGGTATGGGCGGCCCGTCCCCTGCGTGAGCCGCAGTTGCCCCAATCTCGTTCAACCCACGCGTCATGGCGAAACGGCTGATTTGCTTGGACAGCTGCTTGTTCCCGCATTTGGGGCATGCGGGCACATGATCAGGATTTACACGCTTCGATAGGAAGCTGTAGATCCTTCGGCACTTGGAACAGGCAAATTCGTAAATTGGCATGCCCGATTTATGCCATGGGCACGGCGGTTTTTCACGCAGAGAATTTTGTCCAATCGCCAGCCCCGGCTTCATTCGTCATGGATTGGTGCCGCGTGCGATCTTCGTTTCCTCCCGAGTTGACACCCCAATAGCCCAGAACGACACATTCAACGTTGAACATCCTTCGCCAAACCGTCACCCTCGTACCTGAGCGAGGCCTGACCGCGAAAACGGAGAGGGTTTCGCATATTGAGATATGAACATTCCCACGCTGCCTCCCAACGCTCACGTTCCCCAACACTATGCCGGCCCGTCCACCGCCGAAGTGCTGGCCCAGCGGAAACATTTTCTTAATCCAGGAATTTTTCTGTACTATCGCGATCCCCTCATGCTCGTCGAGGGAAAAATGCAGTATGTCTGGGATAATGAGGGAAAACGCTACCTCGACGGACTTGGCGGTATAGTAACGATCAGTGTGGGTCATTGCCATCCGCAGGTGGTCGCAGCGGCGAACCGGCAGAACGAGACACTACAGCACGCGACAACGCTTTATTTACACCCGAACATTAGCGCGTATGCGGAGAAATTGGCTTCGAAACTGCCGGGCGATTTGAAGGTGTGTTACTTCGTGAACTCCGGATCGGAGGCAAATGATCTGGCATTGCTCATGGCACGGGCCTTCACCGGCAATTACGATGTGATCGCCCTCCGCAATGCTTATCACGGCGGCAATGCCTCGGGTATGGCCGTTACCGGACACAGCACGTGGAAGTTCAATGTGCCGCACAGCTTCGGCGTGCATCACGCCATCGCCCCATATCCGTATCGCGGGCCGTTTGGCTACGACGATGCGGACAGTGGAAAGAAATATGCCTTGGATGTCAAAAATCTGATTGATTACGCCACGCCGGGCAAAGTGGCTGCGTTCATTGCAGAATCAATTCAGGGAGTCGGGGGCTTTGTAGAATTTCCAGCAGATTATCTCAAACATGCTTACGAATACATTCGCGCTTCGGGCGGTGTTTGCATTGCGGACGAAGTGCAGACAGGTTTTGGTCGAACCGGCACCCATTTCTGGGGCTTCGAGTCACATGCGGTGGTTCCCGATATCGTCACCATGGCCAAAGGCATCGGCAATGGTTTTCCCCTTGCGGCGGTCGTCACGACGGCGCGAATTGCGCAATCGCTTACCGGCAAAGTTCATTTCAACACATTCGGCGGAAATCCGGTCGCGACCGCAATCGGCAAAGCAGTCATCGAAGTCATCGAGCGGGAGAATCTGCAGGCGAACGCCTTGAAATTGGGCGCGTTTATCAAGGCCGGCTTGGAGCAGCTCCAGCGGAAGCATCAAATCATCGGTGACGTCCGCGGCACGGGCTTGTTGCTCGGCCTCGAGATGGTAAAGGACCGGAAGACAAAAGAGCCGGCCACAGCCGAATGTGCCGCCGTACTCGAGTCCGCGCGCGAGATGGGCTTGCTGCTCGGAAAGGGCGGTTTGTGGGGGCAGACGATTCGTTTCGCGCCGCCGATGTGCATTACGCAGGCGGATGCAGCATTCATCGTTGAGGTATTCGATGCGGCGATCGCACAGTTGTAAAACCCGGGGCGACAAACGTGGAGCATTGCAGTTCCTGGGTACTGCCGCATTTAAGTTCGGGTGGCCCGTGACCAGACGGGTGCAATAAAGTTTATTTGCTGGAGCGCTGAAGGAAGATGCCTTCATCCAAGAGAAGGGAAGTTGTGCCAGGCAGAGCGAGATCACGAATCCCATTCCGGTGCCGACGGGCACGCCAGCAAGCCGGCGGGCGCGGGGCAGAGCCGCGGGGCAATCCTGGTTGGTTGGTTGGTGCGCCTCGGCTTCCTAGTCGATCGTGCGGCATTCCAGCACGGCGTTGACGGACTGTTGCGCCTTGATCTCCAACACCGCTGGGGTGCCACTTTCGGCATCTCCCGTTCCTAAGGCGATCGCGTTGTTCGTACTCGCCAGCCACGCCTGAAAGCCGGTCAGGCTCCAGAGATCATAGCTGAACGGGGGTTTCCGATCCCACACGGCTTTAAGCCAGTACCGGCCTGGTCGCGCCGGGTTGATGTGGAATTCAATCTCGCTCTTGGATTCAGGCTGACCGCCGAGGGTTTGGAAACTATGTCCTCCGCGGAACTCCGCAGGCGCGTTTTTCCATTCGCTCGCCTTGACCGCCTCCAGTAATAGCATCAGGTAAACCTGCCCCTCAGTGGCCGGGGCGGGGAGGTGCAAGGTGCGTTGAGGTCGCCCAACAGGTAGTGACGATCCGGGACGGCGACATCCAAGCCTGAGAAGTCAGTGGCTTCCCCGTCCCAGATGGCCAAGGCCCGGTCCGCATTCAGCCGCACTAACTGACGTTGGTTCAGATTCTGGACGCCATCGGCCAACGCCTCGTTCAAGAGTTCCCGGTCCTGGGGCCGCGCGAGTAGGTGCGTTGGAAGGTGCGGTTCAAGTGATATTTTTGGCACTGGGTTTCATGCAACGCGCCTCGGCCATCCCAGAATGATGCCGGTTTCAGAGCCAGCCTTGCAGCCACTTTTGTTTGTCGGCCAGTTCGGTCCAATCCATGGTGAGGCGGCGGTGGGTTAACACCGCCTCCAATACGACCTGCTCAATCCGGTGGGCCGGCGACTCAGGATTGATCACCCGGGTGACCAGGAAATGTTTTTCCCGGTCGCGAGGATTCACCGCCGTCCATTTGCTCAAGCGCAATTTTTCCGGATTCAGCCGATGGCCATCTGATTTGGGCATAAGGTCCGCAAGGTTACCCGATCTGACAACTTGCGCCGGCCGTGGAGCAGCGACAAGAGCCTTCCGCCACGGGGTCTTCGGCCGACCCAAGGCGACCAAGGGTGACGAGCTAGGGTTTGATCGGCTGGAAACTGAATTTTTGCCCGCCCACCGTGGCCTCAGCCATCAACCCCGACCGGGCCTTGGTGAACACCACCACGCCATCCACCCCGCCGTGTGCGTGGACGTCATGGATCTCGGGCTCGTGGCGACGGAGTTCCAAAGGCAGAAACGCATGGCGAACAAGGTGAAGCTCGTGCTCGAGAGCGAGCAGAAGACCGAGGAAGGCAAATGCTGCACGGTGACGAGGAACTTCACGGCGAGCCTGCATCCGAAAGCGAAACTGGCGGAGTTTCTGGGCAAGTGGCGCGGGCGGCCGGTGCTGCCGGGCGAGAGGATCGATCTGGTGAAACTGTTGGGCGCGTGCTGCACGCTGGTCATTTCCCACCAGCAAAACATGACGGGTAAGACGTACGCGGCGATTGATGCGGTGAGCAAGCCGACCAAGAAGGTGGCGGCGGCGGGCACTTACTATCCGGCGGCGGTGCGACAGCGGTATGCCGAGTGGAAGGCGAAGCAGGCCGGAGGACGAGTCGAAGGTCGAGGGCCGAGGGTCGAGAGCCAGACGACATCGGCGCGCGAGGACGCTCGCCCCACCACGGCGGCGGCGTCAGTCGCGCCCGCCAAAAGCGGTGCGGCAAGCACGCCGCCGGCCGACTACGATCCTGAAGTCGGGTTCTGAGCCACAAAGAGGCACAAACAGCGCAAACGACTACGTGGACATCATCCCATTAAATTATTCGCACCTGATTCAGCGCATTTGTATCAACCAGATGGTGTGCCCTTGCACACCGTCCTCTCGGCCAAGGGCATACCGCGCCCAACCCCGCTCCGCGATGCTCGCAAGCTCGCCTTGCTGCCGAGCGTAACGAACATCCTGGGCGTCATCGCCAAACCGGAACTCACGGCTGGGTTGCAAGAGCAGGCGGTGATGGCGGCGCTCACGCTGTCGCGCATGGCGGCGAAACCGAGGATGCGTTCGCCCGGCGGGTCGTCGAGGACTCACTGACGACACGTGATGGCGCCGCCGACTTCGGCGCGGCGTTTCACCACGGGGCCGAACGCATCGCCCAATCCTTGGAAGTTGACCAAGCCGATTTGTTGTCGCCCTGGCTCAATCGCTATCGCGATTGGTTTCAAGAAAACGTGCTCACGTGCCGGTGGACGGAGCAGCGCGTGGTCTCCAATCGGTTCGGTTACGCCGGGACGGCGGATTTGTTGATCGAGCACAAGGTTCACGGGCTGTGCCTCGTGGATCTGAAGACCACAAAGATGACGACACCTCATCCCAACCCGCTCCCCGATCGCGGCAGAGAGGGCGAGAAAGGAAAGGAGAAAGCGATGAACTCACTCTGGATGTGGTTTCTATATCGGTTGGATGGCTGGACGGTGCGCCGCATCTGCCAGACGCTGGTGGATCAAAAGGTGCGCTGGTTCCGATAGGAACTGCGGCGCCAGAACACGCAGGGGAATTAAGGAAATGGAAATGGCTGGCGTGGGCGTATCTACCAACCGACCACTATCACTGACCTTGCGATCCACTGACACTGTCAACCAACACTCACGCCCACGTCAGCCTACTGGAAGGTAAGCCGGAATCGCGATTCGTCAAGGGCATGAACACCGAACATCCAACATTCAACACCTAACATCCATTTGGGAACGGCGGAGAGCGCGAAGTCTCAAACCCGGCGACGGGGCGTTTGTCGGTGCAGACGGTGGAACGGCTGCACCGGCTGCTGGGCGGGGATGTGCACCTCGAGGGGATGATCCTGCGCTTCATCGCCGATCGTTACGCGGCCGCGACGCTGCTGCATCTGCCGCCGCAGGTCGCGCGGGAGATTCTGAAACGGCCGGCGGACTTCGTCCAGGCGGTGAAACATTACTGCGAACCGGAGCTGAAGTTTTAGCCACGGATGACACGGATGAACACGGATACCAAGCGATGACGCCAAGGGGCAGAGGAGCCGGAAAGGAATGGGCCGGTGAGGCTATCGGGCTCGCACATGGGACGCTTTGGCTTCCCGCCTGAGTCTCATCGGCCTGAAGGAACATACCCCTGGGGCGCAGGAGTGCAAGGGTGGGAGATGGCGAATACGAACGAAAAAAGAAATGGCTGACAATCTTCAGCGAATGTTACCGGGACTGGGTTGCCCGCGTTCCTGAATCAAATCAGCCACCACCGTTATACGCCGGTGGGCAAGGGCGTCAACACCGGAAACACGAATGAAGAAAAATAATTTACCCCCGGTGACGAGGAGGAACAGCGGTTCATCGCGGAGGCGCGGAGGCGCGGAGGCGCGGGGTCGTCGGGCCGGCCGCCGGGGAAACGCGGCAAAGCCAGACGGTGAGCAGGCCCAGAAACACAAGGAGCAATGGCGAGCACAACATGAACACGAGCACGAGGATCAATTTGGGGTCGACGGCCGCGTGGATCATGCCGGCCACGGCCAATGACAACAGGGTGACGATCAGGAGGACCAGAAAGGCGCCGGTGATCCGAAGACTCGCTTTGCAGAGCCGTTGCGTCCAGGGACGTGGGCCGGCCACCAAACCGGTGATACCCGCGGCCAGAGCGCTCAGCAAGATGATTGCGTACAATCCAAACCCAATCACGAATGGCAACCGTGATGCCATGCAACGGGAGCATAACCCCGTTCGGTCGAAGGGTAAATGGTGTGATTGACGCGCGACAAATCGCCGCCGGCATCGTCGGCGCGGTGGACTGCCAGACGGAAGTCTCCGGATTTTGCCATTGCCCCGGCGAGGCGCTGCACACGCATGCGACCGGCAGGAAGGATTGTCGTGTGAACGTGGATGGCGCGCCGACAATCTATTGCTTTCACTCGTCCTGTGCGCCGGCGGTGACGGCAACGAATCGGCGGCTGCGCCGTGAATTGAACGCGTCGCCCTGGGCGTTGACGTTGCCAGACGGGAGCATTTTACGGAGCGGGGATATTTTACAGCCGGACGGGAAGGTAAGGACGCGGGCGGCGATTGAGGGGCGCACCGCTTCCGGCCTGCGGCCACCTTCTCCCCAGAGCGGAGACGGCGAGCGCATGGTGCTCGCGACCATTCGCACTTTGGCGGAGCGCTTCAAACCGGAGTTGTTCGAGAATTTCCGCTGGCCGTTCGCGCAGATCGTCGAGGACTCACCGTTGCTCGTGGCGGAGCGCGATGCGGAAGATCAATTTCGCACCTGGCTGAAACTCTGGCCGGCGCATTGCCATGTGTGGATTGGGGACGTGTTCAGCTCGGGCAAGCCGGAGCATCGCACGCATTTCCGACCGATGGCGGACTGGTATCAGATCGGGCCGGCGATGGGGAACTTCACTTGCGGCTCGTCGTTCAAGCCCGGCAGTTTCCAGCGGAGCAACGCGAACTGCAACGGCACCCGGTTTCTGGTGATCGAGAGCGACACGCTCGCGAAGGACGAGGTCGGCGCGGTGTTCGCGTATCTGAACCGAAGGCTGCGGTATCGGCTGCACTGCATCATTGATACGGCAGGGAAGAGTTTACACGCATGGTTTGATGCACCCCGCAACAAGACGATGGAGGCGCGGCTGAGGGCCGGACTCGTGGCGTTCGGTTGCGACCCGAAAGTTTTTACCTACTCACAACCGGTGCGGGTGCCGGGCGCATGGCGCGAGGGGAAATTGCAACGGTTGGTGTGGCTCAAGGATTAAGCACGAATGGGCACAAATGCACACCAAGTCAGTCGACGGCCGCTAACGCGCGGGAGGCTTCATCAGAAGTTCTGGCGCGATGCGTTCCGCGGCCAGAATTGCATTGGTTCGGACGGCGCTGTTTGGGTCGGAGAGTCCGGCGCGAATTGCCGGAACTGCGGCCCGAGCAGGAACGTGCAACGAACGGAGACAGTTGAAGATCCCGGCCCGTGCGGGTGGCGATGCGGTTTGGAGGGCGTTGGTGAGTGCTGTTACCAGTGTGGCTTCATCTATGGACGACAAGCACAATGTCCGCCCTGCGCGAAAGGCGAGTTGTTTCTTCTCGCCGGTGAGGCATGCAATGAGGGCTGGCATGGCGGGTGTGTAATCGAAGTCGACGGACGAAAGCCTTTCGACAGCGGAGAACTTTGCGCGGTAAGTGCCGTTTGTCATTATCTCGATGAAAGCGGGCAGCGACGCGGGACCGATGCAGGCCAGCGCGCTAACACACCTGTCGGCTCGCACGGGGTCATGCGTCGTGCGGGCCAATCGCGTCAGTTCGGGAATGGCGGGCTGCGCGGCTGCACCAAGGATTCGAAATCCCCATACAGCACGTTCGCTCCGAACAAGAGTGTAACAGGCTGCTCGGTTAGGCTTTTGGGGTTCAGGTGGGTCCTCCTCTGTCAACCACATGAGGAGCGTGGGTATAGTATTGGTTCCTATGCTACTGACGGCGGCATAGGGCTCCTTGTCGACCGACCACGGGAGGTGAGGATCGATATCGCGCGTCCAGTCAGTGAGTGTTCGTCCTTGGTAAGATGGCTCTTCCTCCGCAGCAATGACTGCTCTTGTTGCGAGGCAGAATGCCCCAAGCCAAATGCATCCGCAGAGACGCATGGCAGGAAGTTACGCCCAGGTCGATCGGCAGTCAACCAGGCACGCACATCTGAATGAGCGAGCAAATTGACATTGCCGTGGATTTGGGTGCGGTGCCGCCGCCGCTGCCGGAGATTTGTTTCTTTGAGGACTTCGCAGCGAACCCGCCGGTCGCCCCGCCGCAAATCATTGAGGGCATTTTGCACCAGGGTTGCAAGATGATCCTCGGCGGCACATCCAAATCGAACAAATCGTGGTGTCTGCTGGACCTGGCGTTGTCGGTCGCCAGTGGTCAGCTGTGGTGGGGCCGCAAATGCACCAAGCTGCCGGTGGTGTACATCAACTTCGAACTGCAGCCGTGGGCGCTGGCGGAACGATTGGGCGCATTGTGCCTGGCGCGACCGGAGTGCAAAGGGCTGAAACAGTCTTTGGCGCTTTGGAATCTGCGCGGGCACAATGCCGACCTCACCTTGCTCCGGCCCAAACTCGAGGAGCAACTCACCCGGCATCAGTTTGGGCTCATCATCCTTGATCCGGCGTACAAGGTCCTAGGCAATCGCGACGAGAATGCCAACGGCGAGATTGCAGGCTTGATGAACGAGTTGGAGGCGCTGGCGCAAAAAACCGGTGCGGCCATCGTGGTCGCCCATCATTTCGCCAAGGGCGACAGCACCGCCAAGAGCGCGATGGACCGCATGAGCGGCGCTGGGGCATGGGCCCGGGATCCAGATAGTATCATGGTAATCACCCCGCATGAGGAACCGGATTGTTTCACGGTGACCAGCATCCTGCGCAACCTGCCGCAAGTGCCCGAGTTCGTGCTGGCTTGGGATTATCCCCGAATGCGGGTCGCCAAGGAACTGAACCCGGAAGCCCTACGCCGACCCCAGGCCAAAAACAAGGTTTGCTCGGACAAGGAGTTCGTAGATGCCGTGCTGTGAGATAATGGAAAAAGTTGTACCGCTATCGTTACCGAAGCTGCAGAATCCTTAAAAAGGAGCCGAAGGACTGCCGCCGGCTACCTCTGCCGACTCGCTGAAGTTGGGTTGATTTGCAATTCGGGTGGCCTTTTTTTTGGGTAGCATCGCAAACCATTGAAGATCAATGAGTGCAAGAGTGCAAACATCCCTTAAAGAGTAAATGCACCAAAGCGACAATACAGGCAGAGAGGAAGGGGCAACCCTCCTTGGGGTCGGGTTGCCCTTCCCCCCATGCCATTGGGCTGACACTGGAATAAAAGAGCCCGGAAGACCTGATGGTCCTCCGGGTGGATGAAAGGATGCGGAACTTAGCGATGTCCGCCGCGGTTGTGACCGCGATTGTTGTCATGACCCCAACCGCCCTGGCCGTGGGACGGGCCGCGATAGTCGCGATAACCGTAACCGGGCCCGCAACGCGGGGTCGGGTAAACCACCGGCCGGCACGGCGCCGGAGCGTAAACCACGCGCGGCGGGCAATACGGTACGACCGGCGGGCAGTAAACGACGGGCGGCAAACAACGCGGTGGTGCAACCACGACGGGTGGCGCGAAGATGACTGGCGACCCGAAGGAGATACCCACCGACCAACCCGCCTGCGCCGAGGCGGTGAACCCAGTGACCGCAACCACTGCTATCAAACCGAAGAGATGTTTTGTTCTCATGAACGGTTCGACGGGGCATTCAGGAGGTTCTTCAAAAGGCTGGAAATGATGCAGAGGGCTGGCTTTTAGTCAGTTAAATAGAATGAGATGGAAAATGAATAACGAAGTTGGAGCTACGTCTGTAGCGCCCGTGCCATCAGGATGGCCAGCCGTAATGGTGTTCGAACAGCAGCCGAGCGAAAGTGCCATGGCCTTTGCGTAGTTCATGACGAATCTGGAGCTGTGGGCTAAACGATCGCTGGTGGCGGTGGCGAGCAAGCTCGGGAAGCACGCATCGCTCATTGAGCGGTGGTAGGGCAAGCGCAATTGGCGTGCGCGGGTGCTGGCGTATTCGGCGTACCTGGCGAGGGTGGAACGGGAGACGATCGAGGCAGGCCGTGCTGTGCTGCGGCGTTCCTCCGACTGTTCATGTTTGCATCCTGTTACCAGGGCCGTCCGGTAGATGGGGGATTGCAGCGCACAACCCATATCCAATGTCACGGTTGGGCGCAGCCTGGGGTGAGTTGCCGGGTATGCTGGGTGACTCCATCACCAAATAATGGCGAGACGCGCCTGAGCGAGCGCGGATCTGCTCTGTCGCCTCGCCGGCAAGTGGAGTGCGATGACAGCGACGCGGAGCGGGTGCGTGCCGCACTGGTCACCGGGGGGCGCTCTCAGCCGGCGGCGACTGGGGCTTGGCGGCGAATTGTCAGCCTTAAATGGGTTAAATGGGGGGACGCTTGCGAGTCCAAGCGGTTCTGCAAGCAGCCGACGGGTCTCGGTAGCTGGGGCGGTAATGCGTTGCCGCTCGGGCGGAATCGCCTGGGCACCGCTTGTGTTTCAAAATGCCGCATTTTCGGCCATGGCGAAGCCTTGCAGCCATTGTCGGCTTGCCTCGTCGGCCCCGGCCTGCCGCCCTTCGGAATACGACCTGCTTTCCTCGCTGCCGGAAAACATGATGACCATGGCAAGCAAGCCTCTGGGAACGCACGATGTCGCCGCGCAAAACAAGCGTGTCCTGATCGTGGATGATGATATCGAATTGTCGCTGCTATATGAGTCATTGTTGCAGGCACAGAATTACCAGACCACCACCGCGGAGAACGGCGTCCAAGCCCTGGAATGCCTCCGCACGATGGAGGTGGACGCGATACTCTGCGATTTGGACATGCCGGAAATGTCCGGGGATCTTCTTTACGCGGAAGTGGGGCGGACTTGGCCCGGCTTGGAGAAGCGATTTCTTTTCGTCACTGGGAATGCCGGTAATCCCATCTACGAGGCTTTCCTGAAGCGCACCAACCCCAAATTGCTCTCCAAGCCGGTCACAATGGATCGCCTGTTGGAACAGCTCCAAGTGGTGATGGACTCCCAGGCGGGGAGCTAAGCTTTTGCCTCGGCGGGTATCCTGGACGTAGTGAAGGTCCGCCCGGTGGAAGAGTCGGTATTGCATGCTTCATGCGCTTCGGTATGAAGCGTAGGGAGACCACCGTCCACCGATTTAGAGTTCAGTGGATGATCCCGTGCCGGTCACCGGACGCGATTTGAAAGCGACCTTTGGACTGCTGACAGTGATCCCCGGAAGATTCCATAAAGTCTTGCCGGACACGCGGTAGGGGTAGGGAATGGAGCCAATGGTCGGGATTGAACCGACGACCTACGGTTTACGAAACCGTTGCTCTACCACTGAGCTACATTGGCCGAATTTGTTCCAAGCTTCGCGTCGCTACTTCGCCGAGGATTTGACGCCTTTCGCGTGCGACACCTCCGCTACTGAGGGCTTGTGGCCTCCCGGCGGCGTCGCCGCATCACCACGCCACGCAAAAGTATCGCTTGTGGCTTTCCCTGCAAAGCAAAAACAATCCCACGGCATGGTCCTCCGACAGCGCGTTCTGTTGGCAGCAGTAATCGATCAAGCTGATGACCAGCGGAGTCGCGGCATCCTCCGCCGTGTACCACCTGGATTCCATCCCGTGATTGGATGCCAGCCAGACGCAAGCAAGGCTGCACACGGGTCGCTATTCGTGAGCCTTGCCCGTGGCTTCGGCCGCCAGGCGTTGCCGTTCGGCGACCTTGGCAAACGGGAAATAAATTGCCATGGCGATCAAAATGGAAACCACGCCCCAGACGGCTGCACGCCAGTCCCCTCCCGAGACCAGGTAATGTCCGATGATTGGCGGGGTGGTCCACGGGACGTTGGCGAAGGGTTGATTGATCAGATGCCAGTGCATGAGCAGATAGGAGGCGGTGGTGAGAATCAGGGCGTTGAGAATATACGGCGCCATGAAGATGGGGTTCAACACAATCGGGATACCAAAGAAGATCGGCTCGTTGATCTGAAAAATCTGGGTCGGGAGCGAGAGGCGACTGACTTTGCGGAAACCGGGCTCTTTTGAGTTCCACAGGACGAGCGCGAGCGCAATGGTCGCCCCGGTGCCGCCGACATTGACGAAGGTAGTAAAGAACCCATAAGCCGTAATGTACGGCAAGGGCTGTCCGGCCATCGTAGCCGCCACATTCGCGGCGAGGTATTGGTAAAAGATGGGCGCCACGATCGCATCCACCGCGTTGTCGCCGTTGATGCCCACGGACCAAAGCATGGTGACGAGGAAGGCATACACCAAAATGCCCGGCAGCGTATTCAGGGCGAAAACCAGAGGCTTGAAAGCAGTTTGAACGAGGTGGTCAATATCCACCCCCGCCACAAAACGAATCAGCCAGAAAACCGCGACAAGAAAGCAAAGCGGACTCAGCGAGAGGAATGACTCATAGACCACTGGTGGTACATTGGCCGGCATCTTGATGACAAAATTTTTGTCCGTGAAATACTTCTGCACCCTCACCGATACCAGCGCAACAATGATCGCGGTGAACATGCCTCTGGAACCAAGGTTTTCCGTGATCAAAGTCAGATCTTCCAATTTAAGCGAAATCATCAGGTAGACGGCCGTGGCCATGGAAGCGCTGACGATGGCTTCCTGCTTCATTTGTTTTCCTAAGTCATAACTGACAGCGAAGCACACAAACACACCCAGCATGCCAAAGGTGGCGGTGACCGGAATTTGCAAAAGCTGAAGGTAGGGGGCGATCAAAATATCCCACCCGGTTACTTTCTTCGATATTTCGAGCGGATATGAATCCTCAAGAAGCAGGCGATTGAGGCGACGCAGGTCTTTTCCTTGTGGCTTGCGTTCCAAGAGCTGCTTGGTGACATCTCGCAAAACGACACCGGCAAAACGTTGTTCCTCGTGAAGGGAAGGACCTTGAATGACCGCATTGAGATCTTTCAGCAAGAAATTTTCCAGTGAGGAGGCGTTGCCCCCCGATGGCTCATAACGACCCAGGGCCTGTTTTGATTCAACGGACAAGCCTGCGTTGAGAAACGAGGACAGAGCGTCGGGTGATTGCTTCAGCTTGGTAGCGAAAGCCGGGAGGTCTTTCAGATCCCCTGCTGATAACGTTGCGGAACCCCAAGTGATCGGCATAAAAGCCACGATCATGAAGAGTCCCCCGATGATCGTCAGGGGCACGACGGACACCATCCCCGCCCGGATGGCCGACAGGTAGGTGTTTTCGCTCAGGGCCGTCAAAAACGGCACGATGGTTTTGTTCAGAAGGGCAGTCGCTTTGTTCACATGGTCTCCTGGGCTGGCATCGAATACAGGGGTTTATCGGAGAAGAAACTCAGAGGGTTTGGGTGAGCTAAAGATCCTCGGCGCTGGCTGGCCGTCACGGTTGCCGCCATTGTCGAATGAGGAACGTTCAGGTATTGCACAAAGGGAAGTCACAGGGTTGCGCTCAAATTCTGAAGGATCGTAGGCCGGGCCTAACCGAAAAAGCAACCTGAACGCAGCGCCCGATGTCGAAGACGAGACGGATTCATTTACAGCTTCCATCTGTCGGCAGGAGGTCCACCAATCCGCTTGGGCTTGGGGCCCTCACCATTCCAGCTTCCAAGGTTTACGCATGGGCCGTGTCAGCATGGCGTTGGCGGATGCATCGTCCACAAAGCGTTCGGCAACAGGATCCCACCGAAGCTTGCGGCCTTGCTTGATCGCGATATTGGCCAGGTGGCAAACGGTGGCCACGCGATGGCCGATTTCGACCGGAAAATAAGGGTCTTTCCGGCTCTTGACGCAATCCACGAAATTCCGATGCTCGCCCTCCGGGTTGGTGAACAGGTGGAGTTCCTCCGGGCCGATGACGGAGTTGAGAATCTCCGGGGAACTGGCTTCAACGGGTGCGCGCCAGCCGCGGTTGCCGACCCAGCCTTTCGTGCCAATGAACTTGATGCTGGGGTTGCCGGGAGTGCACGTCATCACCACGCCGTTGGCATAACGGTAAGTGACATCGTAATCCTTAACCGTGTTGTAGAGGCCGCCCTCCCAATGAGTGCCCGTGCCCGCGATCTCCACCGGACCGCCATGTTCGGTGTCATTGGCCCATTGTGCAGTATCAAACAGGTGTGCCCCCCAGTCGCAGATAATCCCGCCGGAGTAATCCCAAATCCAACGGAAGTTGAAATGAACGCGCCCCTTGGTGTAGGGCGCAAACGGGGCGGGCCCAAGCCACATTTCATAATCCAGTTCGGCGGGCACCGGCTGGGGCGTCGGATCCCCGGCCTCCCCGGGTTGCTTGGGCAGAATCACCTCGATCTTTTGGAGCTTGCCGATCCGGCCATTCCGCACGAGTTCCGCCATGCGATGATACTCAGGCAGGGAGCGATCTTCCGTGCTGGTTTGAAATACTTTTTTATGTTTCCGAACGGTCTCGATCAAGACCCGCCCTTCGCCGATGGTGAGCGTGGGCTTTTCGCATTGCACATCCTTGCCCGCCCGCAGCGCCATCACGCTGATCAGCGTGTGCCAGTGATCCGGCGTGGTGATCATCACCGCATCGATGTCCGGCCGGGCGAGCACCTCGCGAAAGTCCGTCGTCATCGCGCAGTCTTTATTCTGGTAATGCTCATCCACCTTGGACTTGGCAAATTCCATCCGTTCCCGGTCTACATCGCAAACCGCGAGAACCCGGGCGTCGGGCAGCTTCAGGTATTTGGGCAGATTCCAGCCGATCGCATGGCTGCCCGTACCGATGAAACCAATCGTGATCTGCTTGCTTGGCGCGGCGGCGCCTCGAACGCGGGCCGGGATCAAGGCAGGAAAGGTGGCGAGGGCTGCGCCGACGGTGGCGGAGTGCCGAAGGAACTGGCGGCGATTGAGAGCTTTGGCCGGAGTCGTCTTCATTGGCTCTCAAAACTGAAATTGACGGGGCATATTCTGCCTGCAGGCCAAATGGCGACCTGGTGGTTGTCAGGGCTTTTGTTCATCAACGCGAGCATGTCCGAAGGTGGAATGACGTCAAGCTGGAAGCTGGACGCAGGATCGCAAACAGATCGAAAAGCCAGCCCAACTGTGGAGGGACTGGGTCGCTGCAACGCCCGCGGATGAAGTTTTGTCAGAGACTGGCACTCGGGGAGTGGGCGAAGGCGGAGGGGTTGCATTCCGAATGGAAGCACCAGGAAACACTTTTACCCAATAAAATGGGGTGGCAACGGCCACCCAACGCAGCCTCGGAGACGAGTCTGAGAGCGGAGTGAATTTCTTTCTGCTCGGCACCACAGAAGTAATTTCTCGTTTACAAGAGCCCTTTGCTGGTTAGAATCCGGGGTGTGTGGCGTGTTCGTCTATCGGTTAGGACACGGCCCTCTCAAGGCTGAAAGACGGGTTCGATTCCCGTACGCGCTACCAACCTCAATTCCGATCAATAGAATCAAGCCTTCCGTGAGTTTTTGCGTCAGCAAAAATAACCCAGTGCTAAACCCTAGTGCTAAAAAGGCCGAGCATTTCAGACACGTTTGCGGATGCCCGCCCCACGGTTTAAGTAATCTTTTCACCCGCGGTGGGCATTGGTTTCCAAACATGCCACTTGCCCCTTGTGAGGGCTTCCAAAACTTCATTTCCGTTTTCCGTCCGTGGTTGGGTGCGAATAAGTATAAGTCGAAATCGAGGGAGCACACAGGGGAGAATAGGACCGGCCGGAAACCTGATTGCTGGCGGGATGGGTAGTGGGCTACGTTGGCGAAAACGAACTCTAAGAAGGCTGTGAGGAACTCAAGGGTGGGCTGAGTTCGATTTTGCGGAAGTTTTGCCGTATTCCGATCTGAGTACTAAATTCACTATTTTTTCCGGAGCGCGAAATTCAAGCGCTATTGCATAATCTGAAGCGCCTGAAGCCATCATATCTTCCATTTTCTTTCGTAAATGCCACGGCAAAAGCATTTCTACCGCACCAACTATCGCCAAGCTCTCTGAGTTCAATTCTTCAACACACGCCACCGATGGAAGCTTGTTAATGATTTCCTGCACCAGCGCTACTGGATTCTTCGTAAAATGCTTTGGCTCGGTATCAATCAGAAGGTGGACTAGCTCCTTACACACAACAAACCTAGCCCAGCAAGTGTTCAGCGTTGAAGAATAGATAACCTCGGCACGATCTGGATACCGGAAAAGCATGCCGCTTAGTTGGTTTGCCGGCCAATTCTTGCAATCCAGAGATATTTTGTATGGAAGCCCGTTCGGAGTGGTTACAAACCCGGCGACAGCTGGAAGTACTACAGAATCAACTTTGATAGGAATTGAATCCCCACCAGAACCAATTTTCTTAAAAAGGTCTTTAACTATCAAGCATACGTCAACGTGTCGGATCATGCGTCAACGTGTCGTATGCCCACTTGCCTCAAAAGAACTCGGGATGCTTTACGGATTCAGCGTTGATGGCAGTATTGACTTCTCCAAAAAAAGATTCAACGGTGGCTCCGTCAACATTTTTTGGGCAGAACTTCACATCCTGAAGCCCATTCGCTTTAGCTTCTTCATACCAGACGAGAAACTTGTCAGTTTCTGGGTATTTGTGATTTTGTTCTTGGCTATTCATAACTGCCTACACTTAACGTATTTTAAGTTAGTGTTCCATTAAGCATATACCCGACCACGCGTAGGGTACATTACTTAATGCCCGACCACTTGCTTAACCCTTAATGAATTCGGAGATTACATTACAACGCGGCAGTGTCAATAAAGTATTTTGATCTTTGCAGATCAAAATAATGACCAGTTTTGAGACATATCCTTGCAGAATGCAATCAGCCTTGGATCAAATCAACGATTTCTTCCAAACTCCAAAATGGTCGGAAATGCCGGCAGCCATAGCTGGCGTTACCCGCAACGTGGTGTGAATCCGGCAGTAGTTATAGTGCATGAAGTAAATCGCCGCCGCGTGTTTGTGATTTTCCAGCTTCTTTGAAAGCCATTGGTCAAACGAGTAAAGTGGCGGTTACTCATCCGCAACGTGAGGTTTTGCCGTTCAATGTGGCTGGTTGAAATCATCTCCCTGTCAGGGCTGCCACTGATACGCTTTTTGCGAGCGCCAGTGCAAACCGGAGGTGAATACCGGGTTTCGCCTTTCCCAATTTCGTTTCCATACCAGGGGAGGTGCCGGCTCGCTCCGGATCTGCTTTGTGTGTTTTCTATTTTTCACCTATCGGACGGACTGGCGGCACATTGCCTTGCCGCCAGTCGCACCCGCCCCGGTAAGAGATTCCTTGCTCCATTGACGCTCAACGTTCCGACATCTCGGGTCTCACCGGGATGAAGTCTCGCGGGCAAGCTCCTCCTCCAATGCCGCGTACTTGGCATCGTCGTCACAGCACTCCAACATTTGGCTGTCCATCCGCATCCGCCACGCAGAGCGCGGTGTGGATTCCAGAAGTTGTTCAAGCCGGTCACTGAGTAGCATTGCAACGCGCGCAATCTCCGGGTCGCAGCGCTCAAAAATTTCAGCCAGCTCGGCCAGGTCGCCGGGGAATTGTTGAACGCCGGGATTGTCCTCAATTACCTCCTGCCGCAGCGCCAGGCGCGCCTTGGCGTCGCCAGAGTCTAGTTTGCGGTGAAAGGTTCGCTCCGTGTAGCCAAGCTCTGTGGCGAGGCTTTTAATCGTTCGCATGCTCATAATGTCTGTCAGTCCCGAGTTTTTCTAAAAAGTTGGTGGCTAGCGGTTCGGGTCACGCGTCTACCTGAGGGCCGCCGGCAATGACCCAGAAC
>CAZIJO010000062.1:0-8259 GCA_964539515.1 uncultured Bifidobacterium sp. | reverse complement strand
AAATTCCGGTTTGAGGTTAAGCCCACCGCTGCCCGCTCGTTTCCTGTGGTTGCTACCATCCCGTTTCCTTGCAGCATTCGATTTGCGGACAAACTCCCCTTGCCGCCAAGAGGAAACCAATTGGTTTCCTGTTTGGTTTCCTCTCGTTTCCCGTTTCCTCGGCAGGGGTGTGGCCATGGAAACGAGCGTCATGCCTGCCCGGTGAGGACATAGTCGTGGCCGTCCTTTTTGAGCCAGCCTTCCCCGATGGCCCGCTTGGCGAGCTTGGAAACTTGCCCCTTGGAAATGCCCATTTCTTCGGCAATCTCGGTGGCTCTCGTTAATCCGTCTTCGATCCATTGCCGGAAGATTTGCCCGGTGGACATTTTCTTCCAACTCACCCGCGCGCGGGTTTCGCCATGGGGAAGGTTGAAATGCCATTCCAGCGGCGGGCAATCGGCTTCCGTGGCATTGCGATTTTTGACAAACCGCGCCACGAACTTCGCCCCGTTCTGGATTTCCCCGGCGTCCTTGGCTTCCGCCAGTTGGATGATCCAGAAAGCCGCGTCCTCCCGGCGTGATGTCCCACGCATGAAGCCATTACGTCCGGCGTGGGCGATGAAGACGACGGCAATCCGATTGCGCCGCAAATCCAGCAGCCACGGCAACACTTGTTCCCAGGCGTCCGCGTCGTTTTCTTTGATGCCCGTGAACAGGCACGAAAGGTTGTCGAGAATCAGGATTTCGATTTGTTCCCGCTGACATTTTTCCAGCAACGCGGCTTGCACCGTGGGAATGGTAAGGTTCAAAACCTTGCCGGTAAGATGAAACAACGCTTCGTGCTGAAGATAGAACATGCCGTCCGTGGTTGCGGTGGACAAGGCCACGTCCCGCCAGCGGATTCCGTCCAAGGGCATTTCCCCGTCCACGTAAAGCACCCGGCGCGGCTGGTGGACTTTCCAATCCGCCACGCTGCCGCCTTCCGCGCATTGCCGGCCCAAGTGCAGGGCGAGCCAGGTCTTGCCCAAGCCCCGTGCCCCGAAGATGAAGCCCAAGTCCCCTTGCTTGAACCATTCGCCAATGATGGATTCGCGTGCGGGTACTGTGAGTTGAGCAAGGTCTGATGCAGGGCAGGTGGCCTTGGCGAGATGGTGCAGCCATTCCGCTTTCAAATCCACTGGCGCGGCGTCTGGCTGCCCGCTGGCGGGCTTGTAAATGTGATTGGGTGCAATCATGGCAGCATCCTCCCCGCTTCGGTGAAGCTCGCCCCGTCCATCGCCAGGGCATCATTCACATCTTTCACCGGTCTGCCGTCCGCCTGCACGAGACCGCCAAAGCTGAAGGCGTCCACGGCCGTGCCCACGGAGGCCAGCTCCCGTGCCCACCGTTCCACCCCTGCCCTGCCTGCTTCATCCTCGTGGCCGAAGATGCGCACCCGTTTGCCGGCGAACATCGGCAGGGCGTCCGGGTGAATCCGCTGGGCGGCTCCCAACATCGCCACGGGTGCGCATTGCGCGTCCCGCTGGGTGGGGTGCGATGCCTGTTCCCAGAGGGCGAGATAATGCGCTGCCAGGAAGTCCGGGCCGCCTTCGCAAAGGGCGATGGCTGGGAAAGGTTGGGCTTCCGAGATGCCAATGGGCCACGCGGCCCACGAGCCGGGCAGCGTCCATGCCTTGGCGCCGATGTGTTCCCATGGCTGCCCGTCCATTCGCCGTGCCTGTGCGTTCACCCGCGCGGCGTCCGTGATGATCCAGGCGGGACAATCCAGCAAGGTGGCGAACCAGAGCAAGCCGCGTTCACTCGCCCATTCCAATCCTTCGCGCCCGATGCCACGGAGCTGGGCCAGCGTCTTGAAGTCCGCGGCCGTGCCGGTGGTGAAGGTGGGGAATCTGGGTTTGGGCTTGGCTTCCGCCGGCTGGGGCGAGAGACAAGCCGCGCGCGGTGATGGCGTGAATGATCCGCCAGCCAGTTCCATGAACTTTCGGCAGGCGTCTTTCTGGGGCAGACCGGATGCCCGTTGATAGAAGTCCACGGCGTCCCCGCCTTCACTCGTGGAAAAGTCATTCCACAAGGTGCCGTCCGGGTTCACGCTGAAGCTGGGTTTGTTGTCATCCCGCCAGGGGCAACGGCAGGAGGTTTTGGGTTCGCCGGGGAATCCGAAGTGCCGCCACAGGCCGTGAATGTTAAGCCGCGCCTTGGCGTCCGCCAAAGTTGACCCCGCGCATGGGGAGGAGTACGATAATTTCATAAAGTTAGTTTTCCGCCGCGTTTTTCCTGTCCGGGAGCGCGGCGGATTTTTTATGCGTTCACCGTTGCTTGCGCCTCGCACCGGGCGATGAAGTCCAGGATGGATTGCAGGTTGAAAAGCCGCGTGCCCTTCACTTGGCCGGGTTCGCGGATGGACACGCTGCGGAAGTGGCCCTTGCTGGCGCCTTCGTACAGTTTCGCGCGGGAAAAGCCGCTGTAGAATTCCACGCCTTGCTTGGGTGAACGGATCCAAACGGGCAAGCCGTGGGATTGGTCCGATAGTAGTTCCCGTGCCTTCGCGGGCATGGGCCTTGTGTTGGTGGGTTGGGTTTGGTCGTCGGTGTTCGTTTTGTTGTGTATTGCCATGACATCAATGGCGGGAAGTCAACTGTGTTATCTGCGTTGACCTACGCCAGTGATGCAAAATTATCCGCTGGTCGCGGAATCAATTAAGACTTTGAAGGACTATTTGAGGCTTATTTTTCTTGATGGCGCCAGAGGGAATTTTATCTCCCGGCATTTTTTCCTTAACGCCGAAAAGCCATCTGCGGAGGTTTCAACTTTTGGGAAATTAACGTCTTGTCTATCGCCCATTGTTCGGTCTCTCAACCAAGCAAGATATTCGTGATGGTCCCATTTATGGCGCATTTTATAGAGCCTCACCCCCGCAAGATATTCCGCAACTTCGCGGATTGTCATTTTCTCTGATTCGTAGCGAATCCGCTTTTTAAGTGAGAGCAAAGCCGCACGCTCGGGATCGGCATTGCGCCTCATGTTGTAGTTACCAGTCTTGAAGAAGCGGACCACTTCGGCCAGTTCGTGGATTTTTTGGAAATTACCAGCGGTAACTGCAATCATGAACTGCTCGCAAAGCCCATCCCTTGCCAACTTGAGAGAATGTTCTAACCCTTCTCGGAATGTCACTAGGCGCGTCCTGCCATCTGGGGTATGCAGCGGGTGCTTACCGGGAAGCTTCAAGTGCCCTTGTACTGCTGACTGAAAGTTTGCCTCGGTGTCATAATAGCTCTCGAACGCTCTTTCTGTATTCGTAAGGCGACGCCCAAATGTTGCAATCTCTAAAGCCTCGTAAGTAGAAAGATAATCATTTCTTTGCGCTGTTTTCGTTATCTCCTTGGTAAGTGTTCTGCGGGGCTTGTGCGTTCTCATTTCTCAGGAGTGCGCGGGTTTCGTGGAACCGTACCACGCTGGATTTATTTTGGTCGTGTGTTCTCTTCGATTTTCAACACCGTGCGGTAAATGAAATAGACGATGATTGGCAGCAGAAACAGGCAGACGGCCCAAAAGATCGCAAGGGAAAACAGAATGACCGTGATTGCTGCTCCCGCGAGGCCAGGAACGGCTAAGCCGAGCATTTTCAAAACGTTGTTTTCGGACTCCATTGCAAGCGTCATCAGATAGACCAATAACGGCACCAGGACGGCAATGGGTATCAACCAAAGGTAGGGGCTCAGTTTTCTAGTCTGGCCAACTTGTTTGGCATTTGAGGGAAGGTCTCTCGCCTCTTTCGGCTTAAATCCGGGCGGCAGGTCGGTGGGTGTATCAAGCGGGATTTCTTTCTGGCAATGCGGGCAAGTCGTCCACTCTCCAACCAGTTCGCTTGGCACTTCCATGTGCCCGTCGCAATACGGGCATTTCAACTTACAGCATCCTGGAGAAGTCATTGTCTTCCTTTCGGGATGATGAGTGGAGTTTCAATGCGCGATTCAAGGCAACAAAAACGCGCGGTAGAATTTGCTCCCGCTGATTGGATTCAAGTCAAACCACAGATATGGGTTTGATGTGAGAAGTAGTGTTGCCCGCGCGGTCCAGTTGGTTTGGTCTGGCGACGATTGAATTTGATAAGTCCGACCCACCAGGCCGCTGATGGTGATGCCCGCGTAATTGTGAATCCCAAGGTTTGAGTCAGCCACTTGTTGCGGCTGGGGATCAAACGAGATTTGCCGGATGCGGTGATTGTTGGAATCCGCGACAAACATCATTCCTTGAGACAGGCAAACCCCGCTTGCACCACTAAATCGGGCGAGCGCACCAAGCCCATTAGCATAGGAGTTCTGGGAGAAACTTCCGGCGATGGTCGTAACGTTGGTGGAAGCGGACATTTTGCGGATTGAGGAACCGCAGGCCATAATCACGTTGCCCTTGTAATCTACGGTCATTGAATAGATCGAAGAAAACCCCGCGCCCGTCCCATACCCGTCAATGTCCGAGGCCGTGCCGCTACCCGCAATGGTCGTCACATTCTGACTCGTATCTATCCGCCGAATTAGGTGGCTTCCAACATCCCACACATAGACATTGTTAGCAGCATCTACCGCCAATGCTCGAGGATTGGCGAACGAGGCGTAGATTCCGTTTCCATCTGTTGTGCCTGAACTTCCATTACCAGCCACAAAAGTTAACGTGCCGTTCGCAGCCAAACGGAAGATTTGGTTTCCCCCCGAGGCGGAAAAGTAGATGTTGTTTCCTGAATCCACGCAAATGCCACTTGAGTTATTCATTCCAGAAAAGCTCAGAAACTCGACGTAGCCATTTGAGTAAATCCGCAACAAGCCCCCGTTGCCAAAGTTGCTGTTAAAGCAGGTAATTCCTATGGTGTTGGAACTATCTATCGCCATTGACCCAAACGAAATTCCCCCCAACGAAACACCGGTGCCATAGCCAGGCAAACTACCAGCGCCGCCGCCCACAAAGGTTGAAGTTGATCCACTCGGCGTAATTTTTCTGATCCTTTGATTTCCAATGTCCAATACAAAAAGGTTACTCGAAGTGTCCGACACAACTGCAGCCGGGTTGTTGAACATGGCTTGTGCCCCTTGTCCTTCCAAATAGCTTGAGACGCCTGAGCCGGCGAAGATTTGAACGTAATTGTTGTTAGTGTCGTAAATCTGCGCACCGACTTGCCAAGTGAGGGAAGCGGAGAAAGCGGCAAGGGCAATGATGGATTTGGTGTTCATGGTGGGAATTTTCCTTGTCCTTTTTTGCAGGCTGGTGATGCAAGAAACCATGAAGTGTGCGTATTGCACCCCGGCCGCGCCCCTTGCGTGGCAAATGGAAGTTTGCCTGTCCCTGCGTTCACGCTGGGCATTAGGCGCACCGTTTGCCCCCCGTGTCAACTGTGTTCGCGGGCATCACGTGGGCTGGCGTGGCAAACTTATGGTCACTATCATCCCGGCATGGTCATCCGCGCGTTCGCTCTTTTGGCCGCTACCGTCCTGCCGATCATGGCGGACTGTGGCGACTATGTGGACAAGCTTGCCCACCTAATAGAGCCGGCCAAGCTCGCCACACTCAGCCCACGCGCGGCCAATCCTCGAATTCAAAAAGCCGTTGCACTTTTGGAGGAGGCTCGGCGGAACGGTTGCAAGGTCGCTACGGTGGTGAATAAGGCCGTGTTCGTGGCCGGCTACAGCAACGCGGTGCTCGCGCAAATGACCCGCGACGCACTGACGCGCAACCATGACATTGCCGCCAAGCTCGGGGTTCTGACTGAGGTCGGATTAAACGACATGCTCCGGGGGCAATCGCCCACGATCAAACGCGGCCCGTACACCGGCGACGAATTGAGCGTGGACCATGTTGTGCCGTTCGCCGTTGCGCCGGAGTTGGGCAACGTCATCGCCAATCTTGAACTGCTCCCGCTCCGGGTGAACCAAAAGAAAAACGATAAGATGGGAGCGCGGCAACGCGACTACGCGAAGAAATTTCACGCGGCGGGATTGCTGACGAAGAAACGACTCAAACAGATTTCCAAGTGAACAAGCTGACGCACCCTGATTCTTTTCACCTGCAAGCCGCGCAAGGTTGGCTTGAACTTGGTAATTGGTTGGAAGCAAACGCCGAGTTGGAAAACATCTCACCTCAAGTGAGGGCACACCCGGACGTGTTACAAGTAAGGTGCAAAATTTACAACGACGCGGAGCAATGGGATTACCTTGCGGAAATCGCGTACAGCCTTTGCACGATGATTCCTGACTCGGCTTTCGGCCCGCTTCACCTGGCGCACGCGCTCCGCAAACTTGATCGCACCAAGGAAGCACTCGACGCCCTCTTGCCGGTGGCGGACAAGTTCCTCGACGAATGGCGCATCGCGTATCAACTCGCATGCTATTCCTGCAAGCTCGGCGAACTTAAGGAAGCTATGGGGTGGCTGGAAGCGGCGATTGATGTTGCGGGTAAGGAGGATATTCGCGCTAAGGCACTAGATGAGCCGGACCTTGAAGCGCTGTGGTTGGACATTGCCGACATTTGAACATGAGCCTTCGCGCCAAACCGCTAAACGAGCAGGAGGAACGTGTTGTTCGCCTCCACGAAAAGAACGAGCTGACTTTCAAGGAAATCGCGGCCCGGCTGAGAATGAGCCGTTCACGCGCTTGGCAAGTCTATTTCACCGCCAGTGCGAAACTGAAGGATGTTGCGGAGAGCGGGTCAGACGCTTTGTTGCCGCTACCTGCGCGGGCTCGGCGGGTCCTTGTGGATTGCAAACTTGAAAGCCGGGCGCTCGTTCGGGCTGCCATCGCCTCGGGCCATCTATCTTGGAATGATGGGATCGGCAGCATCCTTTGGCAGGGCACCAGGTTGCCAAAGCTGAGCCGGCGCACGTGGGAAACTATTTATGAATGGGCGGGCCGACCTCCAATGCCTCCGCAGCCGAAGCTGATCCGTGGATATCCCGCCAACGGTCTATCCTCCCGAGCGAACGATTGTCTGAGCCGTGCCTGCATTGCCGCCACGAAATCGTCGGTTGTCTTGGCTTTGAAATCTGGTGTTCTTTCGCCTGAAAATGGTCCTCGCGGTTACGGCAAATTGACCCATGCCGAGCTTTGTCGTTGGAGCGGTCTCGACCCCGAGCAACCCTAAACCCAGACTGCATTCCAAGGCTAAGCCAAATAATCCCTCGCGGGTGAATGGCTCAACTCCACTTAACCGGCGCAGCGCGCCTTCGCCGGCGGCTGGCGCTCTCAATTCACGTGGCGCTAATTCAAACCCAGGGAAGGGATTTTTTTCACGGCCGCGCGGAGGTTGTCCATTTCGTGATGGGTGTATTTCTGATGCTCGCCTTCGGTTTTGTGGCCCGTGAGTTTCATCCGTAGTTCAGCCGACACGTTCTGATTGGCGAGCGCGGAAGTGAAGCTGTGGCGCAACGCGTGGAAGGAGCGGCGGGAGAACATCTGATTGCCCGCACCCTTCACGGTTTGGGAATCCACCCCCGCTTTTCGCATGATCTTTTTGAAGGTCTCCGAAAGTCCCCGGCGTCCGCTCGTGCGCTGGCTGGCCAGCTTCGGCATGAGGAAAACGTCCGGCTTGTCGGTGCCTGCGAGCTTGTTCAATCGCTCCAGCAAGTCCGGGTGAAGCGGAGTGGCCACTTTTGCGCCGGTCTTGGCCTGCGTGTAGGTCAAGGTTTCGCCAGTCAGGTCCACGCCGTCCCATTGCATCCGGCAGCAATCGGAAAGCCGCGCGCCTGTGAAATAGGCGAGCATGATCAGGAGCTTCCATTCCCCTTCCGCCGCGTCCACGAGCATTTTTACTTGGGCCGGGGTGAATGTCCCGCGTTCCATGCCGATGTTTTCGGGCAGTTCCACGGCTTCGGCAGGATTGGTGGGGATCAATCCTTGCCGGCGAGCCACGTTCAATGCCCCGCCGATGATCTTTACGTCCAGAATCACTGTGGCGGGCGAAAGTTTCTTGGCGATGCGCTGATTCAAAAATCGTTCCACGTCCGCCGCTGTGAGGCTCGTGAGGGGCTTGGTCACGCGTTTGCCCAGCGTCTTCAAAAACTCCTCCACGGCCATGCCGTAGCGTTCCCCGGTGGCTTTGGCCTTCCGCGTGCGCTTGCTGGCCAGCCAGGTGTCGAAGTGCGCTTTGATGGACACGCCTTGCAAGGTCTCGCCGATATCCGCCCGCTTCATGATGTCATTCAGGACTTCACGGGCTTGGGCCTGCGTCAGCTCGCCGCGCTGGGCGAGTTTGGAAGCCCGCTCGTATTCCAAGGCCACAGCCAGGGCGGATTGGCGG
>CAZIJO010000061.1:22749-25729 GCA_964539515.1 uncultured Bifidobacterium sp. | reverse complement strand
ACAAATCCTTCCCGCTGCAACCGCTCGATCACGTCGCGGAACTCGCCTTTCTGCCCGCGCACGACCGGCGCGAGCAGCATCACCTTGGTCTTCGCCGGCAGCGCGAGGATTTTGTCCACGATGTCGCTGGTGGTTTGCGCGACAATGGGCACGCCCGTATCCGGACAGTGTGGTTGACCGACATGCGCGTAGAGCAGGCGGAGGTAATCGTAAATCTCCGTCGTCGTGGCGACCGTCGAGCGCGGGTTCATGCCGGAACTGCGCTGCTCGATGGCGATGGCGGGCGAGAGGCCCTCGATGTAATCCACATCGGGCTTCTGCATCTGATCGAGGAACTGCCGCGCATAAGCCGAGAGGCTTTCCACGTACTTGCGCTGGCCCTCCGCGTAGATCGTGTCGAACGCGAGCGACGATTTGCCGCTGCCGCTCAGACCGGTGATGACCACCAGTTGGTCGCGCGGAATTTCGAGCGTGAGATTCTTGAGATTATGCTCCCGCGCGCCGCCGATGCGGATGAATTCTTTGCTCATGCGAAGTTTCTTCAAGGCCCCGTAGGAGACGAGGTAACGAGTCTCAAACTAACAGAAAGTTAGAGACTCCTCACGTCGTCTCCTACAGTTTGCAGAATGGCTCATGCGTCGCGAATTCCTGGACTCAACTAATCGGGAAGCGTAGGACAGGCAACCGGGTGGGGAAAGGAAAGAAACCGATTTCAGAAAATGAGAAGGGCGGTCATGTCCGCCCTCATCCTGACCTTCTCCCCCGGGAGAAGGAGCAGCTGTAGTTCGCTGACAGTTTTGCGAACGACCATCCGGCAAATTCAGTCTCAGGTTTTCGAGAAAGTGGCGAAGCATCCTCCCTCTCCGTGGGGAGAGATTTCTTCCAAACAAGATTTCGTGCTTTGAACCCCTTAACCGTAGCAGCCGACGTGAGTCGGCTCAGATTTCCTTCGATTTTGAATTGAGCGGACTCACGTCCGCTGCTACGAGCTTCTTGGGAGGGCCGGGGTGAGGGAACCCATTGCCTCTAACTCTGCGAACGCCAACTTGCCCAAATGCGTACGGTGTGGATAATTATCCGCATGAGCGCCCAAGAAATGTTGCTTGAAGAAATCAAGAAGCAGCCCGAGTCCGTGCTGCGTGACGTCTTGCGCTACATGAAATTCCTCGAACGGCAGCGCGAGGTGGAATCGCCGCTGGAAAGCGTCGTTGCGGACACGTGGGAAAAACTCGGACCCTCGCCGGACGTGGACTATGACAAACTTTAGTCGTGGCGACGTCGTCGTGGTGGATTTGGGCATGGCGGCCAAGGTTCGACCTTGTGTCGTTGTTTCCGTCGGCAACCCCGACCGTCAGCGCAACATGTCCGTGGTGGTACCCATGACCACCGAGATTCGCGGCGGCGAATGTGAAATCCGTTTTCCCAAACCACCGTGGTTGCGGCAGGAATCTGTTGTGAACGTGTTGGGCATCGCCGGAGTGGACAACGCCAGGATCGAACGCCGCATTGCAGCCTTTCCCGCCGACAAAATGTTGGAGATAGAATCAGTCTTGAAGCGTCTGCTTGGTTTGTGATCCGCACGGCGTGAGCAAAATTCTTGAGATGAGGCTCTCGCGCGCCGCCGATGCGGATGAATTCTTTGCTCATGACTGCGAATTCCTGGACTCAACTAATCGGGAAGCGTAGGAAAGTGCTTCTGGCGAGGAAAGCAAAGAAACGGCAACTTGCTCAAAACCATTTCGTGTGGATAATTGTGGCATGAGGACGCAAGAGAGGTTGCTCGAAGAAATCAAAAGCAACTCGAACCGGGCTTGGGCGAAGTCCGGCGCCACCCAAAATTCCTCACCTGCACCCACGCCGAAGAACTGTGGCTCGACCTGACGGCCATGCGCGGAGTGGAAAAGCTGTCCTCGACACCCTCGAAAGCAAAGCCAAATGAATCCGCACCATCGCGAAGTTTGCTGGCGGACATGGGTATGGCCGCAAAGACTCGTCCCGCCATCGCACTTATCGCGGACGACCGCAACGCCCCGCGCTCGCTCCTTTTTCCCATTCCTCGCGCCGCTGCGCTTGCGCAAGTGGGTGACAAGTTTTGCGGTCTGCTTTTTCCAGTTCATTTCAGATGTGTACTCTGAAGTGCTAACCTTCGATGAGACACCACCGGTGGATTACCGCATTATCGAGAACGGCTATGGCGGACTCCGGTGGAACTACTTTGGCGTCCTAAATGCGACGAACCAAGATTACGGAAGCTATCTGGCGGGAATGGTTACGACTCCCGATGTAGCATTCAACCTGTACGGGTACCCTGCCTCCGTCAGCGGCATCAGTAACCTATTCTCTTTGAATTCGGCCTTCTTCACGGCAGTTCATCAGAGCGGGATGCAGATACGAGTTCGAGGCTTCACCGGGAACACGGCGGTGTTTGACAACACATATGCGATAACCAAGGGCCTTCCGACCCTGATCAACTTCGAACACAACGAAGTTGATCGCGTGACCTTTGATCCTTTTCCTTCCAGCGTGTTCGCCATGGACAATCTCTCATTGGCCATTTCCGGAACACCGATCTGCACGTTCGCAATTGCTCCGGCCAGTTGGCTTCACGGGTTCGGCGCTGACTCGGGATCGGTAAGTGTGTCCACCCTCGCGGGGTGCGCCTGGATCGTATCAAACACCAATGACTGGGTGACCATCACCTCGAACTTGACCAACGCCAACAGCGCAAGCGTGACTTACACTGTGTCCTCCAACTCGACCGGTTTCGCGCGCACAGGATTCATCACGATTGCCGGACAGGCCTTTTCGGTTACGCAGTTAGGCGCTTGCACATTTGCAATCTCGCCGAGCAATCGGGAGCACGGACCCGGCTTGGATTCGGGATCGGTAAGTGTGTCCACCCTCGCGGGGTGCGCCTGGATCGTGTCAAACACCAATGACTGGGTGACCATCACCTCGAACTTGACCAACGCCAACAGCG
>CAZIJO010000061.1:0-22649 GCA_964539515.1 uncultured Bifidobacterium sp. | reverse complement strand
GATTCATCACGATTGCCGGACAGGCCTTTTCGGTTACGCAGTTAGGCGCTTGCACGTTTGCAATCTCGCCGAGCTTTCGGCAGCATATACGCGGCTCCGACTCGGGATCGGTGGGTCTGTTCACAGCGGGAGGCTGCGCATGGAGCGTGTACAACACGAATGACTGGGTGACCATTGATTCCAGCCCCAACATGACCAACTCTGGGACCGTCACCTACACCGTGGCGACCAACCCGGCGGCTATGGCACGCAGCGGCTCGATCATCATCGCAGGGCAGGTCTTTACCCTCACCCAGTCCGGGAACCAACTCATCCTCGATCCAAAGCTGCTGACCTTCGATGAGACACCCCCGGTGCATACCCGCGTGGTCGAGAACGGCTATGGTGGACTTCGGTGGAACAACTTCGGCGTCCTAAATGCAACGAACCAAGGTTTCGGCGGCTATCTGGCGGGAATGGTTACCACTCCTGATGTTGCATATAACTTGAACGGGGGGCCTGCCTCCGTCAGCGGCATCAGCAACCTATTCTCTTTGAATTCGGCCTTCTGCACGGCAGTTGATGAGAGCGGGATGCAGATACGCGTTCAAGGTCTCACCGGGAACATGGTGGTGTTTGACAACACGTATGCGATAACCGGGAGCATTCAGACCCTGATCAACTTCGAACGCAACGAAGTTGATTGTGTAACCTTTATTCCGATTCCTTCCAGCAGCTTATTTGGCATGGATAACCTCTCATTGGCCATTTCCGGAACACCGATCTGCACGTTCGCAATTGCTCCGGCCAGTTGGCTTCACGGGCCCGGCGCTGACTCGGGATCGGTAAGTGTGTTCGCAGCCGGAGGCTGCGTATGGGGCGTTTCCAACACCAACACTTGGGTGACCATCACGTCGAAATTGACCAACACCAACAACGCGAGCGTGACGTACACTGTGTCTCCCAACTCGACCGGTCTCGCGCGCACAGGATTCATCACGATTGCCGGACGGGCCTTTTCGGTCACGCAGTTAGGCGCTTGCACGTTTACCCTCTCTCCAACCAATCGGCAGCATGGGCCCGGCTCCGACTCAGGATCAGTGAGTGTGTCCACACTCGCGGGGTGCGCCTGGAGCGTGTCCAACACCAATGACTGGGTAACCATCACGTCGAACTTGACTAACACCAACAGCGCAAGCGTGAATTACACTGTGGCCTCCAACCCGACCGGTGCCTTGCGCACGGGTTTCATCACGATTGCCGGACAGGCCTTTTCGGTTACGCAGTTAGGCGCTTGCACGTTTACCATCTCTCCAATCAATCGGCAGCATGGGCCCGGCTCCGACTCGGGATTGGTGTTTGTGTCCACCCTTGAAGGGTGCACATGGAGCGTTTCCAACACCAATGACTGGGTGACCATTACGTCGAGCTCGAGCAAAACAAATAATGGAACCGCGACCTACGCTTTAACCGGCAATCTGGCATTGGCCTCGCGCACAGGATTCATCACGATTGCCGGACAGGCCTTTTCGGTTACGCAGTTAGGCGCCTGCACGTTTACAATCTCGCCGAGCAATCGAGCGCACGGGCCCGGCTCGGATTCGGGATCGGTAAGTGTGTCCACACTCGCGGGGTGCGCCTGGAGCGTGTCCAACACCAATGACTGGGTGACCATTGATTCCAGCCCGAACATGACCAACTCTGGGACCGTCAGCTACACAGTGGCGACCAACCCGACGGCCGTAGCACGCAGTGGCTCGATCCTCATCGCGGGGCAGGCCTTTACGGTCCGCCAGTCCGCGAACCAATGCATCCTCGTCCCAACGCTGCTGACCTTCGATGATTTGTCACCCGGTTCGGATGTCGTCTTCGTCCCGAACGGGTACGGCGGGATGCAATGGAACAACTTTGGAGTGTACAATGGATTGAACCAGCCGCTGACAGAGGGCTATCGTACTGGAGTGCTATCGCCAAGCAATGCTGTGATTAACCGCTACGGCGAACCTGCATCGTTCAGTAATGGCAGGGCATTCAATTGGGACTCGGCCTATTTGACGGCAGCAGAGATGGATTCATTGCCAGTTAGTGTGTTGGGCTTCATTGGGACAACTCTGGCCTACAGCAATACCTATAGCGTAAAAAAGAGCGCTCCGACTTTGATCAATTTCAACTACTTGGGAGTTAACGAGGTCAGCTTTAAGACCGCACCTGCAAGCCCATTCGCCATGGATAATATGGCGCTCAGTGTCCCTGTGCCGGTGGTGGAAATTCTCGTCCAGCCCGATGGAAACATTACGATCACGTTTACGGGCGTCCTGCAATACGCTGGGGACGTGAATGGGGTTTTCACCGACGTACCGGGGCATCCACAGGGAACACATACAATTCCGAAGACCAATCTCACGGCCCTGCAGTACTTCCGGGCAAGGAATTGATTTTAGTTATAAAGGGACGAACCGCTGGACAGGATGTTCCGTTCGCCAGCACGACTCTCTGCGCGCCCACCATTATCAACGGCTCCTTGTTTTGAGCAATCGGACCATGCTCAGCAGCGTCACCGAAGTTTCCCCCGGCCAGTTTCAGTTCACCGACCTACAAGCCACGAACCCTCTGCAGCGTTTCTACCGCGTCCGGGCGAACTGAGTTCATTTTGGACTGCGGCGGCAAGCGAAATGCCACGCCGCTTTGGGAGCGCAGGAAAGCCTGCACCGGTGCGCACAACTCCCAGCCACCCGAAAGCGCCGTCGCCGCTGCGCTCTGCCGGCGCACTCCAAAATATTCGCCGACCCACCGGCTGGAGGATTAGAAATGTTATACCTCGGCTCCCTCCGTTGCCTCCTGTTCGATCCGTGTGTTCCCATTATTGGTTGCCTGAAAACCGATTCTGTGGTGCGATGACGATTATCCGTCACACCAACTCAGCCAAAGCCCGTGCCCATGCATGCTCATTAATCCAATCCTGAATCCCGCCGGGATTCTGCGCTCCCGGCTGCTCGCGGTGTGCGGCGCCAGCTTGGTGTTGTTGCTGGGGCTGGCCGCCGAGGGCGCCCAAACGGAAGTGGGCGTTGCGCGCATTGATGTCACGCCGAATGTCCCAATCCGGCTCACCGGGTATGCCAGCCGATCAACGCCTTCCACCGGCGTCGAGCAAAAGCTCTGGGCGAAGGCGCTGGCCATAGGCAGCGACCGCCAGCAACCCGCCTTGCTGTTGACGCTCGACAACTGCGGCATCGCGGAGGCGACTTATTTGGAAGTCAGGCAACGTCTGGCCAAACGCTGGCACATCAAAGCAGAGCGGCTGGTCATCGCCTGTTCGCACACGCACACCGGGCCTTGCACCACAGACTGGGCGCCTAACATTTTTGCGAAGGACATACCCGCCGAACACCAGGAGGTCATCGACGGTTACACGCGTGAACTGATTGAAAAGCTGGAACAAGTAGCCGGTGCCGCCTTGAAGGCGCGACGTCCCGGCACCCTGGCCTGGTCGGAGGGCAGCGTTGGCTTCGCGAAAAACCGCCGGACGGCCGGTGGTCCGGTGGATCACGCCTTGCCGGTGCTGCGCGCGGACGTCGGTGGCCGGTTGGTCGCGGTGGTGGCGAACTACGCCTGCCATTGCACGACCCTGGGCGGCGGGTTCAATCAAGTGTGCGGGGACTGGGCTGGCTGCGCGCAAGAAGCCATCGAGCGGGAAAACCCAGGGGCGATTGCGCTCATCACCATTGGTTGCGGGGCGGATGCCAATCCGTCGCCCCTTGGCGGTCCGGATGGTGGACTGGCCTTCGCACGACAGAACGGCGGCGCAGTGGGGGCCGAGGTAAAGGAGCTGTTGAGCCGGAACTTCACGCCGCTTCCAGACGTGCTGAACGCACGCATGAAACAGATCGAGCTTCCGTACGCCCAACACTTTACCCGCGCGGAGTGGGAGGAGCGGGCGAAGAAGCCGGGCATTGTCGGTTACCATGCCCGAAAGTGGCTTGCGCGGCTGGATGACGGTGTGAAACCGCCGTCCACGCTTTCTTATTATGTGCAGACCTGGAATTTCGGCGATGACCTGGCAATGGTGTTCCTGAACGGCGAAGTGGTGGTGGACTACGCCCTGCGCCTGAAACAGGAGTTCGACCCGGCCCGGCTATGGGTGACGGCCTACGCGAATTATGTGCCCTGTTACATTCCCTCGCGCCGGATCCTCACCGAGGGTGGTTACGAAGCGGAGGATTCGCTTTGGTACTACGACCGCCCTGCCCGCCTGTCCAGCGAGGTCGAGGATCGCATCGCGGGTACAATCCATGAGTTGCTTCCCAGCGCATTTGTCCAAAACAAAAAGCAAGCGGAGCATCCCGAACCGAAGTCGCCGGTCGAAGCACTGGCCGCATTCCGGCATCGGGCGGACTTGACCGTGGACCTGGTGGCGGCGGAACCGCTCATCGAATCACCGGTGGCCATCGACTGGGGCGCCGATGGCCGGTTGTGGGTCTGCGAGATGTATGACTATCCCTCTGGGCTGGATGGAAACTTCAAACCGGGCGGACGGATCAAAGTCCTTTCGCGCAGCAAGCGGGAAGGTCCGTACGACAAAGCCACACTTTTCCTGGACGGACTGGCCTTCCCGACCGGGGTGATGCCATGGGGCAAAGGGGCGCTCATCTGTGCGGCGCCCGATATTCTCTATGCCGAGGACACTAATGGTGATGGCCGGGCCGACGTGGTGCGAACCAACGTCACGGGGTTTGTTACCCATAATTACCAGGCCCGGGTGAACGGATTCAGCTGGGGGCTGGATGGCTGGCTGCACGGCAGCGGTGGCCTTTTTGGCGGCCGGGTGAAGAGCATGCAAACCGGAAAGGAAATCGAATTGACGGGGCGCGACTTCCGCTATCGGGCAGACAACGGGGAAATCGAACCCGCCGGCGGGATCAGCCAGATGGGCCGGGTGCGGGACGACTTTGATCGCTGGTTTGGGAATGACAACAGCACGTTGCTGTGGCACTACCCGCTGCCGGATCGGTATCTCCGGCGCAACCCCTTTGTCAGCTATCCCAATCCGGGAGTGTTTGTCGCCACGGGCGCGGACCCTGGCAAACTGTTTCCTGCGAGCCGGACCCTCGAGCGGTTCAACGATCCGCAAATGGCCAATCATTTTACCTCGGGTTGCGGACCGGGGCTTTACCGCGATGAATTGCTGGGCGCCGATTACACAGGAAACGCATTCATCTGCGAGCCGGTCCATAATCTGGTAACCCGGCTCGTGCTGGAACCAAACGGCGCTACGTTCGCCGGCCACCGCGCGACGGCCGAGGAAACCGCCGAGTTCCTCGCGAGCAAGGACAACTGGTTTCGTCCCGTTCAAGCCCGCGTCGGCCCGGACGGCGCGCTCTATGTTGTGGATATGTACCGGTTTGTCATCGAGCACCCACGCTGGATTTCGCCGGAACGACTCGCGACGCTTGATCCGCGCGCCGGAGCCGATAGGGGCCGCATCTACCGGGTCTATCCGCGGGGTGCGAAATTGCGGCGCCCCATTGACCTGACCCGGGCTTCCGGAGTTCAACTGGCCAAAGCCATGGACACGCCGAACGGCGTGACCCGCGATCTTGTGCACATGGAATTCTCGCAACGCGGAGCAATCACGTTCACGCCGGCAGTCGTCGCGAGTCTGAGTCGGCTGGCCGGGGGCAGTCCAGAACCGGCCGTGCGGGCGCAAGCCTTGGCGGTGTTAAGTGGCGGTCCGGGAGTGTCCGCCGAATTACTGCGCTCGGCGTTCCGCGACGATCATCCCGGGGTGCGGGCGTTGGCGGTGCGCCTTGCCGAACCCAAATTGGCCGTGCCCAAGCAGGCGCAAGCCGACCTTCTCCCCTACTTGCTGCCAATGGCTGAGGACCCGGATACTGGAGTTCGTTGCCAACTGGCCCTCAGTCTGGGCGAATGCAACGATCCGCGGGCGTTGGACACTCTCGCCAGACTGGCTCAGAGCAACGACCAATCGCAACGCGCCGCCGCGCTGAGTTCTGCGTCGCTTCACCCCGGAGCGATTCTGGATCGAGTCGCGGAAAAGGGCGACCCCGTCCCCGCGACGGAGAAACTACGCGAAGACCTGACCGCGACCGCAATCGGCATGAACGATCTGGACGGCCTCGTGGGCAGGATGGCAACAGTGGCGGACTTGTCCGGGCGGGGGCCGAATCCGCCGGACGCGCAATCAGCCCGGATGCTGGCCGGGTTCCTCGACGCTTTGGAGCGCAAGAATCCGGACTGGCGCCATTATCTCGCCAACCCTTCCGTCGCGGCAAAGGGCCCGGACCTGGCAATGAGGCAAGCGTTGCTCCGGCGCCTGGAAGCGTACCTGGAAGCGGCGCACCGGCAGCTGCCCGGACCGGGCCGTCCATTTTGGAGTTCCGATCCGGAAGCGAATGAACGTCACCTGGCCTATGTGAGGCTGATGGCGCGCTGGCCGGAGCGGGAACCGGAGGACGTAAACTACATGGCCCGATGGCTGGTGGAGTCGCCAGAGTTGGAAGTCCGCTCCGCCGTCCTGGAGCGAATTCGCCATTTGCGGTCAACCGGAGTGGCCACCGCGCTCCTGGCCCAATGGCCGGCCTGTCCTCCATCAGTACGGCGGGAGATCATTCCGCTGCTCGTGACGCGCGATGAATGGGCGGCCGAACTGCTGGGCGCACTCGAGCAAGGAACGGTGGCCCTCAGCGAGATTTCACTCCCGGTCCAGCAGCGGCTTCGGCAATGCGAGGATCCGGGATTGCGGGCGCGTTCGGAAAAATTCCTGGCCGGCCACCAACCCGTGAGCCGTCGGGAAGTACTGGCCAAATACCAGGGCGTGACCGAGCTCCGGGGGGTGCCGGAAGCCGGTGCCGCCGTCTTCGACAAGAATTGTGCGACGTGCCATGCCTTTCGTGGGCACGGCCACGCTGTCGGACCAAACCTCGGCGAGTTTGCCGGAAAAAGTACCGCCGACTTTCTGGTGGCCATTCTGGATCCGAATGCCGCCATTAATCCCAACTTCCTCGCTTACAACGTCGAGACCCGCGATGGACGGAGTTTGTCCGGCATTGTTCGCGGCGAGACGGCCAGCAGCCTGACGCTGGCGCAGAGTGGGGGCCTGGCGGAAACCATCCTGCGCAGTGATTTGCAGGAAGTCCGGGCCGCGCAACTTTCACTGATGCCGGAGGGTTTGGAGCAGGCCATCACACCCCAGGAACTCGCGGATTTGATCGCGTGGGTAAGGAACTCAGCGCCCACCCTGTTCGGCGCTGCTACACCGGAGCAGGCGGCCCGGGCCCGGGCCAGTTTCCTGAAAGCCGGTTCGATCGGGCTGGCAAGAATTGTAGGTCCACATCAGGAACTTGCCTATGCGAGCTGGCTCGGACGTTTGCCCCTGTACTACTGCCGGCAAGACGGCAGCTCGGTCGCCTGGGAAACCCCCATCATCGCGGATCGTCCGCCGGTCGCCGCGAGGGGCACGAACCAGGAAGCGGGAGTGATCCTCCGCATTCCTGCCGCGATGGGCCTGCTGTCGCAGGCGGCGGGGGGATTCACTCTCAAGCTGAACGGGAACGCGGTGTTGAACTTCGAAGTCACCCTCACCGATCAAACCTGGCAGAGCCCGGACGGCAAGGTGCGGTTGAGCTATACCGTCATGGAGAACAACAGCGAGGACAGCAACGGGGTGCTGACCATCGAGGTGTCGCCGGGCCTGCTCGCGCCTGGCAAGCCCGCACAATTTGCCGTAGCCGGCGCCAGCGTTGGCAGTCAGCGCTGGTTTGGAGTGTATTTGCTGCCGGAGTTCGCCACCGCCAGTTCACCGTAGCCCTTGCGGCTTCCCTCCCGCCTCAGTTCGCCAGAAATCGGCGGCGCGCCTCAAGATTTTTTGCGGCAATCCAAAACGCGGGATTGCATGAGTTCGTTCAAAATATCAGGCTGTTGCCATGCGCTGTCTGAACCCTAACTTCAACCTTGCGGTAGCCTTACTATTGATACTGACCCCGGCCTTCAAGGCCCGCGGCCAAAGCGATGCACCACGGGAGATTCGGGTGAGCGAGGCCACGAATTACGTGAATCAGCAGGTCGTCGTGCGCGACGTGGTGGCGCAAGTGGCGTTGCGCCAGACCGTGGCGTTGCTGAACTTGAACCAAAGATTTCCCCATTCGCCCCTCACGCTGGTAATCCGGGGCAACGATACGAACAATTTTCCCAATCTGGAAAAATACCTCGGCCAGCGCGTGGAGGTTACCGGCCGCATCACGGAGTATCAAGGCCGTCCCCAAATCGTTGTTTCCACGACCAATCAGATCAGAATACTGGACTCCGGACAGTTGCCGCCGAGTCCGCAACCGCCACCGGCGGCGGATACGGCCGCGCCGGAACCGCCCGCAATCGTTGCCGGCGCCGCCGCACAACCGGCCGCCCTGGTCGAGCCCGGCCCCGACCGGACAACTTGGTCGATCATTCGGATGTTTGGGATCCTCATCGTTTTGCTGGGGACAGCGTTGTTGTTGATTTGGTGGCGCGGCCTGGGTGGTTTCGCCAACCGCACGCCAGATCTGGCGGTGGCCCGTCAACCCATACCTCCCGCCGCCGTCACCGAACCGGCGGCGATGGAAGAATGGAAGCAACGCGCGCTCGTGGCGGAGGCCATGGCCGGTCGGCAGGCGCAAATCCTCCGGGAGAAACTCATGCCCGAGCTGGCAGAATTCGCCAAGCAAAGCCTGGTGCAGGGACTGTATGCCCAGCGCAACTCCCTCATCGAAACCCAGAAGGCAGCACAGCAAGCCTTGGTGGAATTGGAAGCCCGGCTTGCCACGCTCCAGTTATCCTTGCCGGAGCGCATCCGGGCTTATGAGAAGCGTATCGGCGAACTTGAAAAAGTGGTCGGAACACAGGGGGAGGAAATGCGCGAACTGACCCGGGCCACGTTGGTCCTTGTGCGAAAGAAACTCGAGACCGAACGCGAGCAAGGCCAACGCGCTGGGCGATTTAATTAAAACCCCGAACCGACGGCCAATTCGCCTCGGCCGTATTGCGGTGACGACGCGCGGGTTGGGGTCTGGTTTCCCGGAAGATCTTCGCCGGAGTGCTGGCCCGGACAGCGGTTCATATCTCCCAGCCGCCCGGACGCCTGGGGCGGCCATTCAAAGATTAATTACTCGACGCTCAGGATTCGGTAGGTGTCGCGGACTCCGCCCAACTCCAGCCGCAGGCGTTCGCCCGGTTGCTTGCCTTGCAATTGCGCGCCCAACGGGGATTGCGGCGTGATGACCAGAATTTCGCGGCCTTCATGCACCACCTCCGTGCCCCCGGCCTTCGGGCCGATGAAGTAGAGGGTACGCTCACCGCGCTGCTCCACCTCCACCAAAGCGCCCAGATCAACCGGCTCACCCGTCCCAAACTTCCGAAGCGGCAGTTTTTCAAAGGCGGCGATCGCGGCTTTCGTCTCCACGGCCTGCCGGGACTGACCGCGCGCCAGATATGAGGCCTCCAACCCACGTGTGTCATATTTGTTCTCGGCCTTATTCTGCTCGTGAGTGGCTTCCGCATGCGCCGCGTGGGCCGCCCGCATGTACCCCTCCAATTCCGCTGTGAGTTGGGCGAGAATCTTCTTGATGAGCGCTCGTTTGTTCATGAACCAGATTGAAAAGCTTGCCCGGGCCGTCTGCCCGGTGCAACCCTTCGGTGCATGCAACGATGGCAACCAACCAAAACCCGCTGGGATTTGGTGAATGAAGCTTTCCAACGATGCGAGAACGGGGGCGGGAAGTCGCTCGCGGGAATGCTCGCCTCACCGGAAAGATTCACCCCCGGCTGGTGATCCCATCGGGTTCGCCAGGCGAGTTGGGGAACGCCAACCGACCGGGCGCAAGCCTTGGATCCAATGCTGATGACATGAAGCCGTCTGCCTAACGTCCGGTTCATCCATCGTTGACGTCTGCCTAAAAAATGCGCGCTTGGTTCAACTTTCTGCGCCCGGTCGCCCCGGACACAGAGCTCGTGGTGGGGGGCCAGCCGGTTCCGTTGTTGCTGGTCCGGCATCCGCGGGCGCGGCGCTACGTACTGCGGCTTCGTCCGGATGGCACCGTGCGTGTGACGGTGCCTCGTAGCGGCTCGCTGTCGGAGGCCCGACGTTTCGCCCAACGCAACCTCGGCTGGCTTGAGGCCCAACTGCAGCGCCGGCCCACGACTCCGCCGCTGCCGGTGGAATGGCGGCCCGGTTCGGAAGTAATGTTCCGCGGCGAACTGGCCCGGGTGGAAGTGGCGGTCAGTGGCAGCATGGGGATTCGCCTGGGCGCCGAAACATGGTCCACGACAAATCTGGATCTCACGGGCGACCTGCGGCCGGCGATCGAAGAACATCTTCGGCGGCTGGCCGAGCAAGAACTGCCGGTGCGCCTGATGGAACTCGCGGCCGACCATCAACTGTGTGTGCGCCGCGTGACCATCCGCAACCAGCGCTCGCGCTGGGGTTCTTGTTCCCGAAGCGCCACGATTTCGCTCAACTGGCGGCTTATCCAGACGCCGCCGTTCGTGCGCGATTACATCCTGCTGCATGAGTTGATGCACCTCCGGGAAATGAACCACTCACGGCGCTTCTGGCGCCAGGTGGAAACCGTGTGCCCCAACTATCGGACGGCGGAGCAATGGCTGAAACAGCATACAGGCCTGTTGCGGCCATGATCCCAATGCCGGCCACCAAAGGTGAATGGAATGCGCAGACGGATTTCTGTTCATACTCTTAAACTCAAACTTAATCTCCCCCTCCGGACCCGCACCAAGCTTCCCATAACCGATTAAGGGTAAGATGAAGATTATGATTAAGTCCGGCTCCATTCCCCCTGTCACGCGCTTGACGCACCGGCTTTCGCCGCCTCCGACATCAGGATTGCTTTAGGCCGCAATCTACTCCTTCATTCACCGGTGCCGGATGGTCCGGCACGTCAAGCCATGAGCGAAACCCAGATGGCCGGACCCGAGTGGTTCCAGCGTGCAGTCGCCGCGCCGCGCGAGGATCGCATCGTGGTGGTGGAAAGCTGCCCCATTCACTACCTCCGCTGGGGCGACCCGGCGAAGCCCGGCGTGCTGCTCGTCGCCGGCAGCGGCGCGCACGCCCATTGGTGGGATTTCATCGCGCCGTATTTCACCGATCACAACTGCGTGGTGGCGATCGACCTGAGCGGCATGGGGGACAGCGGTCATCGCCCGAGCTATTCCTCCGAATTGTTTGCCAAGGAATTGATCAGCGTCTGTGCGGATGCCGGTTTCAAAAACAACACGGTCCTCATCGGTCACAGTTTCGGCGGCTTCGTCACGTTGAAGACAGGCCTGACGTATGGCGACCAGCTCACCGGCGTGGTGCTAGTGGACGCCCCGGTCCGTCCGCCGGATTACGAATGGGAACGTGACCCCAAGTATTCCCCCATCCAACCAAAGAAGATTTATCCCGACTTCGAAACGGCGCTCGCCCGCTTCCGGCTCGTGCCCGCGCAGACGTGCGAGAACGGGTTCATTTTGAATTACATCGCCCGCCATTCACTGGTGCGGGTGCCCGGCGGCTGGAGCTGGAAGTTCGATGACCGGCTGTTTCAGGACTTCAAGATCGGCAACATGTCTGAGGACCTTTCCAATCTGGCATGCCGGGTGGGCGTGATTTACGGCGAAGACAGCCAGCTTTTTTCACAGGCGGTGGTGGATTACATGTTCCAGGTGCTTGACCAGAGCGTGCCGTTTGCCGCCATCCCGGAAGCGAATCACCATCTACTGCTCGACCAGCCCCTGGCCTTCATTTCGGCGCTCCGGACGCTGCTGGCTGAGTGGCGTCATTCCAAACCGCATCGGGGCGCGAGGCCGGGTTAGCCTTGCGGTCCAAACACTTTCGGACCTGGTCGCAACTGGAGGTAGGGCCGCGCTGCCGCGCGGCCCAAATATCAGGGCGGCGCGGCAGCACCGCCCTACCGAGAAATAAAAACGCCAGCGCCAATCCCGCCGCCGGTTCGCCGCAAAAGAACACCAAGATCGCAAAGAGAGGGACGACGATTCTCCCTCTCCTTGGGGCGAAAGGGTCGGGGTGAAGGCGAGCGTTTCAAAAAACTGCGGCAGGGCGAGTTCGATATTAGCCTGTATCAGCAAACCTCGCGAAGTATCTGGGCTTCCGCCAGTCAACGCTGAGGAAAACACCGTCAATTAACGGCGAACATCAGACTGGCTGAGCCGTCTAACTTCGCCGGCGGCCAGGGCGCGTTGATAAATTCTCAAATCGCTCAGGCAGCCGTTGAAATAATCGTGGGCGCCGAGGCCGATTTTGAGCGGCTCCAGGTTGGTCAGGTCAAAGTCAGCCGGGCTGAAGGCAGTCGAGGTCGCCACCAGTCGCCCATCAACAAAGAGCTTCAACCGGCCGCCCTGGCGCATCGCCACCACATGCCGCCAGCCGGCGCCGAGCTCCTGATCGTAAGTCACCGCTTTACCGGCTTCGAGAGCGTGGATGTGACCCGATGGCAGGACCCCGCAGAAAAGTCGTCCCTGGTAAACCGCCATCGACCAGGCACGACGATATTCGGTCTCCGTAAAATCCAGGCGTCCCGTCAAGGTCCAATTCGTTCCGCCATCGTGGCGGTAAACCTGCGCCAACGGCAATGTGCCGGCGTACAGTTTGCCGTTGTAAACTGCCATCCCCATGACTTCCAATTCCGCCCCCAGTCGCCCGGCATCGTCAAAGTCGCCGGCACCCGCACACCGAAAAACTTTTCCCTCTTTCCACGTGCCGACGTGCATCTCTCCGTTGTGGAAGGCGAACGAATAGGTCTGGTCCACCCCGGGCGGCGCGCCAAAGTTTGTCCAGTGTGTGCCGCCTTTGTAACGAAAGACTCCGCCCAACTGACCGCCGTTGTAGCCCGTGCCGTAGAGTCGGCCGTTGGCGACGGCCAAGGCCGCCACGCGACCACCCGGGTTGCCGCAATAGGTCCACTGCTTTCCGCCGTCGTAGCGATAGAGACCCTGGTTTGGACGCTTGAGCTGGTTTGGTGGCGCATCCATGGAAGTGGCATAGAGCTTCCCCCCAAACACCACGAGGCCAAAAATGAATTCCGCGTCGCTCACCCGTCCGCAGTCGATCCATTGTCTTCCGCCCGCGAAACGAAAAACTTTGCCGCCGTTGTTCAGGTTCTTGGCCGCGGCCAGATGCGATCCGGAGGCGTTGTAGCGCGAGGTGGCGGCATAAAGTTCACCCTCGAACACGGCAAGCGCAGTCACCGAGTTGCAAATGTCCGGGTTTCCGCAATCCACCCAATTCGTTCCACCATCATAACGATAGACGCGGCCCGATTCCTCGGGCCCGGCCTCGAAGGTGCCGGCATACAGCTTGGCTTGATACACCGCCAGCGCGTACGGCAGCAGATTTTTGCCCGGGCGTCCGCAGTCGGTCCACTGCGGTTCGCTGCCCGCGTCGATGCCGAAAAACAGGTTGCGCGAGTTCGCCGTCGACGTGCAGGCACCGGCGTAGTTCATGAGGCTCAACTGAAAGCCGCGCCGGTGGACCGGATCATATTTGCTGAGCAGGTCGCCCAGCGTATCATCGACGAGCTGGTCCGTGTTGACCCACAGCGCGAGGGTGAAATCATTCCGGCCCAGGCGCAAAGACTCATGGTCCGGCACCTCGATGAACTGGTCGCGACCGTCGAACCGGGCTGCGCCGCCCGGGGTGCCAAAGCGGTCTGCCGCCCTCAGGTCCACCCCATGGTTGATCCCGTGGTGATCGTGCCCGGAAGAATCCTTGAGGTCCGAGCCAAGCTGCCAATGACCCACCAGATCGCGCGGCCAGGCCACTCTTGGTTCCCCGGAAGGGCCATGGCTCTTCAGTGCCGATTTCTGAGCCATCGCCACCAGAGGTATCGTGAGGCTGAGCGCGAGCAGGCTGGCGGGTCCGATTGAACCGGATCGAGGAAACCGGCGCCAAGGCCGCGCGGAAGCACGCTGCTCCCAACCGGCGCCATTGAACAACCTGACGATTTTCATGAGTTGCACAGAGCCTTTTTCCGCTACTGCCGATGCGCTCGCAACAAAAATGATTCCAGCCGGCTCTGCGCTTGACGGCGGGCTCCGGGTTGTATCGAATGCGCCGCAAGCTGAAACACACGTGGCGCGAACCCGCGTCCGTGCCGTTGGCGCCTTGAATCGAGAGCTATGAGAACGCGGACCCTCACTTATTTCACCATTGGCTTGATTGGGATTCTGGCCGCAGCTCCCGCCCGCGCTGCCGGCGATCTCAAGGCTGGCGTTGGCAAGGTGGTCATTACGCCTACGCAAGACATGTGGCTGGCGGGTTACGCCTCCCGCACCAAACCGTCGGAGGGCAAGCTCCACGATCTCTACGCCAAGGCGCTGGCCTTCGAAGATGACACGGGAGCGCGGACCGTGCTGGTGACCAGCGATCTGATCGGGGTGCCCGCCGCGCTCGTCAATGATACCGCGGCCCGGGCACGAGAGAAATTTCAGTTGCCGCGCGAGCGCCTCATGGTCACGGTCTCGCACACCCACTCCGGACCGGTGCTTCAGGACCGGTTGCAGCACATGTATGGCTTGGACGAAACCCAGACGCGTTTGTTGGAGGCGTATTCCAAAACCCTGCCCGGTCTTTTCCTTCAAGCCATCGAGCGCGCCCTGCATGATCTGCAACCGGGCCGGGTGGAATGGGGCATCGGCCGGGCGGGCTTTGCGGTGAATCGCCGGCAGTACACCCTCGGCGGCGTCATCAACGGGGCCAATCCGATCGGGCCGGTGGATCATGCCGTGCCCGTGATGAAAGTCATGCGCCCGGATGGTTCGATCAAGGCGTTGCTGCACGGTTACGCCTGCCACAACACCACGCTGAATCTGCAGAAGTTCTCCGGCGATTACGCCGGGTTCTCGCAGCTTTACCTCGAAGAAAAACTGCCCGGCGCCACCGCGTTGTTTGTCTGCGGCTGTGGCGGCGACGCCAATCCCCTCCCCCGCGGCACGGTGGAACTGGCCCGGAAATACGGTACGGAACTGGCCGAAGCGGTCCTCGCGGTGGCGCGGCAACCGTCGTCCCAACTTCACGGACCGATTCGCGCCGCCTTCAAAGAAGTGGCTTTGGCGCTGAGCACGCCGCCGACCCGCGCCGAAGTGGAGAAACAGCTGCAGGATGCCAATGTCTATGTTCAACGCCGGGCCCGGTTGTTGCAGCAAACGTTGGATGCGAAGGGCACGCTGCCAACGACGTATCCCTACCCCGTCCAAGCCTGGCAGTTTGCGGACGGAATGCAGATGATCGCGCTGGGCGGCGAAGTCGTGGTGGATTACTCGTTGCGGTTGAAACACGAATTGGGCCGGGAGCAAACATGGGTGATCGCCTACGCAAACGATGTTTGCGCGTACATGCCGTCACTCCGCGTTTTGCGGGAAGGCGGCTATGAAGGCGAGGAGTCGATGATTTATTACGGTCACCACGGGCCGTGGTCACCGACCGTCGAAGAGAACATCATCCGCACCGTTCACGAGCTGGCGGGCGCGCCGAAGAAATGAACGGAGCGGTGGCCGCGACTTCCGGCTCGTAAATTGCCGCGCTTGGGTCGCCCTAATCCCGGCTGGAGCCGTTGTCACCAGTCCAAGAGAACTCGGGGTGCGGCTGGTTGTCATTGTTCCAACGGCGCCGCCATTTGGCGTCATTGGGATTGACCACATCGCGGCGCCGCGCCGCCTCGGAGTGACCATCGGCAAAATTCAGAACGCAACGCTCGTTGTGCCGCTTGGCCGGCCACTGGTCACTCTCCTTGGGATCCACGTTGCCGTCCCACGCGCGGTCCGACTTGCTGTCGGTCAGGACGATCATGTCGGCCGGGGATTTGACGCGGCTTTCCGGCATTTCCGGTTGCGACGGCGGATTGATGTCGCCGCCGAGGCCAAGCTGGGCGGCGAGACTCTGCGTGACCGGTCCAACGCCCCAATCGTTGTAACCGTAGCTGAAGCCGGCGCCAGTGGGCGAGGCCGTCAGAAAATCGATCCGACCATTGAGGGATTTGTTCACGTTGGTGTCCCATTGGAACTCAATCTTGTTGGCTGGACACCAGAACGACGCGCGGTTCGTGCCCATCTGGGAGAACAGCCTGAGCGGCCAGACATAATAGAACTCCGGTACTTTGATGCAGCCGGGGTATTTCTGGTATTCGTTCACATACATCACAGTGGCCAGGCCGAGTTGCCGCAGGTTGTTGAGACAGGCCGTCTGGTGGGCCTTGCTCTTGGCTTTGCTGAGGGCCGGCAGGAGCATCGCCGCCAGGATGGCAATGATCGCGATCACCACCAGAAGTTCGATCAGCGTGAAAGCGGCACGCCATGGTTTCAACTCTGGTTTTATTTTCGCCTTTGGATTCATCGGGTTGACGTGAAAAGATGGCCACCTGAACTGAAAAATCAATTGCGATTTTCAATCATCACGCAGTGGTTCCGGAAGAGGGGCCGGCAGGTCTTGACGCTACGAACCTTCCGAGGCTGCGAGAGGTAATTTCTGTTTGAAACCCGCAGGTCCATGGTCTCCCGGCCAAATCAATGGCCGCTACGCCGTCTCCCCACGGACCTCCCGGAGATCCATCCATGTTGGGCGTTCCGGGGAAAATCCTGGCGCCGGGACAGCCCAACTCCGCTTCACCTCCCATGGTCTGCGCTCGATTCGCGGGAATCCATGCACCAATGCGAAATGGAGCCATGGGAGGATTGGCCAAAGCCCGCTCGCTGGGAGATCGCCCGTTCACCGCATCCCGGCGCTTGCTTTTCCGCATTCATTGCAGAAGGATGCTAGGAAATAGTTCCACCGGTTTCTGAATAAATGCGCGCCGAATGCTTCTCAATCGATTCTCGCGATGCGCTCCGACCAAGCGCGTTCACGTTAATCGAACTGCTAGTGGTGATCGCGATCATCGCCATCCTGGCGGCGATGCTGCTCCCGGCCCTGGCCAAGGCCAAGCAAAAAGCCCAGACCGCCAATTGCCTTTCCAATCTGCGGCAACTCGGAATCGCAAGCACACTGTACGTGAATGATAACAGCGACCGTTTTCCTTTCACCGCCACCGGCTGGCCCCAGCTGCCCTTTGTTGATGTGTTGAAACTCACCGACCCTTACGTCAGCACGAACAACCGGGGGTTCTACAAATGCCTGGCCGACCGGGGCAAGGGGTGGAATTTTGAAATCGCCCCGGCGCTCGGGTTGGCGACCAATCAATTGCCGTTTCCCTGTTCGTATGTTTATTACCAGCAATTTTACGCGAACGACGCGGGCAGTGCGCTGGCGCAACGCAAGTCGGGCGAGGTGAAATTCCCCGCGCAGAAAGCTATGCGCGCCTGCTTTGCGAGCGTGCCCGGCACCTTCTTTGATATTTCACCCACCCGCAAAGGCCTTGGCGGCCATGGGCCGAAAGGCATGCTGCTGCTCTTTGTGGATGGCCACAGCCAGTTTGCCCGCTGGGAACAACTGGTGCCTACCAGCGGCGGCGCCGAACCGGTATACAACTTCGACTGGACCCTCAATGGCCTGAGAGGATTCGATTTGCGCTGAGCAATGACGCTGCCCGGAAACCACAACCGAAAACCTGGAGATGAAAGAACCACCCACCCCACATCCCGTTGAACCGCCAACCCACACCCGAGGCTACCTCGGCCGTATGGCCTTTACCTTGATCGAACTGTTGGTGGTCATCGCGATCATCGCCATTCTGGCGGCGATGCTCCTGCCGGCGCTCAGCAAGGCCAAGGACAAGGCACAGCAAACGGCCTGCCTCAACAACCTGCGGCAGATTGGATTGTTTGTGCAGTTCTACACCGATGATAACAATGACGTTTTCCCCGGCCACCGTCTGATGATGGCCTCCTCGTTACCCGCGAGTGACGACTGGTGGGGCAATTATCTCGGCCCTTATTCCCGGGGGAATTCCAATTTATTCCATTGCCCGGTGCTCCAGGGAGTCCGCAACCAGTATCTTCCTGGATTCAAGTGGAGTTGGGGACCGGCGGTTTACGCCGGCGATCGGGTCGGGTATGGCGCCAACTGTTTCTTTCTATTTTCCGACCCTCCCTACGCCCGGGGCGTGGCGACCGGGCCTGGCGGCTACATCAACCCCGGTCGGTTCAAGCGCAGTTCGGTAAAGCGTCCAACCCAGACGCTCACCATCGGGGATAGCGAGGGCTATTACAGCATGAGTCTCTGGTGGCCGAATGCGGTCATGGATGGCAGCAATCAGGCATTCGAAGGCATCGCTACCCGCCACGGAAGCACCCGGGAGCGAGGGCGAAACGCGCAAAACACGCGCGGCGTGATTGTATTTGTTGACGGCCACTCCGAAGCCCGCAAAGACCGCGACATCAACCCTCCCTCCAACGGCAGTCTCACGAATGTGAAATACTGGGATCCAGAGCTCAAATATGATCGCTGAAGCAGCCGGACGCAAAAGTTGCCGGCCGGTGACGATCACTCGGATGTCCAGGGACGAATGGGTTTGAACAAATAAATTTTGGCGATTGACCGCGCGCGCCAATCGGCAAAGCTTCCGCTCGTCATGAACCCAGACAAAGCGCCGCGCATTCTCACCACCACGGTTGGTTCTTATCCCATCCCCGAATGGCTCAGCGCGCTGCCGAGCGAGCAAGCCCTGCTCGATGCCACCCGCGTCGTTTTCGACCTCCAGCGCCAGGCCGGCATTGACCTGCCGACCGACGGCGAGTTCTACCGCTTCGACGTCAACCATCCAGACACCAACGGAATGATTGATTACTTCGTGCGCCCGCTCGGAGGCATCCGCGCCAAGGTTGGCCGGCGGGAAACCGCCGCGTTTCGCGCGAAACCGGAAATGCGTTTTCGCGGCAAGCCGGCCGGCGTGGTGGTCGCTCCGATCACCGAAGGCACCTTGAATCTGCCCGAGGATTGTGCGCGCGCCGGCCGCGTGGCCGGCGGTCCGTTCAAGTTCACGGTGACCAGTCCCTACATGCTCGCCCGCACCTTGCTCGACGAATATTACCACGACTTTGAGAAGCTCACGCTTGCCGTGGCCGATGCGCTCGCCGCCCAGGTGCGCGATCTAACCTGCGCCTGCGTGCAGGTGGACGAGGCCAACATTCCCGGCCACCCGGCCGATGGTCCGCTCGCCGCCGCGGCCATCAACCGCGTCCTCGACGCGGTGTCGGGACAAAAGGCCGTTCATTTTTGCTTCGGCAACTACGGCGGGCAGACCATCCAACAAGGCACGTGGGCCGCCCTCATTTCTTTCCTCAACCAGCTGCACGCCGACCATCTCGTCCTCGAACTGGCCCATCGGCCGGCGGCGGACCTGGCGGCGCTGCGCGAGGTGGACCCGCGTATCGGCCTCGGGCTCGGCGTGGTGGACGTGAAGGTCAACCATGTGGAAACGCCCGAGGAGGTCGCCCGGGCCCTGGAACGGGCCGAAAAAGTCCTCGGGCCGGGGCGGGTCCGGTTCATCCATCCGGACTGCGGTTTCTGGATGCTCAAACGCTCCGTCGCCGACCGCAAGATCGCCGTGCTCGCCCAAGGCCGGGATTTGTATCTGGGCCAATCTCGCCCGCCGGCGTCGGATTGACACCGTTACACCTCGAAGCCCTGTTCCCGAAACCGCTGCAGCTTGTACGTGAGCGCGCGGCGGCTGATGCCCAGCGCCTTGGCCGTTTCCGTCCGGTTTTGTTGGTGCTCGCGCAGTCCCTGCAAAATGGCCTGCCGCTCGATTTCCTCCAACCGTAGCGCATCCGGCACTTCTGCCGGCGCCGGGGATTCCACCATCGCCCGCACCCGCGCCGGCAAGTGCTCGGGCAGGATCAGTTCGCCGCGCGACAGCAAGGCCGCCCGTTCCATCGCATTGCGTAACTCCCGCACATTGCCCGGCCACGCATAGCGCGCCAAGCCCGCCGCCACCGCCGACGCAAGCCGCGCTTTGCCTTGGGTAAACTCCGCAAGAAAGTGGTTGGCAAGCGGCAACACATCCTCCGGTCGCTCGCGCAACGCCGGCACGTTTAATTCCACGACGTTGAGCCGGTAAAACAAGTCCTCTCGAAAGCTGCCAGCCTTCACCTGCTCCTCCAGATTCTTGTTCGTTGCCGCCAGAATGCGCGTGTTGGTCTGCCATTCGCGGTTGGAGCCGACCCGATTGAAGCAGCCGTTTTGCGTCACCCGGAGCAGCTTTGATTGCAGCGACGGGGACATGTCGCCAATCTCATCCAGAAAGATCGTCCCGCCGTTGGCCTCCTCGAAGCGTCCGATCCGCTGCGCCACCGCGCTCGTAAACGCGCCCTTCTCGTGGCCGAACAACTCCGTCTCCAAGAGATTCTCTGGGATCGCCGCGCAATTGACCTTCACCAACGGCCCGCCCGCCCGCGCGCTCCAGCCATGAATCACGTCCGCCAAAACTTCCTTGCCCACTCCGCTTTCACCGGTGATCAACACGCGGCTCTCTGACGGCGCAATCAATGAAGTATCATGAAACACCGCCTGCATCAGTGGACTCTGGGCGATGACATTGGCGGGCAGTTTTCGTTCAGCGTCAAATCTCACCGGGCCGGACCGGGTCACGCCGGTCGCGAGTTGAACCGTCGCGAGCAATTCGTCGAGATCAATCGGCTTGGCGAGATAATTGACCGCGCCATCGCGCATGGCCCCCACGGCTTCGCGGATGTCGGCGTAGGCCGTGACGAGCAGCACCGGCAACACAGCATGTTCCTCCCGGGCCCGGCGCAAGGTTTCCAGACCCGAAAGGCCCGGCATCCGCACATCCGAGATCATCATGCTGAACTCCGAAGTCCGCAGCGTTTTCAACGCGAGTTCCCCGGAGTCCACCGTCACCGTGTCAAAACCCTGGCTCTGGAGAAAAGAAGTGAGCAGGCTGCGTTGCCCGGCGTCGTCATCCACAATCAAGATGCGTGGGGCTTTCGAAGCAGATTGACGAGGTTCCGGCGGCACGATGCGACTCTAGCAACTTCAAGCCGCAGGTATCAAGTGCGACCCCAGGACGGACGCCAACGGCTAGTGGGAGGCAGCTCCGATCCTAATCCAGATCGCAATGATTCGCTTGATCCTTCTACCGGCCTGGCCGCTCCGGCCTGAAAGAGAGTTATTGAAGTCAAAATTAAGCGGAATCTTTTGAAAAAAACTTGCTCACCAACTCCAGCCCCGCGAGGCAACAAATGAGTCACCGCCCGAACATTCCCGGCAGCCCCCCTCCCATCCGGCCCATCATCTTCTGAAACTTGCCCATCTTTTTCATCATCTGCTGCATCTGAGCGAACTTGTTCATCATCGTGTTCAGCTCGGTCACAGTCACGCCGCTGCCTTTGGCCACGCGCATGCGGCGCTTGGCGTTCAGAATCTGTGGTGTCTGGCGCTCCTGGGGCGTCATGCCGCAAATCATCGCTTCCATCCGCTTGAATTCTTTTTCCTGCTTGGAGATGTCCGTGCCTTTCAGGGCTTCGGCACCACCGGGCAGCATCTTCATCACGTTCTCCAGCGGGCCGAGCTTCTTCATCTGGCGCAGTTGCTCAAGAAAATCTTCCAGCGTGAACTGGCCTTTGCGCATCTTTTCTTCCATGCGCCGCATGTCATCTTCATTGACCGCGGCGGCGGCCTTTTCCACCAGGCTGACGACATCGCCCATGCCCAGAATCCGCGAGGCCATGCGCTCGGGATGAAATGGCTCGAACTCGTCGAGTTTCTCCCCCATACCCGCGAATTTGATCGGCTTGCCGGTCACGGCCTTGAGGCTGAGGGCGGCGCCGCCCCGGGCATCGCCATCCAGCTTGGTGAGGATGGCGCCCGTAATTTGAAGGGCCTGATCAAAATGAGTGGCCACGTTTACCGCTTCCTGACCGGTGGCGGCGTCGAGGACGAGCAGAATTTCCTGCGGCTTTACCAAATCCCGCAAACGCACCAGCTCCTGCACGAGCGGCTCGTCAATTTGCAAGCGTCCCGCGGTGTCGAAGATGATCAAGTTGCGATGATGTGTCCGGGCAAAATCGAGCGCTTCCCGGGCGATGCGCAAGACGTCCGGCTCCCCGCGCTTCAGGAAAACCGGAATGTCGAGCTGCTTGCCGAGGGTTTCGAGCTGATCCATCGCCGCCGGGCGGTACACATCGGCCGCCACGAGCAACGGCTGGCGACCTTGTTTGAGCAACAGCCGCGCGAGCTTGCCGCTGGAAGTGGTTTTGCCCGCGCCGTGGAGGCCAACCATCAGGATGCAACAGGGATTGCCGGTGATGTTCAGGGCGGCGTTCGTCGCGCCGAGCAGATCCACCAGTTCGTCGTGGATGATCTTGACGATTTGTTGGCCCGGTTGGACGCTCTGTATCACTTCCACCCCGAGGGCTTTGACGCGAACGCGCTCGATAAAATCCCGGGCCACCTTGAAGTTTACGTCCGCTTCCAGCAGAGCCATCCGGACTTCGCGGAGCGCATCGCCCGCGTTGGCCTCGGAAATCTTGCCGAGGCCGCGCAGATTGCGGAAGGCGTTCTGGAGTTTGCCGCTCAGAGAATCGAACATCGGAGCAAGCTAGGGAAAGTCACGCGGGTTGACAAGGATTCGGCGCTGTGGCTTAATCTGCGGCCCTTGCGTGGTAGGTTACCCAAGTGGCCAACGGGGGCAGACTGTAAATCTGCTGGCTTACGC
>CAZIJO010000060.1:0-26165 GCA_964539515.1 uncultured Bifidobacterium sp. | reverse complement strand
CTTTTTTCAATTGTTTTTCAAACACCCGGAAATCCTTTTTGGCAACCGTTCTATAAACCTCAGCCGTTCCATCCAAGCGGTTCAAAAGATTTCAAAAGCCATCACAACTTCACACGAGCTGCGGGTCACAGACCCGCGCTCCGTTTTGGTTGCCGTATCGCGAACTGCCCAACTGAGTCCGCAACCGAGTTACAACTGGCAGTTGCATCCTTCCGAAAGGTGGCCCGGACCGAAAGCGGAGCGGCATGGGCTGCGCGGGCGTCAGTCATTAAAAACCAGGGTCCAACCAGCGCCATGCTGGAAATCGGGCTGGTTATGCGTTGCTTGCAGGAATTGCAGATGACCATCCACGAACAGGAGGTTGCCCCAGCCCAGGGCTTTGTGATGCCAGTAGCTATGAACCAGCGGTTTCGGCCACGCGCCCAGCCAGTTGAATCCGTATACGTCAAAGGTCTGGTCATTCGCCAGAATCACCCGGCTCGGACGCTTGACGTCCCCCAGGGTCTTGTTCCAAAGCCCCACCCGGCCGTCGTTGTTCAGCGCACCGCTGTTGTACCGGTAACTGATACCCCAGCCGTCAAATACCGTTGGCTTGACGTTGAATTCCCAGCGGCCGGCCGTCGCCCCGTTGTCGCTGGGGCAGCGGAACACGCGATAGACGCCTTCACTGTTGGTCTTGGTGGCCATGACGTGGGCGGTGACGTAAGGATTCAGAGGCCGATTTGAGAAATCAAAATCCCATGCGCTCCCATTCTTGCCGGCCCACCGATGGTACGTCTCCACGGACCCCGCGCCGGGGTCGGCTCCCGCACCCGGCATGTGGAGGGTGATGAACTTCTGTCCGAAGTCATCCTGGTAAAGGGCATGGGCGACAAACAGCTGTCGGAGGTTGCTGACACAGACCGAACGCTGACTCTTGGCTTTGGCCGAACTCAACGCCGGCAGCAGCAGGCTGGCGAGCACCGCGATGATGGCGATCACAACCAGCAGTTCAATCAGCGTGAACCCCAGGCGCGCCAGCGGCGATCGGAGGCAGGAATTGTTAGGGTCTGCTCGCATGAATCAATGGGACAGGCCGCATATAACCGCCCTTTCCGCTCAAATGCAACTTTTCACATAGGGCCGGGGGAATGCCTTAAGCGGAATTCTCCCTGACGGGGCGTGGTCCATCGCCGGATTTTTTGGATCAGTGCATCAGCGATTTGCTGCTGTGCGGGGTGGTTCGCCCACGAGGGGTTGGGTGCTGCGCAAATAGGCAAACAGGTCGCGGGTTTGCTGGTCGTTGAACGCATCGAGCAAGCCCACGGGCATCAGCGACATGCCGGCGGGTTTAAGTTCCAACAGGTCCGCCCGGGCCAGGGTCACGTTTTGGTTGTCCAAGCCGCGGAGCACGATGATCTTATCATCCTGCTCCACCAGAAAGCCGGACAGCGACCGGTCGTCCTTCGTCTCCACCGAGTAGTTCTCGAACCCTTCGCGAATCTCGGCGCTGGGATTGACGACTGCCAGGAGCATCGATTCCAAATCCGCCCGATTGTAAACGGTGAGGTCCGGGCCCACTTCCGCGCCCTGCCCGAAAAGCTTGTGACAGTTGCCGCAGGTATTTTGAAAGAGCGTCCGGCCCGAATACGGGTCGCCGTTGCCGCTTCGGATCACGCCGGCCAACTGATGGATTTTGGTCTCCATTTCCGCTGTGGTGGGACTGCCGGTGTTGGGCCAGATTTTCTCCAGCAACGCCTGTAGCTCGGGACTCCGCTGCTGCTTCAACTTGCGGACGATGTTCAGCGGGATGGTCTCCGGCTTGATGCCAAAACCCGACCATGAAATCCCTTTGCTGTTGATAGACTGGACGAACTTCAAGGCCCAGGTCGGCCGGCTGGCGAGTAAGGTTTGCGCGGTCGGAAGCGACTCACGGCCCAGCGCGGGATACACACTCAGGATCACGTCGGCGATGGCCGGGTCATCATAGTTTTGGAATGCCGACAGGATCGCTTTTCGCAGCGCATCGTCCTTGTAAACTCCGCGGCAGGCTTTGCTCAATGCCGGCACGGCCCCCGGAACTTTGACCTCGCTCATCACCCCGAGGTACTCCATGCGCTCCGCGCGGGAGGCGGTTTCGTCGGGCACCACCAGGAGCGCTTTGCGGATCGCCTTGGGATCCCCCTGGCGCAGCGCAAAAGCGGCCGAGCCGACGCCGTCGCGAGCCATGGCCTTGACCAGTTCGTCGGGGAGTCCGGCCAGCGTGCGGCCCTTGTACGCGGCTTCAAAACCCGTCATGAGCCGACGGCTGCTTTCCACGGAGGGCGCGAGTTCAAAGAGCCGCGCGCAGGTCAATAAATCCCGGCGAGATCCGGCCTGGGCAAACCGGCGGGCGGTTCGTTCCAGTAGATGGGTTTGCACCAAAGGGCTGCGCCAGAAGGCGGGGTCGGAATAAAGCTGGAGCACCGCGTCGCGATGATCTTCGCATTGCGCTTCGATGGCCCACCAAAGGAGCAGCGGCATCCGGTTGTCGTTCGCATCCTCCGTGCGCATGGCCAGGGCCCGGACCACGGCGAGACCATCTGCCGCCGGGAGCCGTTTGGCCGAGGCGGCGAGTTGATTCCGCACTTCAAGGTTGGGCTCTTTCTCTGCCATTGCCGTCAGCCTTCCGGCCGCTGCCGGCGATACGTGTTGGGTGTCACCCACCAAACGCACCGTCCAGAGCCTCACGAACGGATCGGAATGGTCCAGAGCCTTGAGCGCTTCGGCCTCGGTCAGTCCGCCACTGAGATTCAAGGCCCAGAGTGTTTCGAGCGCGGCCTGGCCCGAACTCCGGTGCAGCGTCGCGGACAACGCCGGTATGATGGACGCGTCGTGCCGGTCGGCCAGCAGGCGCAAGGCCGTCTGGCGAACCCAGCGATTCGAGTGTGCCAGGCGTTGAACAAGCTGGCTGGATTCGAGTTTCGACAAATCCTCCGGGCTTTGGGCTTTGGACTTTGGACTTTGGACTTTGGACCTAAGCCGGTAAATCCGCCCGTTGTTGGTGTCCATCTTACCCTCATGATTGCGATAATGGTTTACCTGCTGGTCATACCAGTCACAGACGTAAACCGCGCCCTCGGGGCCGACCTTGATGTCCACCGGGCGAAACCAACGATCATCGCTGGTCACTGGACGCGAGAGGTCCACATTGCGGAAGGAGGACCGGTCAGGGATGACTTCGCTTTCCACGATTCGGCCCTGGATGGGTTCGACGCCGAGAAGTTTGCCCTCGAAGCGCGCCGGCAAAGCGCCATGGTCGTAAATGACAAAGTTGTGCGTGAAGCGGGGAACACTGCCCAACGGCATGGGCGGGAAGTAACCAAAGGCATACGGGTTCGAAAGCGGCCCATGCTTTTCAAAACCCTTCTGTAAATAGGCGCCTTGCAAATAGTGAAACCCGCGCGTGTCGCCGCCATTGTGACCGGAGAACGTCCGGCCCTTGCTGTCAATCTCGCACCCGAACGCATTGCCGCCGCCTTCGGAGAACACTTCATAAATCCTTTGGTCCGGGTGATAACGCCAGATGTTTTGGCCCTGCGAGTAAATTGGTTTTGGGTTCTTCGCTTTGCCGTCGGCTCCAGCCACCAGAATATTTGCGGTGACGGTGCTGCCTTGGGCACCGTAGAGCCAGCCATCGGGCCCCCAGCGCAGCGAGTTGGCGACGCTGTGGGTGTCCTCGAGGCCGAATCCCGACAAGCGGACTTCGGGATCCCCGTCGGGCACGTCGTCGTTGTTCGCGTCCGGATAGAAAAGCAGATAGGGTGGATTCAAGACCCAGATGCCGCGGCGCCCTCGTTCCACGGAAGTGACGATGTTGAGCCCGTCGAGGAAGGTCTTGTGGCGATCGAAGGTCCCGTCGCCATCGGAGTCCTCGTGGATCGTGATTCGGTCGGCGCCTTTGAAGTGGTTGGGCGGCGGAGGTGACACCCGGTCGTAAACCGCGCGCCACACGCTGTCGCGGCTGACCATTTTCAAGCCCGCGGGCCAGGGGTATTGGCGATACTCCACCACCCACATTCGTCCGCGCTCATCAAAGTTGAGGAATACCGGCTGGGTGATCAGCGGTTCGGCGAGGACTTGTTCCCACTCCAGATCGTCGGCGACTTGAAAGCTCGCGGCGGCGGCTTTTGGACTGAGGGCGGGCGCTTTCGCTTCCTGTGGCAGATCCACCGCGGGCGCGGCTGGAGTGGCTGGAGCCGCAGGTGGCGGCGGAGTTGCCTGGGGTTGACTGAAAACGATGGTCGCCGGGGAGCGCGTGGCGTCGTACTTCGCCCACGCCGGGTCATCACCGGTCCGGAAATCCCATCTGCCATTGAGCTTGATGGATTCATTGCCCCGATGGACCGACGGGGCCGCCCCCTTGAAACCGCCCCGGCCATCGTTGTCGTAGACCCGGAGGGCGATCCACAAGCCTCGCTCGTGCGTGGTCAGACTCGCGGCGATTGGATAATCGCCCTTGGTGGTAAAGGCGTTGGTGTAGTTGGGCGGAAAACTGCCCGCGCTCCCGACCTTGCTCCCGTTGACGAAGGCCTCGTGGGCGTTATCCACATCATTCACCTGGAGTCGCAGTTCCTGCCCCCGCCAACTGGCAGGGATTTCAACCCGGCAACGATACCAGGCGATGCCGTCGTAACGCGCCAGCCGGCCTTCCGAGTTGTCCTCCCACGTTCCAGGAACTGGCATCGTCTGCCAGGTGCCCGCGTAATCCACGGGTTCGGGGCTGGGTGGTGGCAGCGGATCGTGGAGACACCACAGAATGCCATTGAGCAGCAGGCGACGGAAGGCGGGCAGCTGGAAGTCCTCCGGATTGCCAAGCGAGGTGTAGAATACCCGCCGATCCTGGCTGGTGTTCACCCAGGCCACGGGTTCAACCGTATCTTTGCCTTCGACCCGGCCCTGTAAAAGCGGAACCGTGTTGGCGTTCAGATTGCGGTTTTTGTAGAGGTGCGAGGTGACACGGAAGGGGCCGGATTTTACTCCGGTCAGCACAAGGTGGGCGGCATTGGAACCGACCGTTTCAACGATGGTGTGCGGTGCGGCCGGCGGCTTATTGCCGTAGTGGCCTTCATAATGGCCGCCGAAGACATCCACATCGAAACTGGACCACGAGGCGAAGGCCGCTCTGCCGGGCGCCGCATCAAACGCATGGCTGGCAGTGCGAATGCCCACCACCGGTTTGCCCGCTGCCACATGGGTGCGCAGCAGTTCCATCATCGCCTTGGGAGGCGTGCGTCGCCGGACGCTCACGACGACCAGGTCCGCGTCGCGAATCGCTTCGAAGTCCTTGAAGTTTGGATCCCCATCGGTCGGGGAAGCCAACACATACGAGATCTGGTAGCCGCGCCACTCCAGTTCCTTCCGGGCAAATGCGGGGAGCGTTTCCCAGGTGTGATACTCGTTTTCGCCGATGATGATCGCGATCCGCTTCTTGACGTCACCCTGAAAACGGAAAGGTTCGCCGCCCAGGAAGTCGGCGCTGGTGATGCTCGGACACCAGTATTTCTCGATGTGCTCGACCACCAGTTCCGTGCCGCGAAAATGGGAGACGTAAGGCGGCATGCGGTGGTTGTACATCGAATCGGTGAGATCGCGCATGAGCACAACATTCTGTCCCTGCGCCACCATCTGGCGGATGGCGAAGGGACGACCGAGCACGCACATGTTGATATGGACTCCCATGACGATCACATTGGTGATGCCGCGCTGGCGCATCAGGTGAAAGGCCTCGGCGGAATCGGTGATGGCGTCGCCGTCCATGATTTCCAGGGCGGGATGCTGTCGTTTCCACGCGCCATAGCCGGGGCACTCCGGGCACCCGTCGCAACCGCCGTCCGAGTCGTCGATAGGCAAGGCCGGCTCCTTCACGCCATTGAGCGAGCACCAACCTTGCAGCGGGATCTTGGTTTCCACCTTAGGCGCCGCCTGGGCGAGTTTCCGGCCCGGATGATCTTTGTAGAAACCCAGCGTGTCGCTCGGGCAATGAATGATCAGCATTCCCTTGCTTCGCGCGGCCTTGATGACCTCGTTCATGCGGGGGGCCATTTCGCCGACCCGCTCGGTGGCATCGGGGCAATGGTGTTTGTCCCACATGTCACAGATCACGACGGCGGTGCGGGTTGCTTCCCACTGCAACTGCGTCGCGACGAATTCAGGGACCGAGTTCTCCGGGTTGGACCGCTTGACCGAACGGGCATGCAACGTGATGGCATCGGCCAGTGCCGCGACGGGTGAACAGAGAATCACTCCGGCAAGCACCATCGAGCATGGGGTCTGGTTCATGAAGCCGTGAGTCTTGCGCGAACCAAGGCAGGAATCAATGGCAAGATGCGCCAGCGGGCAAGCGGCTTGACACTGGAAAATGATTGGCCAAGACTGCCCCCGTTCCCGCGGGCAACCCAGATCACTTGGCGCAGGCAAGTCGCCCCGGAACCTTCGAGTGGTAATTCATGAAGGCTGGATTGATGCATCTCCGCAGGCGAGCGGCTTTCACGCTGATCGAACTGCTCGTGGTGATTGCAATCATCGCCATCCTGGCCAGCATGCTCCTGCCCGCTTTGAGCTCCGCCAAGGAGAAGGCCCGGCGAACCCAATGCTTGAACCACTTGAAGCAGCAGGCCATAGCGATTGCCCTCTACGCCGGTGACCACAACGACCGGCTGCCCGCGCGCGGAACCTTCTCCTATTCCCTCTCGCCCGATGGCTTGCTGCCGAAAAACCAGGCCGAGGCCATCGCCACCTTGAATGGGATGGGCCGGCTTTATCCGCGGTATCTATCCAATCCGCTGGTTTTTTACTGTCCCTCGATGAAACACGCCAACTTGACCTATGACGGCCCTTATGGTTGGCAAAAGAACTTTCCGGTGCACACCACCGGCGGCGGCAACGGAATAAACAATTCCTATGTCTATATGCACGTGGCAGATTTCACCCGGCATTACTCACTGACGGATTTGAAGCTGAGGGCGGTCAGTTCCGATTTGTTTGTACTGGGGGCCGGCGATTTTGGCCATAGGACCGGCTACAACGTGGCGTATGCGGATGGGCATGCGGCCTGGTATCGCGACCCGGCCCGTCGCGTTGCCCGGAGCACGGGGGCGGCGAGTTCCAACGATCCGGTCAATTTTGATTGGTGGGAATACTTCAGCCAATCGCTGCCCCCCAACGCCACCTTGCCGTAACCCGCTGCCCAATGCGCAAACTGCTTGATCGCTGGCCAAGACTGGGTGTGCTGTTGGCGCTGCTGGGAGTCGCCATTCCGGTGGCCTTCCTGATTCGCCGGGTGATGGAAGCCGATAAACGCCCCCCGGGTGAACTGTGGTTTTACGACTTGAAAACTGCCCGGCTGTTTCCGGCTTCCGATTTGAGCGTCCCGCCGATCGATACCAAGTCGGGTCCCGCCACTGGCGTTCGCGCCCATGTTTTCACCTGTGACGCCGCCTCCCCGCCGACCAACTTCATCGCCTTTCTGGAAAAATTGACCCCGGGGGCGCGGCACGAAGTGGCGGAGGAAATGCGACGCTCCGGTGGCGAAGCCGGGATCGGTTTTGCCCTGGAGAAAAGACCAGGAGAGATTCTCGTCAGCGCGGTTGAAAAGGAGGAGTGGTTTCAAAAATTCAGCCCGGAGGGGGCCAGGATCATGGCGGCTGGGAAAATGAAAGGCGGTTGCGTTCATCCCCGGCCGAGCTTGCCGTGAGGCGGAGCCGGGCTTGACGGGCGGTTATCGCATTCGCCGTACGGACGGGAAATTCGCTGGTGCGAAAGTTCCTGACCGTGCCGAATAGTCGGCCAAATCACCCGCATTCGCCAATCTGCTTGACAGCTGCGGAGGTTCGGCGAAAAGTGCTCCCATAAGCCCGGAACTAAACCAAATCTCACCGTGCCTGACCGAGTCGTTCAAAGGCCGGGATTTCATTATTACTTCATGAGACCGAGAGCGAAACGACTTCCGGGGGCGGGGGGATTCACGTTGATTGAACTCCTGGTGGTAATTGCCATCATCGCCATCCTGGCGGCCATGCTTTTGCCCGCCTTGACGAAAGCGAAAGATCGCGCCCTGCTCGCCAACGACCTCAACAATATCCGGCAGGTCATCATCGCCGCGACGCTTTTTGCGGGTGACAACAATGATTACATTCCGTACGCGAGTTGGGGCGATTGCGCCCTCCGTGATTCCTGGTGTACGGCCAAGGGCATGCCCAATGGGGAGGGCAAAGCCGACAACGCCATCTGGACGAACCAGATCGCCTATTTCAAACGCAGCCAGCTTGGGAGTTACATCAGTAATGAGCGCGTGCTCACCTGTCCCAGGGATTTTACGGAACGTGCGACGGGAAAGGCGGCCCAGGATTACGCCCGCCGGAACATCAAAATCACGAGCTATCTCTGGAATGGCTCCACGATCGCGTTCGACAGCGTCGAGCAGGATGGTGCCATGTCGCGTTTCAAGCTTTCGACGCTGCGCCCCACCGGCATGCTCATGTGGGAAGCGCCTGCCGAGATGGAGCAGTACAACTTCAACGACGTGGGCAGCCACCCTTTCGAGGGGATTTCCCAACGGCATACCAACAGCCGGAAGGCCCGCAATCAGACCGAGAATGTGGGCGGGGTGGCAACTTTTGGCGATCTTTCCGGTCGCGCTTACATGCTGAAGTTTGCCAAATGGTTCACGCGGCAGTACGCCGGCACCGCCGTCTGGCCGAACCCGCCGGCGTTCGATGGGCCCAACGACGCCTGGTACAATCCCCGGACAAAAGACGGCGGGCCGTGAGCCAGGAATTCAGCTGCCGATCAGTTCATGCCAACAACACCGTACCATGGCGCATCAGCATCGAAGTGTACAGCCGGAACGAATTCATGAACGCGTGGCCTGAAAAAACCCCTCGCTTCGCCGCCCCGTTCACCAGGCAAGGTCCGTCAGTTGGCGTGCGTCATGACGTTGTTGCGTCGTTGCCGCCGACGCACGGCAATTTGCGATTACGGCACGGCCGTCTTCCGCCGAAGCCGGCCTCGATCGGTCGCGGAATGGGCTTCACCCTCATCGAACTCCTGGTCGTGATTGCCATCATCGCGATCCTCGCCGCGATGTTGCTCCCGGCGCTGGCGAAAGCCAAGGAGAAGGGGCTGCGGATAAGTTGTCTGAACAACATGCGCCAGGTTGGCCTGGGCTTGATGGTGTATGAGGGGGATTATCAGCGGTTGCCGGTGACCGACAGCCAGGTGCTCGATTTTGCGGTTAACCCGCAACCTTCCTACCTGAAGCTGCTCCGCCCGCTCATGGGCACCGACAAGGTGTTCGTTTGCCCGAGCGCGAAACCCTCGCCCAACCCCGGCGAGGGGCCGACCACCAACAGCCACACGTCCTTCATGGGCAATGCGGTGGTGATGGGGCGCAAACTGACCGCGGTGCCCAGACCGGCGGACATCGTCTTCCTCCAGGAAACCTTGTGGGACATCAACGTCTGCACGCTCCGCCCGTGGAATCTCAATACCGCCGTGGATAACGGCAAGTCCACGTACACTTGGTGGCAGGACCGGCTGACCTATGGCATTCAGCTTTACAGCATCATCCACACGCGCGGTGGCAACCTTCTCTTTACCGATGGCCATGCCGAATACCGCAAAGCTTCAACCCTGCGCAGCCGTGAATTCGGTCTGACCCCGGGCGACGATACCCAGGCAGCGGATTCATTGAAGGTATATCGCGCCGCGTTTTGAGCCGGAATGGAGGGGGGAATAAACTCGCGGAGGCCAGACGATTGGCAGCGCTCTCGCGCTGATGAACAAGCCGCTTGACACCCGGACCGCCCAGGCGAAAACTGCCGGCATAAACCCGGACCAGAAGGAATTGGCGAGTCCCGACCGCACGGCCGTAAACGCAGATTCCGGTCGTTGAAATATGAAACCGAGATCCAAACCATCCGGCGGTGCGACCGGCTTTACGCTGATTGAATTGCTGGTGGTGATCGCCATCATTGCGATCCTCGCGGCGATGCTGTTACCGGCCCTTTCGCGGGGCAAGGCTGCCGCGCAAGGCTCGGCGTGCATCTCCAACATGCGCCAGGCGGCGATCGCCTGGCAGATGTATGCCCAGGATAACAACTTTCGCAACATTGGCGGATGGCACAGCACGCCCGATCACCGGGGCTGGTGGAGCTTTTTTGCGCCCTACGTGAGCCAGGTGGATCGGATCATCGTTTGCCCTGCGACCTCCGAGGGGGCCAAGCAATCAAAGATGACGGATCAAGCATACGGCACCGCCCGCCGGGGGTGGGGGTACGATACCGTGGTGCAGGGGCGCACCGTCAAAGCCAATTATGGTTATGGTATGAACAACTGGCTGGAAGGTTTCTATCCGGACGGCAAGGAGTACATCCCCAAGCTCGACTCCAGTCTGCGCTTGGAAGAGGTGCCGGGGCTGGCGGACTGTGTCTGGGGTGACGGCGGGTGGCCGCTCGACACCGATCGTCTGGCCAAAGATTTGAATGACCCGGTGGGCTATTTCAACAGTGCCTGGACCTATTACATGGCGCGTTTCACCCTCGACCGGCATGGCGGCGGGACGACACTGGCCTTTTTGGACGGTTCTTCCCGCAAGTACAAGGCCCGCGACCTCTGGCGGCTGACCTGGCATCGCAAATTCAAACCGGGTTTGGCCAAGAATTGAGGCGGCGGTGGTTGGCTTTTGCCCACCAGGAATCAAACGCCCAATCCACCTTGAATTTCGGACATGCTAGCGCGCGCCAAAATTCTTGATCCAGCGGTCAACGCTTTGGTGCGAGCCAGGTCAACGGGCCGCGGTGAAGATCGGTTGAAGCACTGCCAGCCGCAAAGCTTCGCGACGCCTGCTCACCGTCGTCGGGGCTGTAACGATCCGGTCCACGCCTTTGTCTTCCCCACGCCGTCGCGTAATCGTCGCCGGAAGGCGGCCTTTACGCTGATCGAATTACTGGTCGTCATCGCCATCATTGCGATTCTGGCCGCGATGTTATTGCCCGCTTTGTCGAAGGCGAAAGCGAGGGCCCGCCAAACCGCCTGTTTGAATAACCTGAAGCAGATCGGGTTGGCCACGCTTATTTATGTGAACGAGAACGGGAAATACCCTGGCGCGCATGGCAATGGCAGCTTCTACGTCTGGCCGGATCGTTTGTTCAGCGTGCTGGGTACCAATCGGACAATTTTCCATTGCCCGACCGCCAGCCCCGCCAGTGCCTGGGATCTCAAGCTCAACCCCAGCCTTAATAATAGTTTCCTCATCACTTCCGCGGCCAGATTCTCCTATGGCATCAATGATTGGGGATTGGATATCGCGCAAAATCTGGGTCTGGGTGGCGACGTCGGGGCCTACCCGGCCAAGGAGCGGAAGGAAAGCCAGGTGGTGAAACCCACGGAAATGATCATGCTGGGCGACAGCAAACCGGATGGGAGCTGGGATGCCAATATTGACCCCGTGGCCATCGGGAACAACAGCATCGGCGAGGAGTGGCCTTCGAACCGTCACCAGCGCCGCACCAGCCTCATGTTCTGCGATGGCCACGCCGAATCCGTCCGGCGCACCGACGTGATCAATGCAAATAATCAAATGTGGCGGCGCCGCTGGAACTATGACCACAAACCGCATCTGGAAGTCGCCTGGACGGTTCTACCAGCGTTGGATGCCAGGATTGATCCCTGACCCCGGTTTGTTTTTTGAAAAGCACTTTCATCCATTTACCCGCGCGGCTTAGCCTGCCGGCGATAACTCTACGAAAACAACTTCCCGCCCGAACGTATTGCTTGTGAGAACGACTGCCATGATCCGCACAAAGGTGTCGCCGACACCCTGGTGGCAGCAGGGTTTTACCTTGATCGAGCTCCTGGTTGTCATTGCGATCATTGCCATCCTGGCGGCACTGTTGCTGCCGGCACTCACCAAAGCCAAAACGAGGGCCCAAGCAACGCAATGCATGAACAACCTGCGGCAAGTGATGTTCGCCTGGCAGATGTACATCCACGACGCCAACGACCGTCTGCCATTCAACACCGTTTTTGAGACCGACTTGACCAAGAGCTGGTGCGCCGGATGGTTGCAATATCAGGTCAGCACTCCGGATAACACCAATACCGCCCTTTTTTCCAGGGCGTTGATGGGGCCGTATTTTCAGAATCCAAAACTTTTCAAATGCCCCGGTGATCCCACCGTGGATGTTGGCAACCGGCAGCCCCGCGTGCGAACCATTGCCATGAACGCCTTCATGGGCGGATACTCCGACGGCTCGGACTGGGTCGAAGTTCAAGACCGCGCGAAAACCTGGCGGACCTACCACAAACTCGGTCAAATCGATCGTCCGGACATGCGCTTCGTTTTTGCGGACGAATGCCCGATCATCAATGATGGCTTGCTAATGCACTATTTGCCGATCGGGACGACCCAATTGCCCGCCAATGGCATCATGGATGATTGTCCCGCGTCTTATCATGCCGGCGCCGGGGCGCTTTCGTTTGCGGACGGACATGCCGAGATTCACAAATGGCGTGACGCGGCCACTTTGGGGGCCAAATTCTGGCCCCTGACCACGCCTTCGCCGAATGACTATATCTGGCTGGCCGAACGGACGGCGGGTCCACGCAGGTAGTGAAACTGCCGCTGAATTTGCAATCCGAGTCGGGAAACGAGGAGCCAAATCTCCGCTGATTTAGGCTCGACCTCATTCAGTTTTTTTGCGGTAATCGGTCCAAGCCCATGCATCGATGCAAGTCAACTTCGACCCGAGCCATTGCGCGGCCGCCACGCCTGGCTTTCACGTTGATCGAGTTGCTCGTGGTGATTGCCATTATTGCCATCCTTGCGGCCATGTTGTTGCCGGCCTTGAGTCAAGCCAAGGAAAAGGCCAAACGGGCTGGCTGCCTCAATAATCTCCGGCAGGTCGCCATCGGCTGCACCATCTACGCCGGCGACAACGCGGACAAGCTTTTCATCGCCCGCCAGGCCATGGTCCAGATCGCCCTGGATCATCTGGATCAGCAGGCGGCGAAGACCGTTGGTCTCGTCATGTTTTCCAACGCCCCCACCGGGAACCAGGTTTGGACCTGCCCCAACCGGCCCACCTTTCCCCAATACGAACGCGATTTTGATTCGTGGGAACTCGGCTTTCAATATTTTGGCGGGATTGAAACCTGGATGAATCCCGCCGGAAATTTTCCGTCGCGAAGTCCCGTCAAAGTTTCCCAGGCCCGCGCCGGTTGGGTGCTGGCGGCGGACGCCACAATGAAAATCGACGATCAGTGGGGCGGCGGTCGCGTCACGGCGTTCAAGGACATGCCGCCACACCGCGGGCGAAACAATGTGCCGGTGGGTGGCAACCAGGTATTCACGGACGGCTCGGCCCATTGGTTCAAAGCCAGCCAGATGTTCTTTCTCCATAGCTGGGGGGCCACGTGGACCGGGCAACGCATCGCCTATTTCTATCAGGACTCCGTGGATTTTGATCCCAAATTGGCGTCCGCCACGGTGTTGAATTCATTGAAGTTTCGCCCCTGAGAACCGAAGGCCATAAACGTTCGCGGGTTCGATGCCATGCCGCACCGACCATGAATGATTCCGAAAAATGCCCCGTGAGTGCTCGAAGCCGGGCGCCGGAAACGGCGTTCACCCTGATCGAATTGCTCGTCGTCATCGCCATCATCGCCATCCTGGCGGCGATGCTGCTGCCGGCGTTGTCCAAGGCGAAGGCCAAGGCCCAGGCGGTCAACTGCATTTCCAACCTGCGCCAGTGGTCCATGTTCGTGACGCTCTACACGGGCGACAACAAGGAAACCTACATGACCGAAAATGGCGGGACGGTGGAAGGGACCTGGATGCTGCAATTACAGGAAATGTACGGGAAGGACGGAAAATTCCGGCTCTGCCCCACGGCGACCCAGCCCACCGCCTCGGGTTATGGAAACAACGTCCAGTTCTGGGGATACGATGACAGCAACAAGGCCATGGGGTATTTCCGGAAAGGCGACTACGGCAGCTATGGCATCAATCACTGGATCAATTCGCTGCCCCCGGGTTGGGCCGGTTGGCGCGGGCAACCGGGCTGGCAGTGGGTGAAGGTCGCGAATGTGAAACTGCCATCCCTCGTGCCGGTGTTTGCCGATTGCGCCTGGTATGGCGGCAATCCCTTTGATCTGGCCAGCGGGGCGACCGAAGGTCTGCCGGCCCCCACCCGCGATTGGAATCGGACCAATCCCATGCAGTGGTCTTACGACATGGCCCGGTTTTGTCTGGACCGCCATAATCTCGCGATTCAAGTGAGCTTCGTGGATGGTTCGGCGCGGCTCGTCAAAGTCAGCGGGCTATGGGATCTCCAATGGCACCAGGCCTTCCGGCGGACAAACAACGTGCCGCTGAAATGGTGAGCCCGCGGCAATAAGCGCTCGGGCCAGTTTAGCGCGGTTGGGGAGAGAATTTCACAAGTCAAAGTTCGCACTTTGAACCCCAGAACCACGGATGCCTCCTACGGATGCCTCCTCTCCCGGCTTGCGGCCACCCTCTCCTCCATTCGGAATGGAGGAGAGGGACGGGGAGAGGAGGCGCTGCGGTTCTTTGGTAGGGTTGATGGCGATCGGCGTCTGCGGTTTGCCCCCCTCGCTTTATTTCGTCACAAATCCCGCTTGGGCCCAATCTGCGAAATCTTCCCGCGAGCCATCCCCGGCATCCATGGCAACGAGACTGATCATCCGCGCGCCCTCGGGGATTGGCACGTCGAACCGCCACGCCAGTGACAACACGCGCATCACGGGGCTCGCGGCCGCCTCTTTGCCATCAATGAATACCTTGAAAACCACGCTCGGAAATTTGGCGAGGTTTGAGCCGTTGCTGATGCTGACCAGGTTTTCATCGGCGCCCGCCAGCGCGACGAAGCGCTTGTACTCCGGCTTGAGTTCATACATGAGTTCGCACGGGGCGTGCACGCCCATGCCTTGTTGGTAAGTCTTCCGGTTGATCCTCAGCTCCTTGCCCAGATTCGATTTGTCTTTTTGCGGCGCTTGGGTGTTTCCCGAGTAACGAACCTGCCCGCCGTAGCTATGGCCAAAGCCGACGCTGCGGATCGGCTTCAAGTCGCCGATGGCTACCTCCGGCGCGGGCGGCATCGGCCCCAGGCGCGCAAAGGAACCCTCGGACTCCAGGCAAACCGGCCGACCGCCGCGAAAGGCCGCGGCACGCAGCCGGGTTGAATCCGTGACGACGAACGGTTTGGTGTAGAGCGACGAAACCGCCGTTGGCGCGGAGCCATCCAGCGTGTAGCGAATCTCCGCCTCTGGCTGGAGCGGCGTTGTGAGCGTCACCGTGACGGATTCTTCGAACAAATGCGGGCGCATTGGCGTTCCCCACGGTGTGATCCGGACCGGGTCCACCACCCAGTCCGCGTCCCACTTGCCCCGCTTCGTCAGTTCCGCCTGGAAACTGATGGTGGGCGCCAGGTGCTTCTCGAAGTGCTCAACCACTTGCTCGGTGTTGAGGTCCGGTGTGAAATTTCGAGCCGGGTCGTAGCCGGGATGCGCATCCGTCATGTCGCGCGCCAGCACGCATTGCAGGCCGGCAGATTTCATGGCTTTCAATCCCATTGGCTTGCCGAGCAGGCAGACCTGGGTGTGAAAGCCGACGTAAATGAGATGCGTCAGCCCGTACTTCTTGCAGACGGCATAAACCTCGGCCTGCGTGTCCGGCATCAGGTCGGCCTCGGCAATGCGCAGCGCCGGGTGCATGCCGTCCCAACCGTAGTTCCCGCCACAGCGCTCGCGACCGCAGGCGCAGCCCCCGGCATCCGGCACGGGCGGACACGTGACGTTCACCACGGACGGGACCACCACTTTTGGCAAGGCGAAGATGGCTTCCCGTTGCGGGTAGCCGACGTAGTTATCGACGACGTCGCTGGGGCACAACATGACCGTCATGCCGAGCGCGCGCGCGGCATCGAGCGCCTTGTTCATGCGCGGCACGAAGGCATCCACGCGCATTGTCGCCGTCTTGCACCAGTGAAAGTTCCAGACATCCACGGCAATGACGGCGACATGTTTCGGGTCCACTTTCTCGGTTTTGAGCAGGATTTGTCCAGTGGCCGGGTCGCGTGTCTGCAAGGTCAGTTCAATTTCCGCCGCCCAAGCTGGGCCGGCCGCCAACAACGCAAGGATCAGGAGAAATGAAGTTCGCATGGCTATCTTGGGATCTGAGTTGGTTGATTGGTGAATCAGTGATCCGCTTGAAAGTGGATTTGGGCGGGGGCCGCGGGCTGGGGCAGAGCCCGGACCCGGCCCACGGATTCGTGGTCCAGTGGCGGACGCTGGGGGAGCGGCGCAGTTTGCATTGGATTGCACCATCATATTGCTTTTGTTTTGGGTCGCAATTCCTATTGTGTGCTGAGATTTACATGGCACCGCAACCCGACAAGGCAAGGACGGCTAGCCCACCGCCGCGGCGCGGACCGTCCGGCTTTACGCTGATCGAGTTGCTGGTGGTGATTGCCATCATTGCGATCCTCGCTGCGATGTTGCTCCCGGCGCTGGCGACGGCGAAGAACAAGGCCAAGCGAACCCAGTGTTTGTCGAACCTCAAACAACAGGGAGTGGCCTGCCTGCTGTATGCCAACGAGGCTGGCGATTTCCTCCCCTCGGCCTCCGCCTCGGCGACTTTCTCCGCCGGCTCGGTGGCGACCTATTACAACTATGGCGGCAAGCAGGGAACGGAATACACCGGCAACTTGCGGCTCGTGAATCCCTACATTGGCCGGGATGGAACGGTCACCACCAATTCCGACGGCGTGGAACGGGTATTCAAATGTCCGGGCGATAACGGCGCGCTGCGAGCCGGTTGGGACAACGACCGCAAGCCAACCGTCTTCGACACGTTCGGCTCCAGTTACCTTTACAATTCCAGCGCCAACGACAACGACGATGTGAAGGGGTTGTATCGGAAACGGCAGAGCGCGATCCGCAATCCCAGCCGGATCATTTTGGTGAACGATTACTCCTTCAATCTCCATTTCATCGGGATGCCCATTTTCCAGAAAACTTACTGGCATCATGCCAGCCGGCTGGGCGCTGGCAACGTCACCTTCGTGGATGGCCATGTGGCCTGGTTTTTCGTTACGCGGGACAAGCCGGATCATCAGCGCGGCATTGGTTGGAGCTTTGTTTACAATGACTGACCGCTACCACCGCATGCGAGTTGGATGCCCCCGGCGGAGCTTCGGATACCGCCGGCGGACGGCGGGCCGCGCGCCTGCCTGGAGGTCGGAGGGATTGGGTGTCGCTGAGTTATCGCGCCGGATCGGAGACGGGCGCTCCGGCCACCGGGTTGAAGAGATGACGTGCGGGGGATTGCAGCCATGTCCACCTCCTCACGTCGGTGGCTACGATCTCGGGGTTCATGCCGTGAACCAATGCGCGGCGCGCTCGCTCCCGGCACACGGTTGGTCCTCTCACGACAGCAAACGGTGGTTGCGCATCGTGGCCATCGGTTTGCTCATGATCCGCTCCAGCCTTTCCGCCGCGCATGCCGCCTCGGAAGGGGCCGCGCCACTCGACCGGGCCACCCTTGATATCTGGTCCGCGCCGTACCGGGGCTGGCATTATTATCCGGAACCGATCATCCCTTCGGATCTCAAGATTCCCGGCTACGAGAATTTCCGGAACTTCGATGTGCCAACGGTTTATCAGATTCCCGGTCAACCGGGAAAATGGTTCATGAGTTACATCGGCTTCAATGGCCAGGGCTACAACAGCTTTGTGTCCGAGAGCACGAACCTGCTGCAATGGACGCATCCGCGGCTCGCCATGGGCTTCGGGCCCACCAACGAATTTGACCACGGCGGCTGCGTCATCGGCGCGTTCCTCTACGAGTCCTACGCCCTCAATGCGCCACGTGTGCTCAAGCAGCGGGATGGGAAATTTTGGACGCTTTACGGCGCTTACCCGCGTCAGGGTGGCTACGAATTGCGGCCTGGCTACGAGGGCGTGGCCGTGAGCGAGGATGGGCTGACCTGGCGCCGGGCCAAGCAGGGGCCTATTCTCGCGGTGCAGGATCCCGACTGCGGTGACTGGGAAAAAGACTGCATCTACCAGCCGTGGTTGGTCGAGCAGGAGGGCCGGTTCTATAACTTCTACAACGCGGCCAACGGCGGCACCGAGCAGATGGGCGGCGCCACCTCGACCAACTTGTTGGATTGGAAACGTTACCCCGGCAATCCCATCGTCCGCGTTCGCCCCGGCGGTTATGACGAATCATTCTGCTCCGACGGCAAGGTGTTCCGCGATGGTGACCACTGGGTCATGTTTTATTTCGGCGTCGGCAAAGGCGGCGCCCACATCATGGCTGCCTTCTCGCACGACTTGCAGCACTGGACGTCCCATCCGGAGCCGCTCTACCAGGCGGGCGGTCACCCGGGTGGATTGGATCGCCAATATGCCCATAAGATTTCGCTGGTTCACAATCCCGCCAACAACACCTCTTATCTCTACTACTGTGCGGTGGGCAAAGCGGGGACTCCCGGCGACCGCGGGCGCTGCATCGGCCTGTTGACGAGCCGGCGGTTGCCAGCGAAGCCGGATCGATGAGCCGCCTGGCAATCATGCAGGAACATCGACGTCATGCTGGCCAAACGGAAGATGAGTGTCACCGAGTTGACCGGGAAAGTGGGCATCACAATGGCCATTATTTCCATCCTGAAAAACGGTAACGCCAAAGCCATCCGGCTCTCAACCTTGGAAGCGAATTGCAGCGTCGGACTGCCAGCCGGGAGATATTTTGGAATACCGACAATAGAAAAGGGAGAATCACGGCCGGAGTGTGATCGTCTTCCGTGCAAGAACGGTCCCTCTGCCGCTTAGGCCCGTCGGCGTTCTCCGCTTCCGCCGCTTCGTTCCACGCCGATACTTGGCCTTCGGGACCTGACCAATCTGGAAAGGCCGCCTCATGCCGTGGCTTTTGCATTTGGCTGCGAGTTCTGATAGGAGAAGGTAATATATGAAGGATAGCCCGATGAAGAATCTCCGTATTTTGTTTCTGTTCGTTTCCTCGCTCACCAGTCTGGGCCAGGAGATTCGACCCTCAGACTACAACTGCTTCTCCGTATTTGTCGGCAAAAATGCCTCGGTGGAAGGCACTATGCTCTATGGGCACAATGACGACGATGGATTTCAACTGGTGAACTATTACGTCGAGCCCAGGAAGAACTATCCCCCCGGCGCGGAACAGACGCTGCAATCCGGTGGCAGGATCCCCCAAGTACCTACGACTCACAAATTTCTCTGGATCGAAGTGCCGGGTATGGAAGTCGCCGATAGCTTCATGAATGAATACGGCGTGTGTATCGGCTCCAACTTCTGTGGCTCGCGAGAAGACACCTCGGACACCTCCCACGGAGGCATCCTCTACGATCTGCGCCTCATTATGGCGCAGCGAGCGAAAACCGCCCGGGAAGCAATCCGCATCGCCGGCAGCCTCATCGTCCAATTTGGCTACCAGGGTTCGGGAAGATCCTACTGCATTTCTGATCGAGATGAAGCCTGGGTGCTTGCCGCCGTCAAGGGCAGGCGATGGGCGGCGGCACGAGTGCCGGATGACGAAGTCATGATCCTGCCCAATTACTATCCCATAGCTGAGATGGACCTGCAGGACACCAACAACTACCTCGGCTCAGCTGACCTCATCTCGTATGCCCAACATCGGGGATGGTATGATCCCGAGAGAGATGGCAGATTCAATTTCCGAAACGCGTATGCCGCGAAAGGAGCACTCAAAAACCGCGGCAACACCGGAAGAGCCTGGTCCGCCTACAGCGCCTTGGACGAGGATTACCAAAGAAATGACAACTTCCCGTTCTCTTTCAAACCCAAAAAGAAAGTGAGCAAGCAAGACCTCATGGTGCTCCTGGCCGGCCATAGCCAGGGCATGCAAGGCATGGACCGAACCGAAAGTTGCACCACGGGGAACCCGTATGAACTGAACGAAGGGATGATATGCAACGGCGGAACCATCTATAGTTTCGTGGTCGAATCACGGCCTTGGATGCCTGTGGCCATAGGCACGGTCATGTGGCTGGCCCCCAGACGATGTGACGTGCAACCTTTTATTCCATGGTACTGTGGCACTACCAAAGTTCCTGAAAACTACGCAAAGAAAGGTTATCTCAACACCTTGCAAGACCACTACACGCCCCCCGCGGATATCCATCAAATGCGGAAAGACCTTGCCTACTGGAACTTTGAAGCCCTCTCGGCAGCCATCAACCAGGACTTCGTCGCCAAATACCCCGTGGCGCTTGCCCGGAAAAAGAGCATGGAAACCTCACTCTTGAAGGCGCAGGACACATTTGAAGAGAAGGCACTGAAACGCTATGAAGTCAACCCGGAGCCGGCGATCCAGATGATTACCGACTACTCGAACCAAAAAGCCACCCAATCCTATCTTCAAACAGTTGCCCTGCTCAGCGAATTAAACATACCCTTTCCCGCCTCTGAAACAAAAGCCGTCAAATTGAAAGACGAAGTCCCCGTTGAAAACAAAGGCTCTGAGTAAAGGGGAGCCAAGATCTAGTTCAAGGGTGATGCCTTCAGGATCAGGCAAGCCTCCGAGCGCGAGATAGATTTGCCGAAGTTTCTCGCTTTCCAACCAGCGTTGGGCGGGCGTGAGCCGATACCATTCGGCTCTCTCACCGCCCACCAATTCTTCCGGCTGAATCATCCTTAAAACGGCAGTTCAGATTGACCGCGAACCACGCGAACCACACGAAAACAAAAGCCGAAACGGTTCATTTCTGGTCCCGCGAAGTATCACCTTTTGAGTGGCGCCATGGTTTCTGGCAATGCCTTGGCCTTTCGCGTGTTTCGTGTATTTCGCGGTCTCAACTGCCTTTTCTAGGTTCATGGGAAATGGATAGCAGCTTTGGGTCGTACAGGAAACCGCCGCGCGCAACGCGCACCGCAGTAGGGCGGTGCTTCCGCGCCATCGGGGGAGTCAGGTAGGGACGCCGCGCTGCGGCGTCTTTGGGTGGCCATCCGCAAGGATCAGCGCAGCGCGCTGTCCTTACCCGCATCGCCGCTGCACCTCCGTCTCCAGATTCGCCAGCACTTCCTGCATGGACTTGGAATGGATTCTCCCGAGCGGCAGTAGTTTTCCCAGCAACGCCACCAGCCAGCCGTGCGCCTGCACATTCATCGCATACGTCACGCGCGTGCCGCCAGACACTGCTTCCAATCGCCACTCGCCCGTGCCCGTCACGAAGCCGTTGCCGTAACGCATCTGCATGCGCCGGGGCGGTTCGATGGCTTCCACGCGACAGCGGAACGGCTGGCCGCCGCGTGGACACACCTCCAGTTCACTGCCGATCAGACCCGGGCACGCGTTGAGCACCGTGAGCCGGATGGACGCCGGCCACCAACGCGGGCTCGCCGTCACATCTGCGAGCACCGCCCAGACCTGCTCCGGCGCAAACGGCAGCACCCGTTCGTCCAGGGCTTGGATGGTGGCGGCAGGCATACGGAATGATTGAGAGCCGGTCGGAAAATTGCAAGCGGTGCGAGCCGTACGGGCGCTCGTAAATTTAACCGCGGAGACGCAGAGACGCGGAGACGAACCGCGGAATGCATGAAACACGCGAAGTCTTCTCCCTCTCCTCGCCAAGCGAGGAGAGGAGGAACACAGCGGCGCGCCATGGCTGTTTGATGTCCAAGTGTCAGCGACCATCTCTATCTGCCTCCCTCTCCTCGCCCAATGAGGTGAGGGAGAAGCGTTTCGCGTGGTTCGCGTTTTTCGCGGTTCAAAGGTTGGCCTGGTCGGCTCTCGCCTCTGCGTCTCTGCGCCTTTGTGGTTCTGCTTTGGTAAGCTTCCATCCCCACCCCACGCAGGAGCAGACCGGGTTGCGGTCGTCGTGTTAATCTGGCGGCAGTTCCAAAAAGTCGCCGGGATTCAGACTGTTGGCGGCATGGGAAATCTTATCGCTGATGCGTTTGAGCACGGGTCAGTCGTTGGTCGGCAAAACGAGGATGGCAATCTTACGGCTGGCAACGTTCTGTTGGTAGTTCAGATTATGGTCGCTGGTGAGGAAGGCATCGAATTCCTTTTCTGCCGCCTGGAGCAGGTCGCCATTCTTGAGCGTGCCCCAGCCCATTTCCTGCGCGGTGCGGACGGTGTGGGTGGGGAGAAAATTGCGGAGCGGTCGCGGGACGCAAGCATCCAGCAGGATTCTCATGCGGCCTGCAGCGCGGTTTTATGGGCGTATTCCAGAACGGCCACGGCTTGTTCGCGCGTCACATCGGGAAAGCAGTCGAGGTATTCGTCGAGGCTCAAGCCGCTTTCAAGGTTGATGAAGAGGCTGTCCACCGGCACGCGCGTGCCTTTGAAGCAAGGCGCGCCGCTCAATCGTTCCGGGTCAACCCAGATGGGAACATCCGGCGGAAAGTTGTATTTCAGCGCTGATTTCAGCTCGGTTCACTTTATCAGTTTTAACCGAATTGTCACGCCGTCTAATTCTTCGCCTGGGTAACGCAGCCGCAGCCGGCGCGGCGCGGCGAGCGACTCCACGCGACAGCGAAACGCGCGTCCGCCCCGGGGATGCAGCTCCACCTCCGACCCGATCCCGTTGGCGGTGACCGCCCGCCCTTGCAGGTGCAGCGACGGCAGATACCACTGGGGATAACCGTTCACGTCCGCCAGCACCGGCCAGCCTTGGTCCGGCGCAAACGGCAGCACCCGTTCGTCCACGGCTTGGATGGGGGCGGCGGGCATACGGAATGATTTTATGTCACCCGTCGCCTCGCTGCTTTTCACGGGCAAGAATTTCCTGCATCGCCTGCACGTCGAGCTTGTCCTTGTCCCGCCAGGAATCCTGCTTGAGAAAAATCAAATCGCCGGGCGACAGATAAGGGATGCGGACGCCGCTCGTTTCCAGATAGCGCAATTGCGGCCGAAAATCGTCCAGCGATTTACCGCGCATCCGCGTGAAGATGTCCAAATCAAAATCCTCGGTCACGCGGATCGCGCCGGACTCAAAAATAAAATCTTCGGGTTTGAGTTCGCGCGCAAAACCTTCACCCCATTGCTCCAGGCATTTAAGCAGCTGACGAAGATTTTTAGGGGAGTCGCTGACGATGATGTCGGCATCAAGTGTCAGCCGTGGATAACCGTTGAAGATGATCGCCAGTCCACCCACGACGGCGAAATCAGTTTCACTGGCGGCGAGTGCGACCAACAGTTTTTCGAACCGGGAAATAGTCTCCTTCGGTTTTGACGAGTGGTCCATGCGTGTTCTTTTTCAAAAAGCCGGCAAGGTCTTCCAAGTGCGCGAGCCGTTGGGACATCGTGAGTGGCCGGCCGACCCTCATGCGGACGGGCTGCTGCATCGGCTCAACTTCGATCTTCATCGGGTCAAACTTAATCGCTACGCGGGCTTGTCGTCAACCGGCGAGCCAAACCGCTATCGCCCCGACGACCCGATGGAACACATAACCGGCGAACCATGGTTAACCGCGAATAGAAACGAAACACAAGAATCAATCTGGTGGGGCGAGGCTACGCGGAGCCTTGGTAAGGCGTGCACTCCGTGCGCGCCGGGGACGTTTGGTCTGGCGATGACGGCTCGCAGAGGACTGCGAGCCCTACCATGCCTGCGGTCGGGCGATGCTGCCGCGCCGCTTTGAGTGCGCTCCTGCTGCCAGATTAATTCTCGTCGCCCAAGTTTTTTCTGCCACAGTCTTCCACGTTTTATGAATACGAACCTCGTCCAAACCGCCGCCACCGCCACGTTGGCCGGCACGAAACCTTTTCCGGAAATCGTCGGGCTGCTGCTCGAAGCGGGCGTGGAATATTACCACGTGGATTACGTCACGCTGCGAAAGACCTTTTACAGCGCGGATGGCGCAGTCGTGAGCACGCCGCTCAACTACGAGGAACTCCCCGACGCTGCGGCGGACTTCGACCTCGCGGCGCTCCGGGCGAACATCCTCGACAGCCAGCGGAACGGGCAGAAGTTCCGGTACTTCACCTGCCGCGCGATGGCGGCGGGCGTCCAGGGCTACTTCGCTTTCCTGCGAGGCCAACGGGTCACGTATTTCGGCCGGCAAGGCGATCAACACACCGAATGGTTTCCCGGCGCTAAACCTTGAACCACCGGGGTGCGCGCCGCACGGGCAACAACCTTCTCCGCCTCGAACGGGGAGAAGGTGGCGAAGCCGGATGAGGTGTCGAAATCAATTCCCGCACGGATGAACTCCGATGAACTCGGATTCAATTCAACGCGAGCAAATCTAACCGCGGAGACGCGGAGACGCAGAGGTTCGGTGCAGAAGTTCAAACACAAACCTTCTCTCGCAATGTCGACAAATTCAATTTCAGCAAGAATGCCTGCCCAGCAGCTTCAAGGTCACCGTCGATTTTGAATGAAAGGTTTCTCACTCGGATGTCACCTAGCCGTTCGTCAAGGCCGCATTCTAATTCGCGTGGGTAAACCAGAATCGCGTCTGTGCAACCCTTAATTTCTGCATAGGTCACGACTTGGGATATGTCATCGTTGGCCGGCGTGTCTGGACACTTGTATTTCGTGTCGAGCACGCAGAGCGTTCGACCAGTCTCCAAATCGCAAATGACGAGGTCGATGATAAATTTCAGACGGTTTGCCTCTGAGAAGTTCACGTTGGCCTGGATTTGCAGCGTGTAGCCTTCAGGCAGATGCTCCCTCAACCACTCGGCTACAAAAAGCTCGTAGAGATGCGCCATATCAATCAGGAAGGGGAACATCGTATGGTCACCAGTGGAATGCAGCGGGCCGCTTTGCTCCAAGAAGAAGCGGCAGAGTCCGTGTAACACTTCGTAATCGCCATTGAGCCGATTATAGAGCCGCCCGATGCAGTCGGAGAAATTGAACGGCAGCAAAGAGGCGATGCCCTGCAAGCCGCGATAGGAATTACGTACCGTTGGCATCACGCGCTCGGAACATAATCCGCTTTGTGCTATGCAACGTAGCGTCCAGAGCAGGATGCGATTGTCTTCGACATCCGCCGTGTGCTCTTCAAAGTCGCATTTCCTGTTCACGTTCCATGGCCGGCGCACCGCGTCATTTGCGTCCATGCGACCACGAACAAACCCGACCGTATCACTTTCGGAAACATAGGAATGATAAAGGCCTTTGCGTTGGCGATTGAGAATCCGCTTGGCCAAAACATTTGCCAAGCGTTCATAAAATTCCTCTAGCGTCGCGCAGTCGAAAGCGCCGTCCATCATTTTGAAGTCGAGCTGATACGCGTATTCCATCATCCCAAACAAATTGGTCAGTCCGACTTTGGGGCGCAGTGCCAGACCCAACTCATCGGAGACGGGAATAAAGCCCACGTAGCCAAGAGAGGTGATTTTCCAATGATACTCAGTGCGGAAATCAGGAAGCTCGAGTTCGAGTTGATCCCGGTAGTTCTGCCAGAGAACTTTCGCCACCTTCTCGGAGAGGGCGCTGGCGGGCAGCATCCTCGGCTGATACTCCAGCAACTCGATCAATTGCCGGCTCATGCCAGCACCTTCTGCTTTATTTTCTCCCACCGGAATGGTTCGAGCTTGTCTTGTTGGTCGAAGAAAAACTCTTCCAGGTATGGCTCAATTTCGAGTTCCCAAATCTCACCAATCTCGTTTTTCAAATCCGGTCGGAGGAAGAAGCTAATTCCAACGTGATAGTGCTTGTCGTTGATGAGGCTGTTCAGGCTTTTCAGGACTTGGATCAAGCCCGCTGGGTCAAACCCAGTTTCTTTGTGGAATTTTTCGATCACCGCGTATTGGGGCGAGAGTGGAATGAACGCAAACCTGCGCCGCAAGGCATGGTCAACCAATGCGATGGAGCGATCGGCCGTGTTCATCGTGCCAATCAGGCGGACGTTGTCGGGAATCTGGAATGTTGTTCCACCAGCCAGCACCATCTTCTGCTTGCGATATTCGAGGAGATACATCAACTCGCCAAAGACGCGAGCGAGATTGGCGCGATTGATTTCATCAATGATGAGAACGCAAAGGCCGTGACGACTTTTGGCTTTCTTGCAGAAATCCAAGAACCGCCCGGATACCAGCGGATAGGTTAAGCCGCCTCCAGTTCCGGTTTGCGGGCGGATGCCCTGGATAAAATCTTCGTAGGCGTAGGCTGGGT
>CAZIJO010000059.1:0-26352 GCA_964539515.1 uncultured Bifidobacterium sp. | reverse complement strand
TGGGCGATTCAGCCGGTGACCTTCAGCCAGAACTTCACGACCTTTGCCGGGGCCAGTGGCTTGACCCTCAACGGCAACGCGGCTCTCGCGGGAAGCGTGTTGCGGGTTGTGCCAAACGTTGGCAGCCAGGCAGGTTCGGCTTACCTCACAAGTCCCGCCACCATCGGGCCGGACACCTCGATGTCGACGCGTTTTGTGTTTCGGATCCATGGCAGTGCGGACGGGGCTGAGGGCATGACTTTTCTCATGCAAGGGGTGGGGGCTTCCGCCATAGGAGCGCTCGGCGGTGGTCTGGGGTATGAAGGTATCGGGCAAAGCGTGGCTGTGGAGATCGACAACTTTCAAGGTCCGGGAGATGCCAACGCGAATCACATTGCCATTTTGAGCAATGGCAACGTGGCGACGCACCTGGCGAGTTTCACCCCGGGCTGGGACCTGGAAGACGGCCAGAGTCACACCCTGTGGGTGGAATATGACGGCCCGGTCAATCAACTCCGGGTTTACGTCGCCCAAGGCAATGTCACGCAAAGGCCGGCCAGCCCGGTATTATCGGTGACCCTTGATTTACCGGCAATCGTGGGCAGCCGGGCTTGGTTCGGCTTCAGTGGTGGGACGGGAGGGCAGTTTAATAATTACGATGTCGAGAGCTGGAGTTTGAGCCTGAATGCATTTGCGCTGCCGGCGCCGCCGGTGCTGGCCGCGCTATCGAACGAGACTACCGTGCTCGGCAGCGCGGTGAATCGCCAGCTGCAGGCCACCGATCCGAACGGGGATTTGCTGAACTGGAGCGCCACTGGTTTGCCCACGGGCCTCGTGATCAATCCATCGTCTGGTCTCATCTCGGGCACACCAACGGTGGGCGGCGTGTACTCGCCGGTTATCACCGTGACAGACAACAACACCACGCCGGTCAGTGCCAGTTTCACCTGGACCATTGACGACGTTTTGGCCGTCCAGCCGCTCAGTGGAGCGGCGGTCCCTGCAGGCACGACGGTTGCCCTCACGGCGCAGGCCATTGGCGGGTTGAATCCGCAATTCCGGTGGAGCTTCGGCGATGGCAGTCCGGACACCGCCTTCTCCAGTTCGCCCGCGGCTTCGCACCCGTTTTCCACACCTGGCCGCTACCTGGTCACAGTCACGGTGCGGGATGCGACCGCCCGGGAAGTGACTGCCAGTTATCGCCAGGCGGTTTACGCCCCGCTTACCGCGGCGCGGCCAACCTCGTCGTCGAGCATTGCTTACGAGCCCCGTTCGGGCGCGAACGCACGTCTCTGGGTTGTCAACCCGGATAATGACAGCGTGACCGCGTTCGACACCGTCACGCATGCAAGACTGGCGGAAGTGAATGTCGGAAGCGCCCCCCGCACCCTGGCCATTGGCCCTGATGGTCGCGTTTGGGTGGCGAATGCCGGGGCGGCCACGCTCACAATCCTCCGGCCCGATTACACCGTTGACCAGACCGTGCCGCTTCCTCGCGGCTCCCGGCCCTTCGGAGTCGTCTTTGACCCTGCCGGTGCCAATGCCTATGTCGCCCTCGAGAACACCGGTCGAATTCTCAAGTTGAACCCGGCCACGGCTGCCATCGTGGCTTCCCTGGATGCCGGCCTGCATGTGCGGCATCTCTCGGTCACCGCCGACGGTACCCAGATTTTGGCCCCGCGTTTTATCACCCCGCTGCTCCCGGGCGAAGCCACGGCCAATGTGCAAACGAGTGTGGGAGGGGTGGATTACGGTGGGGAAGTGCTGGTCATCAGCTCCGCGACCTTCGCCATCGAGCGCACCATCATTCTCAAGCATAGCGAGGTCCCGGATACCTCGAATTCCGCCAAAGGCATCCCCAATTATCTCGGCGCGGCCGCGATCTCGCCCGACGGCCAAAGCGCCTGGGTGCCGTCCAAACAGGATAATCTCAAGCGGGGCATGCTGCGCAATGTCGCCCCGTTGACACATGACATGACCGTTCGCAGTATCGCTTCGCGTATCGTGATGCCAAGCGGGTCGGAGGATCTTGCCGGTCGCATCGACTTTGACAACGCGGGGATTGCCAGCGCCGCCATATTTTCCCCCAACGGAGTTTTTCTTTTCACGGCGCTGGAGGGCAGTCGCGAAGTGGCGGTGGCGGATGCCTGGGGTAAACAGGAGGTGCTGCGATTTGATGCTGGTCGCGCGCCGCAAGGGCTGGTGCTGGCGCCGGATGGCCGGACGCTGTTTGTCCATAATTTCATGGATCGCACCGTGAGCATCCACGACCTAAACACCCTGGCGGAGGGATCCGAAACCCGGCCGCCGGCGCCGGTGGTATTGAATTGTGTGACCAGCGAAAAGCTCAACCCGACAGTGCTGGTTGGAAAACAGTTCTTCTACGATACGCGCGACAACCGGGTGGCCTTCCAGCAGTACGTCAGCTGTGCTGGCTGTCATAACGATGGCGGGCAGGACGGCCGCGTCTGGGACTTCACCCAGTTTGGCGAAGGCTTGCGCAATACGATCACCTTGCGGGGCCACGGCGGCACGGCGCAGGGGCCGCTCCATTGGACGGGCAACTTCGACGAGGTGCAGGATTTTGAAGGTCAGATTCGAAACTTCGCCCTCGGCACCGGTCTGATGAGCGATGCCGATTTTCACAGCGGTACCCGCTCGCAGCCGCTGGGCGATCCGAAGGCCGGCGTGAACGCCGACCTCGACGCGCTCGCCGCCTACGTGAGTTCGCTGGCGAAGCACGGCGACAGTCCCGAACGCAACTCCGACGGCACCATGACGAGTGCGGCCCTTGCCGGACAAGCCGTCTTCCAGTCGATGAACTGTGCGCAGTGTCACACGGGAACCAGATACACGGACAGCGCACTGAACGTCTTTCACGATGTCGGCACGATCAAACCATCCAGCGGCCAGCGGCTCAACGGACCGCTGCCGGGATTTGACACGCCGACGCTGCTCGGTCTTTTCAATACGGCACCGTATCTGCATGACGGCTCAGCCGCCACGCTCGAGGGCGCCGTTAGCGCCCATAACAACGTCACGCTGAACGCCACCGACATGGCCAGCCTCGTAGCATTCCTGCGCCAGCTCGATGACGCGAGCGGTCCGGCGGCGCCAACGATCAGCGACATAGTGGATCAAGCGACGACGGCGGGCACGGCGACGGCGGGGGTGGCGTTTACGGTGGGTGACGCGGACACGGCGGTGGGGAGTCTGACGTTGAGCGGGAGCTCAAGCAATCCCACCCTGGTGCCCAACGGGAACATCGTGTTTGGGGGCAGCGGGGCGAGCCGGACGGTGACGGTGACGCCGGCGGCGGGACAGACGGGCACGAGCACGATTACGGTGACGGTGAGTGACGGGGCGCTGAGCGCCAGTGACACTTTCGAGTTGACGGTGTCGGCGACACCGGTGGCGCCGCTGGCGTTTGCGCAGAGCAACGGAACTTTTGGAGATGCGAGCGGGACGACGCTGACGGTGCAACTGACGGGCGTGCAGGCCGGGAGTCTGCTGGTGGCGTATGTCAAATGGGAAGGGACAGCGGGCTCGACCGTGAGCTTGAGCGATGGGACGAGCGCCTTTACGGCCGATGCGCTAAACAGCGCGGCCAACGGTGACCTGCACGGGCGGTTCTACTACTTGGTGGCCGCGGGCGCATCGGGCACGGTCAACTACACGGCGACGTGGAGCGCGGCCCAGCCGTATCGGCGGCTGATTGTTTACGAGTATCGCTACGGGGGCACGGTGAGCGTGGACGGGTCCACGCGGGCGACCGGGACGTCAGGGAGTCTGGCGACGGGGAACCTCACGACCACGGGGAGTGACGAGGTGGTGTTTGGGGCCTACGGGGAATATGACGTTAACAACACGACCGATGAACGAATCGGCGGGGTGGCGGCGGATCAGGTGCTGCGGGTTGGGTATGCCTCGATGTGGAGCAAGACCTTCAGCAGCCCGATCACGGGAGCGGCGACGGCCACCGGCAACAGCGCGACATGGATCGGCAACGTGATTGCGTTCAAGCGCGAGGGAGCGCCGGTGCTGAATACGGCGCCGACGATCACCGACATCACCGACCGGGCGATCAACGAAGACGCCAACACGGGAGCGATTGCGTTTACGATTGGCGACGGGCAGACGGCGGCGGGGAGTTTGACGGTGACGGGCAGTTCGAGCAACCCGGCCCTGGTGTCCAACGGGAACATTGTGTTCGGGGGCAGCGGGGCCAGCCGGACGGTGACGGTGAGTCCGGCGGCCAACCAGTCGGGGAGTGCGACGATCACGGTGACGGTGAGTGATGGGGTACTGACGGCGAGTGACACTTTCGTGGTGACGGTCAACGCGGTCAACGATGCACCAACGATCAGCGACATAGTGGATCAAGCGACGACGGCGGGTACGGCGACGGCGGGGGTGGCGTTCACGGTTGGCGACGCGGACACGGCGGTCGGGAGTTTGACGTTGAGCGGGGGTTCGTCGAATCCGGCGCTGGTACCGGCGAGCAGTATTGTGTTTGGGGGCAGCGGTGCAAACCGGACGGTGACGGTCAGTCCGGCGGCGGGGCAGACGGGGAGTGCGACGATTACGGTGACGGTGAGTGATGGCGCGTTGAGTGCGAGCGACACGTTTTTGCTGACGGTCACCGCGGTAAATACGGCCCCGACGATCACTGACATCACCGACCGGGCGATCAACGAAGACGACAACACGGGAGCGATTGCGTACACCATTGGCGATGCGGAGACGGCGGCGGGAAGTCTGACGTTAAGCCGCAATTCATCGAACCCGGCATTGGTCCCGGTGGGGAATATTGTGTTTGGTGGGAGCGGAGCCAGCCGGACGGTGACGGTGACGCCGGCGGCCAACCAGACGGGGAGTGCGACGATCACGGTGACCGTGAGTGATGGCCAGCTGAGCGCCAGCGACACATTTGTGCTGACGGTCAATGCGGTGAACGATCCACCGACGGTCAGCGACATCACGGACCGGTCCATCCCGGTGGACACAAGCACGGGGGCGATTGGGTTCACGGTGGGTGACGCGGACACGGCGGTGGGGAGTCTGACGTTGAGCGGGAGCTCAAGCAATCCCACCCTGGTGCCCAACGGGAACATCGTGTTTGGGGGCAGCGGGGCGAGCCGGACGGTGACGGTGACGCCGGCGGCGGGACAGACGGGCACGAGCACGATTACGGTGACGGTGAGTGACGGGGCGCTGAGCGCCAGTGACACTTTCGAGTTGACGGTGTCGGCGACACCGGTGGCGCCGCTGGCGTTTGCGCAGAGCAACGGAACTTTTGGAGATGCGAGCGGGACGACGCTGACGGTGCAACTGACGGGCGTGCAGGCCGGGAGTCTGCTGGTGGCGTATGTCAAATGGGAAGGGACAGCGGGCTCGACCGTGAGCTTGAGCGATGGGACGAGCGCCTTTACGGCCGATGCGCTAAACAGCGCGGCCAACGGTGACCTGCACGGGCGGTTCTACTACTTGGTGGCCGCGGGCGCATCGGGCACGGTCAACTACACGGCGACGTGGAGCGCGGCCCAGCCGTATCGGCGGCTGATTGTTTACGAGTATCGCTACGGGGGCACGGTGAGCGTGGACGGGTCCACGCGGGCGACCGGGACGTCAGGGAGTCTGGCGACGGGGAACCTCACGACCACGGGGAGTGACGAGGTGGTGTTTGGGGCCTACGGGGAATATGACGTTAACAACACGACCGATGAACGAATCGGCGGGGTGGCGGCGGATCAGGTGCTGCGGGTTGGGTATGCCTCGATGTGGAGCAAGACCTTCAGCAGCCCGATCACGGGAGCGGCGACGGCCACCGGCAACAGCGCGACATGGATCGGCAACGTGATTGCGTTCAAGCGCGAGGGAGCGCCGGTGCTGAATACGGCGCCGACGATCACCGACATCACCGACCGGGCGATCAACGAAGACGCCAACACGGGAGCGATTGCGTTTACGATTGGCGACGGGCAGACGGCGGCGGGGAGTTTGACGGTGACGGGCAGTTCGAGCAACCCGGCCCTGGTGTCCAACGGGAACATTGTGTTCGGGGGCAGCGGGGCCAGCCGGACGGTGACGGTGAGTCCGGCGGCCAACCAGTCGGGGAGTGCGACGATCACGGTGACGGTGAGTGATGGGGTACTGACGGCGAGTGACACTTTCGTGGTGACGGTCAACGCGGTCAACGATGCACCAACGATCACGGGGATTGCCAATCAGACGATCAACGTGGATGGCTCGACGGGTCCACTGAGCTTTACGGTGGGGGATGTGGAAACGGCGGCAGGCAGCCTGACCGTCAGTGGGTCCTCATCGAACCCGACTTTGGTGCCTGGTGGGAACATTGTGTTTGGGGGCAGCGGTGCGAACCGGACGGTGACGGTCAGTCCGGCAGCGGGGCAGACGGGGAGTGCGACGATTACGGTGACGGTGAGTGATGGGGCGTTGAGTGCCAGCAACAGCTTTACGCTGACCGTGAATCCTGCGGGGGTACTGCCGGCGCCGTGGTTAACCGCGGACATTGGCGCGGTAGGGATGGCCGGCAGTGCGAGCGAAAGCGCGGGGACTTATACGGTCAAGGGATCCGGGCTTGGTCCCACAGGTACATCCGATCAGTTCCGCTACGTGTATCAAACGTTGAGCGGTGACGGCTCAATCACCGCACGCCTAACCAGCCAAAGCGGTACCTCCACCGCATCCTACGGCGGGGTCATGATTCGTGAATCCACGGCCACCGGTTCGCGATTCGCGATGGTGATCCGTCGCGGCTCAGGCAACAACAACATGAGAGCCATCCGCCGCACGTCCACGGGCGGTTCGACGACGAGCACCTCCGGCACTTCGCAGACGCCCCCAAACTGCTGGGTTAGGATCACGCGGACGGGCAACAGTTTTGCCATGCAACGATCCAGCGATGGCGTGAGTTGGACTACGATCAATACCAGCACGATTACGATGGCCGCCGAAATCACCATCGGCCTCGTTGTCACTTCGGGCAGTAACAGCATACTGGACACCGACATGTTCGACAGCGTGACGGTCGTGCCATGAAACCACGATTCCTCATTCTTGGCCTTGCCGGCACGGCACTCCTGATCGCTGTTGGATCATCCTGGCGCGCGAGCCGGGCAGGGGAACATCGGTTGCCAGCGTCTGAGGGAATTCCCTCCACCGCCGGCATGGCCCGGCCGACGCAAACATTCGTATCAGCCGGGCGGCCCCGTCCTGCGCGCCGTGTGGTGGCTGAGACTCAACCGGAACTGGATTCAGCACTGGCCCGTTTTGCGGATGTCAATTCTCTTGGGGATGCAGAAGAACGCCTTGCGGCTGTGGAAACTTGGGTGGGAGAATTACCCCCGGCTCAATTTCGATTCGCCTTGGAACGTTTCTCCGATGCTGATCGTGCCGGCCTTGTCGGCCAGTTGTTAGTCCGACGCTGGACGGATTTGGACCCGCTCGCGGCGGCAGATTGGACGGAACAACTTGCGAAAACGGAGCCCGGGGGTGCTTTGCAGGCTGCCGTTGCCCTGGCTTGGGCGGAAACCGACCTGCCGGCGTCTCTGACTTGGGCTCGAGCTTTGCCCGACGGCAACGCACGCGAGCATGTCCTGACCGAACTGGGCTACGAAACGGCGCGACAAGACCCGGTGCAGGCGTTGCAACTCGCGGTGGAGCTTTCGCCCACCGCAGAGCGGGACGCCTTGATTCTGCATGGGGCTCGCCAATGGGCGGCAGCGGACGCCGGCGCCGCTCGCACCTGGCTGCTGCAATGGCCCGAGAGCGAACTGCAGCACCACGCGCTGGCCGACTTTGCGATGGTGCTCGCCGGTCAGGATGGGGATGCCGGGGCGCGATTTGCCATCGAACACCCGGCGGCGGGGTTGAGCTTTGAGCGTGCGATCATCGGCGTCATTGAGCGTTGGTCGCAGTATGATCTGCCCGCGGCGCAGGCGTGGATTGAAACTTTTCCTGAAAGTCCCCTTCGCGATCAAGCTGTGCAAGTGGCGGCTTATTTCAGCTCGCACTGACTCACGTGTTGGCATGAGATCTACAACCCTTCTTGCGTACCCGTGAGTTTTCACCGACATGAATACTTATTCCTCATGGGACGCGAACTGGAGCTGTTTCGCCATGGTCAAGATTTCTAGCTAGGCAACGCCTGCCATTGTCAGCGCAGCCGCTGATGGTCGTGCCGCGTTGCAACTCCAGCTAAAGAGGATAAGTTTGGCGCCTGGCGAATCCTCAGTTACAGAGTCTACCCATCCTCGAGCGTTGACGCAGTGGTTGCACTCATGGTGGCGACATGGCCTTTAACAATCATGGACCCGAAATCCAATGGGCATTGATTGGAATCGTAATCGACGCAGGAAGTAACAATTCGGAACTAACAAATCAGTTGCGTAAGCCAGGAGCGGAGCTTAAATGAGTTCCAGCCAATGACAAATTCGATGGGCTGGTCTGAAATCGCATACCTCACCCGTTGCGACCCACAAAAGGGAGACTCCTCGGCCTACGAGGCCGCAGAGCCCGGCATTTCGAATCGCCTGTTAGGCTCGGCCGGCTTTATCATGAAATGAAAACGGTGCCCCGGACCGCGCGTGGGTTCACGCTCATCGAGTTGTTGGTGGTCATTGCCATTATCGCCATTCTTGCCGCTTTGCTGTTGCCGGCGTTGAGCCGGGCCAAAGCTAAAGGCCAGCAGATCGGTTGTCTCAACAATTATCGCCAGCTCCAGTTTTGCTGGCAGATGTACACTGACGACCAGCAGGATAACCTCCCGGCCAATGAAGCAGTGGTATACGTTCCATCGCGGACGGCGTTGACGACCAAGGTCAACTCCTGGCTGCACGGTAACGCCTTCACCGACACCGCCCTGACCAACATTCAGAATGGCGCGCTGTTCCGCTACAACCAGTCGGTCGGCATCTACAAGTGTCCCGGGGATGCCTCCACCGTTCGTGACCAGGGTCAGATTCCCCGCACGCGCACCGTGTCCATGAGCATTTACATGAATGCAATCACGAATCCACGCGACTCGGATTTCCGCAACTGCTGGCACAAGTCGTCGCAGATTCTCCGGCCGGGCCCCGCCCGGGCGTTCGTGTTCGTTGATGAACACGAGAAAAGCATTCAGCAATCCACCTTCGCCGTAAACGCCCCGGGCTTCCAGCTCTTCGGGACGGCCCAATGGGACTGGATTAGCTTTCCGGCCACGCGCCACAATAACGGCGGCACCTTTAGCTTTGCCGATGGCCACGCCGAGGCCTGGCGCTGGCGGGAGCCGCGAACGCTCGAGATCAGTCGTAAAGCCGGTTGGATTGCATGGCCGGCAAATCGGTCTGCAGGTATCAATGACCGCGATTTGGGTCGGCTTTTCCAAGTCGTGCCAGAGCACTTGCCGATCTTCTGAGGCAGTTTTCGGCTGGTTCGGAAAACTATGAGCCGCGAGCAACGAAGAGAAGCACCAACCGCCTTATCGGTTACAACCCTTCCGTTCAATTCAACTTTGGACGTGAGAACAGATCGCATCACGGGGTCGAGTGGGGGCATTTCGTTGGTCAATTCCGGCTCAGGAATTCGCAATTCCGGCCCGGCGAAGTTACGATGTTCTCGGCATGCTCCTATGTGAGCGGTCAGCCACGCGACCAGATGGGCAAAAACCACAAACACCGCAAGTTGTCCGGGAGGGCTTCCGTTCCCACGCCGCCGCCGGCTAACGACGTTCAGCCCGCGGCTGTCCCTTTTTCCCGCGATGTTTGCCTGCAATTGCTGGCCATTGTTGTGTTGAGTTGTGTTCTGGGCTTCGCTTTCAATGCTGCAAGTCCGGTCGGCATCCAGTTTGGTGAACTCAATACCAGGTCAACCGCCGCCAAAGCCGACGGGGAAGTTTTGCCCAGTTCAGTCAACTCTACCCATGCGACGACGGCGCTCCTTCCACCGTGGGTCCCACCGGTGACGAACCCGTCGCCGCCACCTGCACCTGCAACCACTCCGTCCCGGTCCATCCCGGTCGGGCCGGCCTCAAACGTTGCGGTTACCAACATCAACCCGGTTACGAATCGCATCGCGGTTACAGGACCACTGCCGGGCAAATCGAGCCCGCTTTCAATCCATTGGCCGGAAGCCAAATCGCTCGTGGCGGCGGGCCAGGCGGTGCTCGTGGATGTGCGACAGAAACCCATGTACGACGCGGGACATATTCCGGGGGCGGTTTCGTTGCCCGAGGTCAGTCCGCCCTCAGAATACCTGGCGTTTCTCAACCAGCAATCCACGAACATGACCGTGATTGTCTATTGCAGCAGTACCAGTTGCTCGCAATCGGCCCGCGTGGCGAACCGTCTCGTTCAGGAATTCCGCTGGCCGTCGGTCCGTTACATGACTGGCGGTTACCTGGAATATCAACAGGCGGAACGCGCAGCCCCCGCCCCCCCTTCCGCGCCATGAATTCGTCGTCCGCCAGCCATGTGTCTCCGATTTTGCGCCAGCTCCTTGGGGTGTTGCTACTTTGGGCCGCGGTGTCCAAGCTGGCCAACCTCACCGAGTTTCTCGGCTCCGTTTATGCCTATCAGTTGCCACTACCGCGCATCGGGCTGCAAGCCGCGGCGGTGGTGCTGCCGTGGGTGGAGTTGTTGTGCGGGCTGCTCTTGCTGGCCGGCTTCTGGTCGCGCACTGCCCTCTTGATCGTAACTGGCTTGCTGGGGCTGTTCGTGCTGGCCACCGGTCAGGCTTGGCTGCGCGGGCTTGAAATAGCGTGCGGCTGTTTCAATCTGAAAATGCTGGGGCTGAATGCAAGCCTGCCAGCTCTGGAGCGCTTCCTCGAATCGGTGTCCTTCGCCTTCATTCGGAATCTCCTTCTTACCGCCGTGGCGGTGTGGTTGCTTCGAAATCAGCCCCGTCCAACCGCCCCGGCCACGATTGTCCGGCCGGGCTGAGTTGCGGCGGGTTGGGGGCGGTTCGCGCGTCGCTTCAGAGTCGCTCCGGCAACGGCAATTCCCGGTGAGTGATTGCCAATTCCGCGTTAGCCCGGCCGAATGCCCAGTGGTTAGCTGTCAGGCAGAAAGGCCAAACTATGCTACTCGTGGACGTCCTCGAAAAATATCCCCTCCAAACCAAGCTGCGCGATGGAATACCGGTGGTCGTGCGTCCGGTCGCCGCGCGTGATGATGTGAAGCTGCAGAAGTTTTTTTTGAGCGTACCGGAAGAGGAACGCCTGTTCATCAAACAGCCCATCACCGATCGCACCCTGTTTCGGCATTGGTGCCGGCAGCCGGACTTCGAACGCAACTTGCCGTTGCTCATGTTGCAGGGCAAAAAGGTGATCGGGGAGGCGACGCTGCATCAGCGCGGTGGCGGATGGAAGCGACATGTCGGCTTGATCACGCTGCTGACGCATCCGGAATATCGCGGGCGCGACGTGTCGAAGGTGCTGTTGACGGAGTTGATTCACATCGCGCGGCATTGCGGTCTGCGCCGGTTGGAAGCCGAGTTGAACGGAGAACGCAAGATCGCGCTGCAGGTGCTGGCCCAGCTGGGCTTCAACGAGCTGATGCGGCTCGAGGATTACGTGCTGGATATGAAGGCCGTGACGCACGATTACGTGCTCATGGGGCGCAACCTCAAACAGGACGAGGAATACGCGGGCATTGGCGGCTGAAGGTTTGGCCGACGAATGGCAAGTTCCGCCAAACCCGGTCGGGGTGGGCTTTGACCCGCCCGCCCGATGGTCCGGGCCTGAATCCATGGTCCCCGGGCTGGATTGCGGCTCGGAAATCCTCGCGCGTCAATTCGAGTGCGAAAAAATGCGGCGCAACTGGGCGAGCATGGACTCGGAGTAGCGTTCGCCGGCGGACAGCACGCGGCCATGGAGCTGAATTTCGTCCACGGCGGCGAGGGTCATGCAAAAATCCACGTCGTGCAGCGGACGTTCGCGGCGGATGCGGCGGATCCAGCGGCGCATGTCGGTCACTTCTTCAATCTCGATTTTCTGACCGGGGTGGAAGGAGCAGCCCCACTCGTCGCGCCGGACGAAGCCATCGCTTTCCCGCTTGTCATCAAACCAGGCATCGCCAAGGAGGACGCAGACCGAGCGGCCTTTGCTTTCGCCCAGCCGGTAGAACACGAGGCGCGCCTCGGACTCGCAGAAATGTTCGTAGGCGATTTCGAGCGCGTCCGGCGGCACGGGGGCGAAACGGGTTTGGAAGCCGATGTGCAGCCCGCCCGGCAGGTCCGGGCGTTTCTCGAAGCACAGGTTCTCTTCGAAAATCCAGAGCAGCTCTGTCGAGTGGCCTTTCGCGACGAGCAGTTGTTTCCAGACGGCGAGAGCATCTTGCAGGTTCGGGCGTGAAGCGAGGGCGGCTTGATTCATTATGGTGGTCTATGAGTTGTACTTCCGGAACCAATCTACAAACAAAGGGATGCCGTCGGCAATCTTTACGCGTGGGTGGTAGCCCAGCTGGCGGCGCGCCTTGGAAACGTCGGCATAAGTGATCGGCACGTCGCCCGGCTGGGGCGGGTGGCGTTCCAGAACGGCCTTTTGGCCAAGGGAATTTTCCAGGAGTTCGATCAAATGGTTCAAGGTCACGGTCTGGGATTCGCCCAGGTTGAAAATCTCGTAGCCAATTTCCTTTTGCGTGCAAGCCAGGACCCCGTCCACCGTGTCGGTAATGTAGGTGTAGTCGCGCGCCGTAGTGCCATCGCCGAACACCGGGATGGGTTGTCCGCGGCTGATGAGTTGCGCGAATTTATGGATCGCAAGATCGGGCCGTTGGCGGGGGCCGTAAACGGTAAAGAACCGCAGCATCGCCACGTCGAAACCATAGAGGTGATGATAAACGTGGCCGAGGGCTTCGCCCGCCAGCTTGCTGGCGGCATAGGGGGAGATGGCCGAGAAAATCGGATCGGTTTCGCTAAACGGCACTTTGGCATTGACGCCATAAACCGACGACGACGAGGCCATGGTGATTTTCTTCACGCCATGCAGGCGCGCGGCTTCGAAAAGATTCACGGTGCCCTCGACGTTTACGCGCTGGTAGAGCGCCGGCTCGGCCAGGCTGGGCCGCACCCCCGCCCGGGCCGCCAAATGAATAATTTGATCAAATTCTACGCTGCCGAACAATTCCTCCACGGCCGCCCGATCCACCAAATCCCCGTGGACGAATTCAAACGGTTTCGCCATGGATTGCAGGTCGCGGAGGTTGCCCCGCTTGATTTGCGGATCGTAAAAATTGTTGAGGTCGTCGAAGGCCCAGACGGCATGGCCCGCGCCGAGCAAACGCTCGCACACGTGGGAACCGATGAAGCCCGCGCCGCCGGTGACCAGGAAATTCACGGATCGAAACTAGCAGGGACGGCGCGGCAAAGTCGAGCCGCGATCCATCGTGAGCGCGACCAGAAATGAAGTTCACCTGCAGCTTTCGGTCAGGCTTCAACGCGGACCAAGGAGCATTCCGATCCCAATCTGCATTACTTGCTGCCCGGGTTGCGCTGCGGTGTGCCTCCAGGGCGGGCTGCGAACCGGTTGCCGCCTGACTTTTGCGATTGAAATTTGGATGCCGAACTTCATCATGCGCGGCCTATGGCGAATCATACTTTGCTCAAATTGGAACTGCCTGGCATCCCGAAGCTCAAGAGCGGCAAGGTTCGCGAGATTTTTGACCTTGGCGATGCTTTCCTGTTTGTCGCCAGCGATCGGATTTCGGCGTTCGACTGCGTCATGCCCAATGGGATTCCGCGCAAAGGCGAGGTGCTCACGCAGATTTCGCACTTCTGGTTCGATCAGACCGAGAAGCTCGTGCCGAATCACCGGCTGGCGAAGGCGGGGGATTCGTTCGCCGTCCCGGCTTTGGCGGGCGTGCCTGCGGACCTGAAGGCACAACTCGCCAAGCGGGCGATGATTGTGAAAAAGGCTCAACCACTCGCGGTGGAGTGCATTGTGCGCGGCTACCTGGCGGGCTCCGGCTGGAAGGAATACAAAAAGTCGCAAACCGTTTGCGGCCTGGCGCTGCCCGGCGGATTGCAGGAATCCTCCGAATTGCCCGAACCGATCTTCACCCCTTCCACCAAGGCCGAGACCGGACACGACGAGAACATCTCCTTCGACGCCGCCCGGAAGATCCTCGGGGACGACATCGCCAACCAAGCGCGTGACCTGAGCCTGAAGATTTACAAATTTGCCCGCGACTACGCCCGGCAGCGAGGCATCATCATTGCGGACACGAAATTTGAATTTGGCCTGTTCGAAGGCCGGCTGATCCTGATCGATGAAGTGCTCACCCCCGATTCCTCGCGGTTCTGGCCCGCCAGTGAGTATTCGCCCGGCAAAGGCCAGTCCAGCTTCGATAAACAGTTCGTGCGCGATTACCTCGAGATGCTCGACTGGGACAAAACCCCGCCGGCGCCGACACTCCCCCTTGAAGTCGTGGTCAAGACGCAGGCAAAATATCTGGAGGCTTACGAGCGGCTGACGGGGAAGAAGCTCTGAACGACAAGCCGGGGAAGGCGGGGTTGACACGCGTCCGCATGCTGGACTGCGATCGCGTTCCCATCAACAGTCTTGACAGCTGCGCGCGGCTGCGCCAACGTGACAGCAGTTGACTGCGAGATTTTCCTATCGCGTTGAAGGCGAGGAAATGCTCGGGACGCCCCGGTTGATTTTGCTTCCAGTTTTGAACCGTTCAGCCGCCGGCTGTCCGGCCCCAATTGGAAGGGTGCCGCCAACCAGACTGTCTTACCCAATTAAAATTTAACCAAACCATTGTATGTCAAAAGCTGCCCCAAAGAAGCCCCGCACGCCGAAGGCCAAAGCGCCCGGGGGCGTGCCGCCGGCAACGGCTGAGGTCGCGCCGCCGGCGCCGCCGGTGCCGCCCGAGGTGTCTGATGTGCTCCAACCGCCGACCAAGCCGATTGAGGCGGATGTGCCCGCGGCCCCGGCCCGGCCCGAGCCGCGTTCAGGTGAACAGCGCGACCGCATCGCCACTTCCTTGAATATCGCCAAACTGCAGGCCTTGCCGATGGGCGAGCTGAACAAGATGGCGCGGGAACTGGGGGTGGAAAACTTCGGGACGATGCGCAAGCATGAAGTTATTTTCCAAATCCTGCAGAAGAACGCCGAGCGGGCGGGGGTGCTGTTCTCCGAGGGCGTTCTGGAAGTCTTGCCTGAGGGCTTCGGCTTCCTGCGTTCTCAGAGTTTCAATTATCTGCCCTGCCCGGAGGATATTTACGTTTCGCCGTCGCAAATCCGCCGATTCGATTTGCAGACCGGCAACCTGATCGCCGGCCAGATTCGGCCGCCGAAGGAGAAGGAGAAGTTCTTTGCCTTGCTCAAAGTGGAAGCGGTGGACGGCGAAGAGCCGGACAAGGCGAAGGACAAGACGCATTTTGAAAACCTCACGCCGTTGTTTCCGAACAAGCGTTTCATTCTCGAAACCGTGAAGGATGAGCTCTCGACGCGCGTGCTCGACCTCGTCTGCCCCATCGGCAAGGGGTCGCGCGGCCTGATTGTCGCCCCGCCGCGCACCGGCAAGACCGTAGTCCCGCAGCTGGCCAACGCGATTCTCAAGAACAATCCGGAGACTTACCTGTTCATCCTGTTGATTGACGAACGCCCCGAAGAAGTCACCGACATGGAACGCACCTGTCTGGGGGCGGAAGTCATCAGTTCCACGTTCGATGAACCGCCGGAGCGCCATGTCCAGGTGGCCGAAATGGTCATCGAGAAGGCCAAGCGCATGATCGAACACAAGCGCGACGTGGTGATCCTGCTGGACTCCATCACCCGCCTGGCCCGCGCTTACAACACCGTGCAGCCGCACTCCGGGAAGATTCTCTCCGGCGGCGTGGACGCCAACGCGTTGCACAAGCCCAAGCGCTTCTTCGGCGCGGCGCGCAACATCGAGGAAGGCGGTTCCTTGTCCATCATCGCCACCGCGCTGGTGGATACCGGATCGCGCATGGATGAAGTCATCTTTGAAGAGTTCAAAGGCACGGGCAACATGGAAGTCCATCTCGATCGCGGGCTCGTGGACCGCCGGATTTTCCCCTCGATCAATATTGAACGCTCGGGGACGCGCAAAGAAGAGCTGCTCTACCACCCGGACGAACTCAACAAAATCGTGCTGCTGCGCCGCGCCCTGACCGGCGTGCCGCCCGTGGAAGCGATGGAGTTGTTGCTTGGCAAACTCAAGAAAACCGGCAGCAACATCGAGTTTCTCATTGGCATGGCGGTGGGATGAGGTTTTCGCGCGTTGGGGTGATTCGCAGTTTGACTCTCGCTCCAGGGCGGCTAAAACTATCTGTCGTTTCAAAGCAAACAAACAACCTAACAAGAAACTGAATAATCCTTATGGCTATTGCCGTTGGCACCAAAGCTCCTGATTTCAATTTGAAATCGAAACAGGCGTCCGGAATCGTGGACGTCAAACTCAGCAACAATCTGGGCAAGAAGAACACCGTGGTGCTCTTCTTCCCGCTCGCCTTCACCGGCGTTTGCACCACGGAATTGTGCGATGTCACCGCCGGCCTTGCACAATACACCGGCCTAAATGCCGATGTGATTGGCATCAGCGTGGACAGCCCGTTTGCCCAGGAAGCCTGGGCGCAGAAGGAGAAGATCGGTATCACGCTGGCGAGCGACCTCAACAAAACCACGACCAAGGCTTACGACGTCGTGTTTCCGATGCTGGCCGGCGTGGGCGACACCTCGGCCCGCGCGGCCTTCGTCATCGATAAGGCGGGCGTGGTTCAATATTCCGAGCAAACGCCCACACCCAAGGATTTGCCTAACTTCCAGGCCGTCAAAGACGTGCTGGCAAAGTTGAAATAACTCATCCGGCCAGCACATTTCAGGAAGGACGCCCTCACCGGCGTCCTTTTTTTGTGGGAAAACGCCATGACCAGGCGCCGGAACGCAAAGCGGGGAACACGCGATATATTTATGAAACAAAACGACCTGCTGCCGGGTTATTAGGTTGAAACGATGAAAACGATTTCGACCAAGACCAATCCGGCGTTCAAACGGGCGCAGCCGCTTCCCATCCTGTTCAAAGTGCCATCAGCACCAACAGGCGGAGCCGTCATGGGTTTTTCCACCTTCGCGCCAGCGAAAGGCGGTCTGCGGCGGACCATGACCAATCTCGCCGTCTGTGCCATGGGTGTCAGCCAGGGGTTTAACGCGCCCGGCGTCCGGCTGATGAGTTAAACCGGTTGCCATGCCACTCCCGATGTTATGCAACGGCTTTGCTTTCCAGAATCGCTCAGTAGTAAACTGACCCCCGGACAAGCGGCGCCCGCCCATGACCGACGCGCAAGAGTTCGAGGTGTTCCTGCACAATTACCAAAATCTGGTATTTAGCACCGCCATGCGCCTCCTCGCCAATCAGACCGACGCCGAAGACATCACCCAGGAAGTGTTCCTGCGGGCCTTCCAACGCTTCGATGATTTGCGCCACAGCCCGACCGTGGGCGGCTGGCTCCGGACCGTGGCCACGAATCTCAGCCTGAACCATCTCTCGCGCTACCGGTCGCGGTGGACTTTCTTCTCCGATATGTTTGGTCGCAACGAAGAGACTGACGAGACGCCGGTGGACTTTCCGTCGCCGGTGGACACCGAAGAAACGCTGGCGGCCTCCGACCGGCGCGAAGTGGTTGAGCGCGCGCTGCAAAGTCTGCCCGCCGCCCAGCGCGTGCCGCTGGTGTTGTTTCATCTCGAGGGTTTGCGGTACGAGGAGGTTGCCGAGCGCTTGGGCGTTTCCCTGGGCAAGGTGAAGACCGACATTTTCCGCGGGCGCGAAACCTTGCGGCGCAAACTGCGACTCAAACTTTCAGGCGAAGCCGGTTAACACTTATTTGGCGTATGAACCCCGAGTTCGAAAAAGAACTGGCCACGAAGATTCAGCAGGAACTGGATACCCTGGGCGAACTCTCCGCGCCCCCGGCACTGGCCGCGCGGGTGCTGCGCGCCATCGGCCAACGCACGGCGGCGCCGTGGTATCGGTGTCCCTGGCAAATGTGGCCGGCGGGTTTGCAGGGCGCTTCGCTGTTGGTCCTGGCAGCCTTGTTCGGCGGGATTTGTTACGGGTTCATCCCGCTATCGCAAGCGGCCCAGGTTTCCCCGGCGGGCCAGCAGGCGGGAGAGTGGTTCGCCTGGCTGGGCGTGCTTTGGAAAACAACAGGGGTTCTGTCTGCGGCCGTTGCAACCGCCATTCGTCAGCTGGGGTCAGGAGTACTTATTGGTTGTGGCCTGGCATTGCTCGCGGCTTACGCGGCTTGTGTGGGGCTTGGGACGGCGTGTGTGCGCCTCGCGCTGGCCCGACGCTAGAAGGGTGAAAACTGAATTTATGAAAATGATCCTGTGGAGGAAGATCGGGTTGGCCGGGCTGCTGGTGGCGGGTGGCCTCGGGTTCGCGCATCTGACCGCGTCGGCGCAAGCTGATGCTGCGACTCCAGTGCAACTCGAAGCCCCGACCGGCGGCGAAACCAATGCGACGGCCGTTGAGTTGCCAGTCGTCGAGCAGTCGGGCGAAGACATGGCACCCGAGATCAGCGCCCGGCAGGAGCGGCGGGACGCCTTTCGAAACTCATTCGACCGCCAGGTGACGGGGCAACGGCGCAATGCCGTGGTTACTTTCGGGAAGAGCGCCGAGTTGAAAGCCGCCCAGACCGCCGAGGCCGTGGTGGCCATCGGGGGGGCGGCTACCGCGCACGGCAAGGTGCGTGACGCGGTGGTGGCCATCGGCGGCGACGTCACGATTGACGGCGCCGAGGTGGGGGACGCCGTGGTGGCGGTGCTGGGCAATGTCAAAGTGGCCCCCGGCAGCATTGTGCATGGCGAGGTGGTGGCGGTTGGAGGTAAAGTGGAGGTCGCAGACGGTGCCACGGTGGAGGGGCAAATCCAGGAGGTTGATTTTGGGGCGTTCGGGTTGCCTACGCTCGACTGGCTCAAACAATGGCTGTTGCAATGCGTATTCAAGCTGCGCCCGCTGGCCATCGCGCCCGGGCTGGGCTGGGTCTGGATGTTGGCGGGAGTTTACTTCCTGTTTTATCTGCTCGTTGCGGTGGCGTTGCCCCGGCCAGTGGAGGTTTGCCTTGCGGAAATCACCCGGCGGCCCGCCACCACTTTCTTCTTGGGGTTGCTCACGAAAATGCTCCTCCCCTTGATCTTCGTGATTTTGATGGCGACCGGTGTTGGTGTGGTGGTCATTCCTTTCCTGGCCGCCGCCCTGTTCTTCGGGGCGTTAATTGGCAAGGTGGCCTTCCTCGAATACCTCGGGCAATCGCTGGGTCGGGCTTTCGGCAAGGGGACGTTGATCAGGCCGGTGGTGGCTTTTCTGATCGGCAGCCTGATTCTCGTGCTGCTTTACCTGGTGCCGATACTCGGGCTGATCACGCTGGCCATCACTGCACTATGGGGCTTGGGCGCAGCGGTCACGGCGGCATTCGGCAGTTTGCGTCGCGAAATCCCCGAGCGCTCGGGCACACCGCCGCCACCAATGGCCGGTTCGGCAGGCACAGCGACTGCAGCCGGTTCCGCCGCGTTTGCCACAGGGGCGTCTTCGATGGCCGTAAACGCAACGGGCGAGCCGGCCATCCCCAGCAGCGCCGACGCCGGTTCTCCACCCGTGCCGCCGGCAGCCCCGCCAGCGGCTTCCCCGGTGGCGTCCGAGGCGCTCAGTTTTCCGCGGGCAAGTTTCTGGGAACGGCTCGGTGCCGCGTTTCTCGACGTAATTCTGGCGAGCATTCTCGCTTCACTTGTCGGCGGGCCGCCCCAGGGATTCCTCGTAATGTTGGCGTACTTCGCCGGCATGTGGGCTTGGAAAGGCACAACCGTCGGGGGCGTGGTGTTGAACTTGAAGGTCGTCCGCCTGGACGACCGGCCGGTGACCTTTGCCGTGGCGCTGGTCCGCGGATTGGCGGCGGCGTTTTCCGTCATCGTGCTTTTCCTCGGTTTCTTGTGGATGATCTGGGATAAGGAAAAACAAACCTGGCACGACAAAATCGCGGGCACGGTTGTCATTCGCCTGCCACGCGGAATGCCGCTGGTGTGTTTGTAAAGGCCTCACCCGGGTGCCCCTGCTCCGGTCCCCATCGTTCGCCTTGGGCCAGCAACTCGGTTGTGAGCCTGCCGGAGTTGGCTCAAGGGAATGCGGGAACGCTCCCTAAACTTGGCACTTGGAACTTCAAACCGGGGACTCTAGCTTGCGCCCATGTTTCGTCCGTGTATTGACCTGCACGAAGGCCGGGTCAAACAGATTGTCGGCGGCACGCTGGAAGCCCCGGCCCGCGGGTTGCAGACCAACTTTGTTTCCGATCATAACGCGGCGTGGTTCGCGGAACTTTACCGGCGCGACGGACTGACCGGCGGGCACGTCATCATGTTGGGCGCGGGCAACGACGCCGAAGCGCGCGCCGCCCTGGCGGCGTACCCCGGTGGACTGCAAATTGGCGGTGGTGTTAATGCCACGAATGCGCGCAGCTGGCTGGAGGCCGGGGCTTCCCATGTCATTGTGACGAGCTGGGTGTTCCGCGACGGCCATGTGGACCGGGATCGGTTGGCGGAACTCGTCAAACTCATCGGCCGGGAGCGGCTGGTGCTGGACCTGAGCTGTCGCAAGCGCGGGGACGAATATTTTGTGGTCACCGATCGCTGGCAGAAATTCACCGACGTGACGCTGTCGGCGGCGACGCTGGAGTCCTTTGCCGGCGCGTGCGCGGAGTTTTTGATCCACGCGGTGGACGTGGAAGGATTGTGTCGCGGGATTGATGGCGAGCTGGTCGGGCAACTGGGGCGGTGGTCGCCAATCCCGGTCACCTACGCCGGTGGCGCCAATTCGCTTTCCGATCTGGAAAGGGTGACGCAGTTGGGGCAGGGGAAGATCGACCTGACGATTGGCTCGGCCCTGGATATTTTTGGGGGCCGGGGCGTGCGTTATGCCGAGGCGGTGGCTTTCAACCGCACGGCGATCGTTGGGCAAGGTCAGCGTGGAGTGTGAAGCCGGCCGTGCCAGGGCGGACAGCCTCAAGGGTCACGGAACCTTCTGCACGCGTAAGAACTTGTTGGGTGCAGCCCTTGAGAATCCGGTGAACGTCCCCGTCGAGTTCGTCGGGGTTATGGGATTCAACTCACGCACCCAGTCCACCAGATTCGTGGAACTGTGCAGTTCATAGAGTTCGTACGGCCGGGCTTGAAACTGAAGCGTGGTGTCGTCGAGGAGAGTGATTCTTTGACCGGACGCCGAAAGGGTCGGATCCATGCCGGTGCGATACTCGTCCAGGTTGGTCATACCATCGTTGTCCCAGTCTTGCTGGGCGCCTCGATTCGGCCCCGCCGTGGGATTGGCACTACCCCAATAAGTGGTCATCCAGGTGTTCGGGATGCCGTCACTCGCTCCCGCCGGTTGGTTGTCAAGATTGAAGGAAATCACTTTCACGCTCACGTAAGGTGAGGCGTTCGTGCCGTCGGAATAACGGGCGTAGATTCGATCATAGGCCGACGAGCCGGCCGGATCTTGTCGGGCGGAATCAGAGAATGCGTCGGTTGCAGTGTATTTGATTGTGGCTGCGGCGGTGGTGAAGGTGCCGTAGTTGGCGGTCGCATTGGTTGTAATCAGGCTCAGCGAGCCTCCCTGCAAATCGTAGCCGCGAACTTCCACCGAATTGATTCCATTGACATTGGGCTGCGGGGAAGCGGTGGTGATATCCATGACCCGCGAGTAAGTGTAGGGTGGGGTGTTATTCGAGGGATAGGCCTGCTGAATCACCGGCGGATCGTAGGCTCCAAGCGCCGCCCCGCGACCATCGGCATGCACCCGATAATACATGATGGCCTGGCGAAGGGTGTTGTCCGTCTCGCTGGGATTTTCGCTGGAATGCGCCATCGACAGGGAATGGCCGATCTCGTGGCAGAGCACTTCGGTGAAACTGGTCAGGTTTTGCATCGTGGCCGCCGAGTGTTCCAGCACGACGTAGCCGTACGAAGTTTTGTAAAACTCATTGGTGCCCACCCTACCACCCAGGTTCCAGCCCGTGCTGCCCAAAGGGGATGAGATGCTGGCGCGCCCGCCAATGCCCAGCGTGCCGAGACTGTTGATTCGATTGTAATTATCGTGCAGTTGAATGCGCAGCTTTTCGTCGCCGGTCGAAATAGTATCGGCGCTGGCGCCGAAACTTTGGACCCCTTCAATCGCGAACTTCAGCTTGGTGACGGCCGCCCAGGCGTTGAGCGCCTGCCCCACGGCGTTCGTCGCCTGCGTCAGGGAGATGCCCGCCGGCAGGCTGTCCGCATCAATCAAGACCGGAATCGCCTCGCCCCGGTCGGCCTGCATAAACCGCGAGGAGATACCCGCGCCATCCACAAACAGCCCGGTGACCAGGCTCGCAATCACGCCTCCGGCCTGATCCGTGACATCGTCGCCGGCCAACTGGCCATTGTTCGTCACGGCGCGCAGCTCTTCAAGCCAGGCTTCCTGCTCCGCGGGCAGTTGTCCGGCGGTGCGCCGCAGCTTCACCGCACTCGAGGACCCTTGTGTGCCGGTGAGCGTCCGATCCGGGCGTCGAATGACATGAACGACATACTCCTCGTCGGGCACCAAGGCTGGCGAATTGCCGGCAAAGTCCCGTTCCTCCCCGAGCGCACCTCCCCGATGCACGACGGTCACGATGGGCGGCAACGTGCCCTTCAAAGGTTCGAGGACGTGCAGCGAAGTCCGGGTATAGATCTGACCATCCTTTGCGTCGCGGAAACAATCCGCACCCGCCACGACGCCGCGAAATACGGCGGCCGAGGCAGCCACGTGATCGGCCGTGCTCAGCGGAATGATGGAGGAGGCGGACGTCGGAAAAGATTGGGCCAGCAACACGCAAGTTGCCATGCCGGAGAGGAAAAGACGTTGGGACGTTTTCATGGCTGGTTGGATACGCGAGGTTGGAATCGTTGCATCGGGTGCGCGCTCATTGTTCACAAATTCGTCGAATAGGCAAATGTCTTGTGTCCTTACGCCTGCGGGACGAAGTGCTCGAGCCACTGTTTCGCCCGCAACCAACCCGCGCGTTCGAGTTTTTTTCCGGCGAGGGGCAATTGCGCGTCCGCCGGATGATCCTTGAACACTGGGTCGTGCCAGCCTTCGATGTTCAGGTCGGAATCGTAACCGGCCCGGAGCAGTTCGTGAATGATTTCCGACCAATTGGCCGAGCCGAAACCGGGCAGCCGGTGTTCCGCGACTCCCGGATGGCACGGGCCGTAGGTTTCGAGCAATGGCCGGTTGATAAAGGCATCCTTGGCATGGACGTGAAAGACCTTCGGGCCAAACTTGCGCAGGTTTTCCACCGGATCGATGAATTGACAAATCAGATGGCCGGCGTCCCATTCGAGGCCGATGTTCTCGCACCGGGTGGCATTGAAGAACCGCTCCCAATTCGCCGGTTGGCCGAACAGGTTGTAGTTCATCACCGGCAGGCGAAATATCCCTTGCGGGCAATGTTCGAAGGCAATTCGCACCCCACGCTCTGCCGCGTACCTGGCCACCGGCTCCCAGAACGCCACAATCCGCGGGATGAAAGTTTCCAGCGGTGTGATGACCGGCTGTCCGCCGCGGGGATGGACCGTGGTCTCGATCACGCCACCGGGAAAGCCGGAAACCGTTCGCACCCCCAGCAACGCGGCTACGTCAATCGCCCGAAGCAGGGCTGCGTTCGCGAATTCAGTTTGGGTCGGGTCGAGCGGGTTGCGATAGAAAGCGCCAATCGTCGAGATGCGGATGTCGCGGGACCGGGCCTCCGCACCGAATCGTTCGGCGTCCGCCCGCCAATGCGCTTTGCCGGGACCCGTGAAACTCTGATCAAAGCGCATCCAGGCAATCGAGCCGAAGCCGTGCTGCCGGGCGAAGTCGAGCAGTTCAACGTCCGCGTCCGTGGTGAAACCAATTCGCATAGACTTGAAGAATTACGGCGGCAGCCTAAGGCGAAATCGCCCGGAGGGCGAGTGTTTGTTCTGCATTTCGGCGGCGTGCGACCTTCGCAACCATCGGTCCGGGGATGGGTTTCTATCGCCAACCGCATGCGAATGACGCAATCTTTGCGCCTCGTGGCGGCCGGTTTTCCGGCCACCGGATGCGAAATGAAACCTTCCGCTTTGATCATTTTACTGGCGTTGAACTTCTTTTGGGCGGCGACGTTGTCCGCCTACAAGTTGCTGGGCGAGCAGCTCACCGTGGGTGGTATTGTCACGCTTCGGTTCGGCATCGCTGGTCTGACCCTGATGGCGCTTTGGCCGTGGCTGAAAGGCAGCGCACCCCGCGGGCGTGATTTGCTGGTGACGATGGGCCTCGGGCTCCTCGTGTTTGCATTGGGCCATCGGCTGCAGGTGTATGGGAACAGTCGCAGTCTGGCGTCGAACACGTCGGTCCTGATGGCGATCGAGCCGCTGGTGACAGGGATTGCGGCGGCGCTGTTTCTGCGCGAACACATCGGGCCGCGCCGGATCATCGGTTTTGCCGTTGGCATGCTCGGCGTGCTGCTGTTGAACGGCGTCGGGCGAAGCGATTTTCAGTGGGTGGGCCTGGCGGCGAGCTTCATCTTCATGTCCTCCTTCGTCTGTGAGGCGGCATTCTCGATCATCGGCAAGCCCCTGATCGCCCGGGCTGGCCCCGCCAAGGTGGTGGCGCTCAGTTTGGTGGCGGGGATGGTGGCGAATCTGTTGATTGATGGTCGTCAGACGCTTTCGGCGGCGGTGGCGCTTTCATGGTCGCAATGGATTTTGGTGCTCGTGCTGGCCTGGGTTTGCACCGCTTTTGGCTATGTCTTCTGGTTTCTGGTCATCCGCGACGGCGAGGTGAACGTGGCGGCTTTGACCATCTATGCCCAACCGGTGTTCGGCGTGTTGCTGGCGAGTCTTTGGATTGGGGAGCAACTCCATTGGGGGCATCTTTGGGGGAGCTGCGCCATTGTCATTGGACTTACGATCGGCCTCTCGCGCCAGATCCGGCTCCCGGACCAGCCGGTCGTCAAAAAAAGTCCGCCATAAATCGCTCCGCCTTTCGGCCGGCGTGGGGCGGCCGTCTATTGCGGGGTGAACAGTTCGGCGACAACCAGCGCGAACTCTGGCAGCAGATCCTCACTCAATACATCGCGGCCGGCCAAAACCCCCTTCAGCGCCAGGCCGTAGGGGGTGGCGTGATAGACTTCCACATTGCCGTAGCGGGGATCAATCATCCACAGGCGTGGCACTTTGTATGTCTCGTAGAGTTCCTTCTTGATGACCGTGTCGCAGTGGTGATCCTCGGAATTGACGATTTCCGCGGCCAGCCAGAGCTTGTTGTTGGCGGCCGTGACGAGCGCCAGGTCGGGGCTGAGTCGCGTGCCCCGGGCCACTTCGACCGCCGTGCGAGGTTCCAGCAAGCGGGTGCTGGCCAGGTTGGCCACTTGCTTCCGCAAGATCGCATGCAACCGGGAGCAAATGAGCTCGTGTCGCTGCCCCGGCGGCAGGCGGAGCATCACTTCACCGGCGAAAATCTCTTCATACGGCTCGCTCATGTTTGCGCCAGCAGCTTACGCAGAAATCGCCCGGTGTGTGAATGTTTAATCAGCGCCACTTGCTCGGGCGTGCCCGTGGCCACGATCTGCCCGCCGCCCGCGCCCCCTTCCGGGCCGAGGTCAATCACCCAGTCGGCTTCGGCAATCAAATCCAGGTTGTGCTCAATGACGATCACCGAATGACCGGCGTCCACGAGTCGCTGCAAGACTTCCACGAGGCGGCGCACGTCGGCGATGTGCAGCCCGATGGTGGGTTCTTCCAGGATAAAGAGATTGGTTGTGCGGGAGGCACGGGTCGCGAGGCGATCGGGTTCCGGGCGCAGGCCGGAGAGTAGATGAGAAACCAGCTTGACGCGTTGCGCTTCGCCGCCGCTGAGTGTCGGGCTCGGCTGGCCGAGCTTGAGATAATCCAACCCCGTGTCATGCAGCGCTTGCAGCGCGCGCTTGATCTTCGGAATTCCAGCGAAAAACTCCAGCGCCGCCTCAACCGACAGGTCGAGTACTTGGGCGATATTCTTTCCGCCGTATTCGATATCCAGCGTCTCCCGGTTGAATCGCGTGCTGTCGCAGGTTTCGCAACGCACGAAGGCGGGCGGCAGGAAGTTCATTTCCAATTTGATCTGGCCGGCCCCCTCGCAATCCGGGCAGCGTCCCTGCGCGCTGTTGAACGAAAATCGGCTCGCCGAGTAACCGCGCATTCGCGCCTCCGGCACTTGGGCGAACAACGCCCGGATGTCGTCGAAGAACCCGACGTAGGTCGCTGGAATCGAGCGCGGCGTCCGGCCGATGGGAGATTGGTCCACCTCGTAAACGGCTTTCAGACTCTCGAAGCCGGTCAGG
>CAZIJO010000058.1:0-26838 GCA_964539515.1 uncultured Bifidobacterium sp. | reverse complement strand
GCTGGTGGCTTTCTCGCGCCGAATGTGTTGTTCGCGTGTGCCGAGCGCGAGGCGCATGGCCGGCTTGCCGCGGGCATCCTTGGAGACGCCAACGATGCGGCCGGGCATCTGGCGTTTGAATTCATCCTTCGTGGCGAAGAACGCCGCGTGCGGTCCGCCGTAACCGAGCGGCACGCCGAAGCGTTGCGCACTGCCGACGGCGATGTCCGCGCCGAATTCGCCGGGCGGCTTGATGAGCGTGAGCGCCAGCAGGTCGGTGGCAACGGTCAGGAGGGCGCCGGCGGCGTGAGCCTTCTCAGCAAACGGCTCGTAGTTGTAGATCGCACCGAACGTATCGGGATATTGCACCAAGGCGCCGAACACTTTGTCCGAGAACTCGAAGGAGTCGGCCTTGCCGACGACCGCTTCAATGCCGAGCGCCTTCGCACGGGCAACGACGACTTCGATGGTCTGCGGATGGCAGGTTTCCGAGATGAAGAAGACATTGCGGTCCACTTTCAGCCGGTGCGACATGGTCATCGCCTCCGCGGCCGCGGTGGCTTCGTCGAGCATGGAAGCGTTGGCAATATCGAGCGCGGTGAGATCCATCACCATGGTTTGGAAATTGAGCAAGGCTTCGAGACGGCCCTGGGAAATCTCGGCCTGATAGGGGGTGTACTGGGTGTACCAACCGGGATTTTCGAGGACGTTGCGCTGGATGACCGGCGGCGTGAGGGTGTCGTAATAACCCATGCCGAGGAACGAGCGGAACACCTGGTTTTGCGACGCGATGGATTTGAGTTCGCGCAGGGCATCAAATTCGGAAGCGGGCGGCGGCAAGGCCAGCGGCTTGGAGAGGCGAATTGCCCCAGGCACCGCGGCGTCCGCGAGGGCAGCCACGGAGTCGTAGCCGACCGTTTTGAGCATGGCGGTGGTTTCGGTGGCATTGGGGCCGATGTGGCGGCGGACAAATTGATCCGGATGATTCAGGGTTTCCATGTTTTGTTTTCCATCGTGCAAAAAAGACATGGGCGGGAGAGTAATGGTGGAGACGGGGGTGGAGCAAAAAGAATCAGGCCCGGGCGGAAGCGGGGCTTGATTTTCGTGGCATCGCTGAATCTTCGCGCTAGACTTGCGGCATGCAGAACCAGCGTCACCGGATCGTGATTTGGGGGGTGTTTGCCCTCATGGGCGTCTGGGCGGTGGCGCTGGCGGGATGGTGGATTTCGAGCAGCCTCAAGGTCACGCCCGAGAAGGTGACGGCTTATGTGGACGGCACGGATTTGAGCAAACTTTCCGCCGCGGAACGCGCGGCGGCGATCCAGCGCCTTGCCGACATGCTCAACAAGCTGTCCCTCGAGGAACGACAGCGATTGCGGATGGATCGAACCGCGTATCGCTGGTTTGAATTGATGAGCGAGGAGGAAAAGGGGCAGTTCATCGAGGCCACGATGCCGACCGGCTTCAAGCAGATGATCACGGCGTTTGAAGACATGCCGGAGGAAAAGCGGCGGGTGGCGATTGCCGATGCGGTGAAGCGATTGCGCTCGACCAATGAGCGGATCAACGCGGCCCAGCTTCAGGAAGGCGGGCCGGGCACGAACCGGCCGCCGCGACTGAGCCCGGAGTTGGAGGCCAAAGTCCGGACGATCGGATTGAAGACGTTTTACAGTCAAAGCTCGGCCCAGACCAAGGCGGAAATGGCGCCGTTGCTGGAAGAATTGCAACGGACTATGGAATCGGGCCGGGCATTTCGAGGAAGATGAGTCTCCAGTCCCACCGTCGGTGGCCCGGGACGATTTGTTGTCTGCGAGCGCTGAACCCGGCTGCCAATACGCCGTGCATCCGGACGATTTCCATGGGCATCTGGGTCAGTGGTTGGAAACATGCGAACGGGGCAGTGAGCGACGCCGGGTGTCCGAGGCCGGCCTGGCGTACTCCTTGGGATTTTCTGGCGAGCCAGCATGGTCAGGCCATGCAGCTTCTCTGTTTTCGACGGACACGCGGTGATCAAGAAAGGGTAGGAAGGATGGTCGGCGCCGCCCATGGAGAAGGGCGGTTCGTGGAACGCGACCGAATACGCGGCGTCAGCGCGGAATCCCGACCTCGATTGGATGCAGGAGCCCTGAACCAGGAAGGAGTGATCTAACAATCCTCCCGACGGGGCGGAGTTGTTGCGGGGAGATTCGCCGTTCCGGCGGTCGTGGCCGCAAGTAATCCGAAAAATCTCCCCAACCTGTTCAGGGAGCCAGACTCGCGCGGTAGAATCGTTGGGGGAAGGACGCCGCGTTGGTGTCCAACAACCAAAGAGGCGACCCGCTCGACAAATTGGTCTGGATAGGCGTCCAGATTGCACCCGCCCCGACCGTCGGGCTGGCCTCGACCACATAGGTCGCGCCCAAGGCTCCCGAAAAGCTGAACTGGAACACGCCGCCTCCGTATTGAGCCGACGCCGGGTGGATGACCGGCGCGCCCGACACCAGCGCGAGGACGACCGCGTTGGCCAGGTAGTTCGGTGATAAGGCCATGCCTCCGCCCACGGGATCGGCGGTGAAATTTGCGAAATTGCCCGCACGCGATGAAGCCGTGAGAAATTGGAAAGTGTCGGTGGCCAACGGGACGTATCCGTTCGCAACCTCAACCACTAACGCGCCGTTCAGAACCGCCGGACCGCCGACGGTCAGCCGGCTGAATTGCGTTCCGGGTGTGAGGCCACCGAGGACGACGCGCAATGTCGAAGTTGGCGTGGGAGAATAGCCACCCGCAAGCGCCAGCGTCCCGGTCCAAAGGTCCATCGTACCGCCCGTTTGGTAGAAACTCGAGGTGATTGGTGAACTGCCCGTGCCCGCGCTCTTGCGCAGAGTGCCGGTGGCGCGATTCGAGAGGACCACGGAACTTCGCACGCCGTAATCGCCGGCCAGGTCCACGAGGCCCAGATTATCCACCGTCCCGCCGCTGCTAGCTCCCAGACTGGTGCCGGCGAGGCGCAAGGTGCCGAGATTGCGGAGCAAGTAGCCATTGACCAGCGCACGGTCGCCGGCGCCGGTCAAGGTAGCCGCGCCGCCGGGAGCGATCGTCCAGGTGCCGGCGATACGAAAATCCCCCCCTTCCCAAATCATTTGGCCGGTGTTGGTGAAAGTGCCACCCATCCAGCCATAGGCCACCGTGAAGTCACCGTGGATGTCTCCCGCGAATTGACATCCGTCGTTTGGTCCCGCGGTGGCGGCAAGAATACGGTTTGTGCCCGGCCCCAGGAAGGTGGTGCCGTGGCGGAAGTCGTTGGCGCGGGTGTAACGAATCTCCGAACCACTGGCAGCCCGCAGCGTGCCGGTGTTTACCAGCGCCCAACCGCCATTGATGAACGTGGCGCCAAAATCGAGCACGCCGGTGAGGTTCTCCACCAGCCCCTCGTTGTGAAACGCCGCGACCACCCGGTTGGTGCCCGTGCCTGAACTGCGCCGGAAAACGGCGCCGGCCTGGTTCCTGAAATCGAAGGCCGCGTCCTCGAACCGGAGGAAAGAACGTTGCCCCGCCACTTCAAAGAGCCCGTAATTGGTGACCCAGGCTCCGAAAACGCTTTGGAGAGCGGTGGACTCCAGGCGCACGGTGCCGCGATTCTCAATTCCCGAGCCGGTGCGCAGGTTGACCGCATTGCCATTGGTGACCCGCAGCAATCCGCCGGGGGGAATGACCAGGGTGAGGCCGGATTGCAACTCTCCTCCCGACCACTCGGCCAGCTTCGTTACGGTCAGCCGGTGTCCCCCGGCAATCCGCCCGCCCGTCAGGACAAGACCGGCCACGGTGGCATCGGCCGTGTAGAAATCCACAACTTCCCCATCCACCACAGCGCGGTGGTTCGTGGTCGGCACAATGGCGGGAGACCAATTGGCCGGGTTGAACCAGCCGCCAATCGCCGACCCGACGCTGTAGATCGTGAGGACCACGAGGCTCTCGGCGGCGGCGGCGTTGTTCGCGAAATTCGAGTCCACGGCCTCGACCGTGGCCGAAGCCGTGACGAGCGCGAGTCCCGTGGAGGTGGCCGTGACTTGCAGCGAATAGGGCACCACAGCATCGGCCGGAATCGTCCCCATCGTGAAGCGCACCGTGTTGTTGGTGAGTGCTGCGCTGCCCTGACCGGCGGTTGCGAGTACAAAAGCCGCGTTGGTGGGCATGGACAAGGTGAGCACAACTCCGGGCGCGTCCTCCGGACTCTGGTTGGTCACGCTACCGGAATAAGTCACCGCCTCCCCCGGCGAGCACAACACGGGATTGGCCGCCAGACTTACCGCGACGTCGGCGACCGCGAACAACGGTGCGTCGAGCTGTGGGACGAACCCGTGCCAGAGGAAACGCGTGGTGGCATCGGGAATCGTGGCCGCGCTGTAACCGGTGACGGGCTCGATCGTGGAACGATTGGCGTAGCTGGCCGAGAAACCCGCGCCGCCGGAATCCGGCGACTCAGTCACAAGCGTGTAATTGGCACTCGTGCGCGTGGCGCCGAACGCGGCGAGGTGGATGCTTAGAAGCACAGCTCCCGCCAAGACACTCCGGATTCGGTTGGCAGTTGCTGAACCCTGTGGCCTTGAGCGTGCGCCAACGTCTAAGGTGGACCGATGCCCACAGGACGTCACAATGCTCACCGAATTGGAGTCTAGTAAGTTCATCATTTGTCGTTGAGCAAAGAGATCTCTTCCACCGGCAGACCATCGCTGGCGAGGAAGACACGGTAGCCGTCGGTACGTACCTGTCCACCTTGGTAGTTACCGCTATCCGCCAGAACCACCGTCCCGGGAAGGCCGCTAGTAAGGACTACTTGAACCGAACGCCGATCAGTGTTTGGCCCCAGTGCCCACTGCGAAAGCGCCGAGTGGTAGGACGGGTTCAAATAAAAGGAAAGCGGCGTTGCAAGTTCCGGCTCAATGTCTCCATTGAACGCGATATTGTTGTAATTCACATTATCCACAACGAGGCGCATCCCAGCCGATGGTGGTTGGCCGGATGGCCTTCCCGGTCGGTGAACCTGCGGCACCGTGCCGGCAGCGGCCAGATTGAAGTTCGATCGAATAAGAGGACTCCCGAATAGCAGCCTGACGAAGTCATAAGCCTTTCCATCGCTACCTGTCACACGACGGAACGAATACGAGTAGCTGATTTGAATATCGTTCGTGTCGCCGCCTTTGAGATTCCATGAGATAATCCCGCCATTGGGGAGTGACAGGCGAATGCTGACCGGAGGATTCGTTCTAGAGCCGAAGGGACCACTGGCGAATATTCCTGGCCAAGAAAGATCGGAGATTACGCGGCTCAACCAAAGCCCGTTCGACGACGCACCTAAACCCAATGTCAAACCTTCAAAACGTACCCCTGGGGCGACCTGGTCATTGATCAAGACTTCCAGTGTTGTCCCCGCCGGCAAACCGCTTGCACCTACGCCACCGCTTTGCTCCACCCCGGCTGTGGTGATCGTTCCTTGAACAACGACATTGCCCCCGAAGGTCGTCGTGCCGTTGGTCGCGCGGGGAATACCGGCCGGGAGTTGGTCCACGCTGATTGGACCGATCAGAGTTCCGGCCGTGGTTGCATAGGCCGGGGTCACGACGCGCTGGTCCGGCACAAACTGTTGAAAGCCGTTGAGGCCATCGTTGAACCAAACGCGCAAGTGCACGTCGCCGCTGGTGAAGGCTGAGGGCGGCACAGCGGTCATGCCCGGCAGGTTCGTGTTCCCCAACAGCACCGAATAAAGCCCTTTGGTGACCGATAGTGGCACGGCGACCGCGGGCTGGCCCAGCGGGGTGCCGTCGTTGCTCCAGTAGGTCGTGCTGCCGTCCGCATTCACAAGCGCGAACTTGAACTGGCCGCTGCCATTGAAGTCATTCGTGCCCACCTGCACGCGGCCCTGGTAGTTGAGGAGCTGGGGCACTTGGGCGTCGGCAACAACTCCGCCAAGGGTGAAGGCAGCCAGAAACGAAAACCGAATGACCGGGAGCATGTTCATGAGTAAAGCAACTGAGGTTAGGTGCGGTGATTTCACGGTGGCAGAGCAGTGGGTTGAATGGTCAGGCGTTCCACCACGACGCCGTTTGTACCGGGGCCGATGGCGTAGTCCTGCGGCAAACAGTTGAGGAACTCCAGTGTGTTAATGACGTTGCCGGGGCTGGCGAGGAACGCCAGGGCGGCGTTCCGAAACTGCCCGCCACTATCGTCATTGTACCATTGTCGCCATTCCGGCTTGGACGGGGAGTAATCTCGCTCGATCGTGAACGTGCGAATCTTCGGTAGCGGGATTTCCACCGGCACGTTGGTGCTCCCTGCAAGCCAGAGCTTGTTAACCCCGGTTTCCACGACAAGCGGCGTGATCAGGCGGACGATCTCTGCGGGCGGCATTCCGACGATGGTGGCGGTCACCAAATTCGTGTTGGCGCTCTGCGCCCGCGTCACCGAAGCGACCGCAAGCAGAAGCACGACTGAGAAAATGGCACGGTTCAATCGGTTCATTGGATTTGAAGTGAAGTGGGCTGAATAGTGAGGCTTTCCCGGAAACCACCGCTTACCACTTCCATGGAGTAGGTCGCGGGATATGCGTTGCTCATGACCAAAGTCGGTCCGCCGGAGAATTGAATCTTGACGGTTCGCGCACTGGTCGGCGATCCAATGACCGCGACTTCCCGGACCCACTCCTTCCACGAGTAATCGGTGGTGAGCGGTCGCCGGATGGTCCAGCTTTTGAGTTCCCGATGGCTGGTGCTCAAGTCAGGCCAACGGAGGCCCATGTGGTATGTAGTGATTATCTCTTGGGAAAGCCCAGGTGTTTCCAGCCATTCGAGATTCGTCGCCACGTTGGTGGAAGTCTGGCTGATGAGCGTCAGGGTGCCGCCCGTGGGAATCGGAGGTGGAGCAAGCTTGTCCAATGTGATCGAGGCATCGGCGACGACGCTGCCGGGGATGGAACCTGGGGCAATCGCTGCGGCCGTGACCGCGCCCGGAGCCAGCTTGTCCCCGGTGACGGCCCCATTCGCGAGCATCGCGCTGGAGATCGCTCCAAGTGAAACGCTGGCCGCCACCTGCGCGTTTCCGGCAACCAGCGCGAACGGTGCGGCGCCGATGCGCTGATCGGGCACGAACTGTTGGAACCCGTTAATGCCATCGTTGAACCATACGCGCAGATACGCGTCACCGGTGGTGAAGGCTGACGGCGGCAAAGCGATCATGCCCGGCACGCTCGTGTTCCCCAACAGTATCGAGTAAAGCCCCTTGGTGACCGGCAGCGACAGGGCAGCGGCGGGTTGGCCCGACGGTGTGCCGTCGTTGCTCCAGTAGGTCGTGCTGCCGTCTGCATTCACGAGCGCGAACTTGAACTGGCCGGTGCCGTTGAAGTCATTCGTGCCCACCTGCAGCCGGCCCTGGTAGTTGAGCATGGAGGGCACCTGCGCGGTCACCGAGACGAGAGAAAGCAGCAACAACCCAAGCACGGCGGCATCAACCCGGCGAAACATAGTCGCGACAGGAAAAGTCGTTGTTGCAAACTTCCGGCAGATCGGATTCATGGAGCGAATATTTATCAATAGGAGAAGCTGGATTCACCGTGCGAGACGCGCACAGGGCTGTGCGAGTGGGGCACATCTTTGCGGAAGGGAAGGATTGAAGCCCGGGAGGGCGGCGGAACGTACCCGAACAACTGGACGACAATCATGCAGCTTGGCGTACCTCCGGCAGAGATTTGGCGGGGCGCTTTTTCTTCCTCTCTCCGCGACGAAGGAGCGGGGCCATCCAAAACCAACACGCCTTCTCTCCTCGGCCCTCTCCTCCATCAGCTGGAGGAGAGTCAGTGGCTGCGGTAGCGCCGCGTCGGACCGCGGTCGGGGCCAACCGAAGTCCGTGAGGGGCGGAGCGCCTTACTCCACGTCCTTTTCCCAATCCGGATAAACCGCCGGATCGAGTTGGCCGCGCTGGACGAGGTCGTGGAGGTCGCGGTGGATGGTGCGCCGGGAGACGCTGAAGTCACGCGCGAGCAGCGTGATGTTGGGTTTCTCCGCGGTTCCGCGCAACCGCTTGAGCAATTCCGTGTGCCGCGCCAGCCGCTCCACAAATCGGCGCTCGGGTTCGTTGGCATCAATTCTCTCCGCGCGTTCGAGGGAGCGGAGTTCGTCCACGGTTTCGGAAAGGCCGCATTCGTTCAGCGCCGTTTGAATCGTGGCTTCCAGTTCCTCCAGGTCCACGGGTTTCTCCAACACGTAATGCGCGGAGCGCGGACCTTGCAGCGCTTTGAGCTGTTCCTGAATCTCGAGCGTTCCCGAGATAATGATGATGGGCACATGAGCCGCCGCTGCTTTGAGCCGCGGCAGGAAATCCATGCCGCGTTCGCCTCCGGCCAGTACGTGGTCGAGGATGATCAGGTCCGGCAGATGTTCCGTCATCGCGGCCAGGGCCGCCGAGCCGCTGGTCACGCACGTGAGCCGGTGACCCCGTAGCGCCCGCGCGTAGGTGCGGAGCTGACTCGGATCGTCTTCCACGATCAGGATGGCTGCGGTGGCTTTGGTCATGGCTGACAACATTGCCGCCCATGCTAACGCGTTACGGGCCGGCTGGCACTGTGCGAATGGTGCACACCACGCGAGCCGTTGGTAGCGGCGCGCTTACGATCCTGCCAGGCGTCGAGGATTTCAAGCCGAAGGTGGCGGCAGCGGTTCGGGCGGGACCGGAATCAGGATGCGAAAGGTTGTTCCGCAACCGGGAGCGGTGTCCAGGGCGATGCCGAGTCCGTCCTGCTGGGCGATGGTGTAAACCAGGTGCAGGCCGAGGCCGGTGCCGTGGGTGGCGCCCATGTTCTTCGTCGTGAAGAACGGCTCGAAGATGCGTGGCAACACTTCCGGTGCGATGCCGGGACCGGTGTCGCGAACGTACAACTCGAGATGGCGCGGCGCAGAACGCGGTGGCAACACTTGCGCGGCGGGCAGGATGGTGTTGAGCCGCAGGCCGACTTCCAGTTTACCCTGGCTGTTCATCGCTTCCGCGGCGTTGACGAGCAAGTTGAGCAGCACCTGTTCGAGCCGGTTGCGCGAGCCGGTCACCAACGGCGCGTCCTTATCCACCTCCAGCGTCAGCGTGATGCCGCTGAGGAATTGCCGCGTCAGCAACGCCACCGTGTCTTCGACCAGTTCGGGCACGGAGAACGGTTTGCTGGTGTCGGGCGATTCACGCGTGTAGCCGAGCATGGAACGCACGACGGCCTTGCCGCGTTGCACCGCCTGTTCGATTTCTTCGACGTTTTCAAGGATGGACGGTTGGGCGGCGGCTTCGCGGGCGACGAGTTTGTTCGAGAGACGTACGACGGACAGGAGGTTGTTGAAATCGTGCGCGATGCCGGCCGCCAGGGTGCCCAGGGCGCGCATCTTCTGGGCGTGGAGAATCTCGACCTGGGCCTGTCCCAACATTTGATGCTGTTCCCCGGCCAGGTTGTCCAGCTCCATGTATGCCCGGAGCAGGCGCTTTTGCCGCCGGCGGATGAATAGCATTCCGCCCAGCGCGAGCAGGACACCAAAGCTCACCGGGAGGTACCAACTCCACTCGCGGGCGGTGGGCGGGTTAACTTTGAAGGCAGCGAGGGAGGCGGCGGTCCTCGGAGCCTCGGCGCCGGGAATCCAGTCCAGTCCCAGTTGGGCCAGCCGTTGGCGAAGGAACTCCAGGTCCCAGAGCTGAACCAGGTCCTGCGTGGTGGCAACCGCGAGTTGACGATTGTCCGAACTGAACGCCAGCCAGGTGACGATCTGTAAGTCCGGAGGTGTCAGCGCCGCTGCGGTAATCCAATCGTTGACCAGCAAGAGCTCTACGCGGTGTCGTTGTTGGACCACCGCGAGCAGGGCGGCGTCGTGAGAAAACGCCGCCCGGTTGGGCAAATCGCTCCCACTCTCGCTGGGCTTGCGGAACACTCGTGTCCATGTGCCCGGCGTGAAAACCTGGTAGAAGCGCGAGCCGGCGGAAACCAAGTACCGGCCATCCGGGCTGAACAACGCGCCGGCGTTGCCCTCGTAGAGGTCCAGGCTCGGCGTGAGGGTGGCGAGGTCCCAAACGCGCGTTCCGTATCCGTGAAACGTGCCGGCGGCGAGCCAGCGGTTGTCCGGGCTGAAAGAAAGCCCGCCTGGCCGAACGGCGTTGGTGAGTCGTGCGGCTTCCGAATTCCGCTCCAGTTCGAGCAGTACTATCTCGGTTTGGCTGACCGGCAACGCGAACTGGCGGCCGTCAGCGGTGAGCGTGCCGGGTTCAAGCCGCGCCGCGCCTGCGATTCTGGTGGTCCGGCGGTTTCCGAGTTTGAAGTCCGGTCCGCCGGCAAGGCGGCTCGTCTCGATGGTCCAGCGGTCAACTTGCCGGGCGCTTGTGGTGAGCAGGTTGGTGCCGTCGGGAAGAAAATAGGCCGCGCGCATATCTGCGCCTGGCTGAAACCAAGCGGGGCCTCCTTCGCGGTTGGTGAACACCCAGACCCCGTTCTCCTTGGTCCCAGCCAGCCATTGGCCGTCGCGGCTGAAGTTCACATGCCACACGTTGGGCTGCGGGCCGCTGGCGCAGTCCAGGCGGCGATAGCCCTCCGGGCGCGACACCCGCCAGAGCCCCCAACCGGTTGCCGTGCTGAACAGCACCCGCTCATCGTCCGCGCTGAACGTATTGCCGAAGCCTGCCGATGTGCTGAAAAGTTGCCGGCCCGTGAACGGATCCCACACGCGGGTCGAGCCGTCGTAGGAAGTGGTCAGCAGGACATCACCACGCGGGTTGAAGGCGACGTGAGAAACCAGATCTTGATGCGCCTGAAGGGGGCGAGTGCGACCGGTGACCACGTTCCACAAATGTACCTCGCCGGCTTCATCGCCAAGGGCGATGAAGTTACCCCGCCAATCCAGCGACCATGCCGCGTGATCCAGACGCCAGGCCTCGCGCCGGCGGCCGACACGCCATTCCCAGATCTCAAGGGAGTGTCCGACTACCAGTGCGAGTTGGTCGCCGGTTGGATCAAACACGCCGAACGCTGCCGGGGCATCCAAGTCGAAGGAGGCCTTTTCCTCTCCCGTGGCCGGGTCCAGAACTTGTAACCGACGGTTATTCCCCGCTGTCGCCAGCAATGTGCCCTGCCGGTTAAAGCCGCTCCAAGATATCCCTGGCCGCGTGAATCGAGGCGTACGGGATTCCAGGTCCCAGACGGTCAAGGCCGTGTTGGCGTAGATCACGGCCACCCGTCGGCCATCCGGTGCGAACTCGACCCGCAGTACGAAACCGTTGGTGTTCCGAAGCGAGTAGGAATCGGCGGGATTTGACAGGGGGCGAATGTAAATATTGCCGTCCTTATCGCCCTCGAGCATGCGCTGGAATTGAGGGTCAATCGTCGCGCGGCTCAGTCCGGGTGTGTTGGTCCAGGACACCCCGGTCGGCTCGAAGTCCAGCAAAGCCAGGTGAGCAATAGCTTCGTTACGCAACTCGACCGATGGGCTGATGGCGGCAGCAGCGGCGATGGCCTTCAGGCCGGCCGCCTTCCGACCCATCAGGCCGCTGAGTCGGCCAGCCTGAGCCTGTGCCAGGTAAGCCTCGCGGAGGGCCCGCTGTTCTTCCGTCACTGCCGCCCGGGCTTGGGTGGCGCTGGCCATCGCGCGTCGCGCCTGCCACAAGGCGGTGCCAGCCAACACCATCAATGCGATCAGAATGGCGAGCATGGCGGCACTGGCCCGTTGCAAACCGCGATAGAGTCCTGCGCGGGCTTGCGCCAGGTTGATCTGATTCTTGTGGGGAACTGCTGGTTTCAACAGACATCACGGTACCAAGACTTGAATTCCGACGAAAGTGTGCGCTTGACGCACAGCATGATCCGGACGTGAGACCAGGCGGCAGATTGGGCAGTTTTTGCGGTGGGGATGCGCCGGATACTTCGGCGAGCTCGCGCCACCCAGCCGGGGGCCGGAGGCAAGGTCGCGAAGGCGTTGCCTCGCCGCGCAATCCGGTTATCATCCGCGGGCAGGAACGGTCACTAAAAAAAGAATGTAATGTACTGCCTCGGGTTTCATCTGGTTGGGCGCGGCGAGAGGGCAATCGGGCGGGGGGGGCGATCTGCCTTTACCCTCATCGAATTGCTCGTGGTCATCGCCATCCTTGCGATGCTGGCGTCACTGCTGATGCCGGCGTTGGGCCGGGCGAAAGAGGCAGGGCGCTCGACTGCGTGCCTCAGCAACCTGCGCCAAATCGGTGTGGCATTGCAGCTCTACGTCCAGGATAACAATCACAAGTTGCCAATCATGCGCGACCGGCTCGCGGGCACCAACCAGCCGGCAACCAATGCGCTGCCCAGCCCGGACGTCGTTTTGATGGGGCAACTGGGCAACACGAACGTGCTGCGTTGCCCGTCCGACCGGCAACAGCTTTTTGAAGCAACCGGGTCCAGCTATGCGTGGAACAGCCTGCTGAACGGGCAGCGGGATGATAATTTCAACGTGTTCGGATTGCGCTTTGATCCGCATGCCATTCCTCTGATGTATGACAAGGAAGGCTTCCACGCGGCGCGCGGGCCGGGCAAGGCCGTGAATTATCTTTACGCCGATGGCCATATCAAAAACCTGCTCGCCATCGAAGGGACCCTGAAAAAATGATTTCGCTCAAGCAAGTCAACAAGGTGTTCGGCGTGCGCCCGGCGGTGCGCGAACTCACCCTCACGGTGCCGCGCGGGGAAATCTTTGGCCTGCTGGGTCACAACGGCGCGGGCAAGAGCACCGCCATTGGCATGATGCTGGGGCAGGTGTGGCCCACGAGCGGCCAGGTGACCGTGTGCGGTCACGATGTCACGCGTCACCGCGCGCAGGCGTTGTTGAAAGTCGGCGCGATCTTTGAGTCGCCGGCCTTTTACGATTACATGAGCGGCTGGCGGAACCTGGAAATTCTCAGCCACTACACGGCGCGGACGTCGAAGCCCCGCATCCGCGAAGTCGTGGATTGGGTCGGGCTCACTGGTCGCGAGCACTCGAAGGTGAAGACCTATTCGCACGGGATGCGGGCGCGGTTGGCGCTGGCGCAGACGCTTCTGCCCCAACCGGAACTGCTGATCCTCGATGAGCCGGGGGGCGGGTTGGATCCGGAAGGCATCGCCGAAATGCGGCAGACGATCCTCCGGTTGCATCGTGAACTGGGGCTGACCATCCTGCTCTCGTCGCATCTGCTGACGGAGGTGGAGCAGCTGTGCACCCGCATCGCGGTGCTGAACCAAGGCAGCAAGGTGTTCGAGGGCAGCGTGGCCGAGATCAAGACGGCGCGGAGCCGGGTCGCGTTGCAAACCCCCGATTTTGCCGCGGCGACCAGACTGCTGCGCGAGCGCGGGATGATCACCGGCGAGGCGGACGGCGAGTTTATCACGCTGAAGGAGGGCTGCACGACGGCGGAGATCACCCGCACGTTGGTGGGCGCGAACCTTGCAGTGGCCGGCATCTGGCAGCACGAGCAGACCCTGGAGGATTTCTACCTGGACCTGGTAAAAGCACCCGCCCGCTCGCCGGGCCAGAACTGACCATGTTTTACCGCCAGCTGCGCAACGAACTCTGGAAGCTCTTCGGCAAGAAGCGGACGTATATCGGCTTCGGTGCGTTTCTGCTCGCGCAAGCGGCGATGCTGAGCGCGTTCAAGTTCACCCGGTGGCACGAGGACATGGCGCGGCTCCTGTCGAACAACGGCTATCTGCCGGCGGAATTCATCTCGGTGCTCACGGTGGCCGTGATCATGTTGATGCCGCAAATCATCATGCTGATGCCGCTCTATGCCTCGCTCGTCGGCGGCGATTTCGTGGCCAAGGAATACGAGGACGGCACGCTGCGGATGATATTGTCGCGGCCGATCTCCCGGTCGCGGCTGTTGCTGGTGAAATGGATTGCGGGTGTCATTTTCGCGACTTCCCTGGTGGTGGTGCTCGGTCTGCTGGCGCTCGGGTTTGCGAGTCTCGTGTTCCCGTGGAAAGGCCTGTTCGTCTTCGTGCCGGGGCAGGCCTTCAGCGTGTTTTCCGCCGGCGAAGGACTCGGTCGCTTTGCCTTCGCGCACTTGTTCCTGGCCGTGAATGCCAGCGCGGTGCTCTCGATCGCGTTCATGTTATCCTGCTTCAACATGAAGCCGGCGGCGGCGACGATCGTGGCGCTATCCTATCTGTTCGTGAATCTGGTGATGGAGGGCATTCCGTTCTTCAACCGCTTCGACAACTGGTTCATCACGCACCATTTCCGCTGCTGGCTGCTGGTGCTGCAGGATCCGATTCCGTGGGCGCAGATCGTGCAATCGGAGTTCATCCTGCTGGCGATTTGCGCCACGGCGTTCATCATTGGCAGCACGGTGTTTCAAGTCCGGGATATCAAGTCGTAGGGGCCGCGCACCGGTGTGCCCGGCCGGGGTTTGCCGGTCGAGCCTGCGCCGGCACGAAGGCGTCACCGGGCAGGAACGGGCGGGGGTTGGGAAGCCATTGACGGGCTCCGGGTGAGGACGCTAGGATTGTGCGGCAACGTGAAAACCTTCTCCAGCTTGCTTGCTCATTCCCTGGCTTTGCTTTTCCTCCAGTGCGCGTTCAGCGCGGAACTGGCCCACTGGACCGCGGCCCGACCGGATCTGCCCGGGGCCGTGCATGTCCGCACCGACCAGAAATCGGCCTGGCATTTTGAGGACGCAGGCGGGACGCGGGTTGCCCGGCTCAAGCCCGGCAGCGATTACTGGACCCGCGCGGCTTACGAAATCGACTTTGTCATCAGCCCGACGGGAAAGGTCTGGTTGACCCTGGAATTCGTGGATCACGGCTACGGCCTCATTACGCTTCAGCCAGGGGTCAGCGAACGCAAGTTGAGCGGGGTGGCGCGGGTTAACTCTGGCAAGGTTCGGCGGGCGATTTTCGAATACGAGGCGATGCCGAAATCCATCCGGATTGAAGGGTTGGATTACCTGGGAGCGGTGCGGCTCGGCGAAACGGAGCCCGTGCGCGAAGTGGCGCCGCTGGTGGCGCCGGCCGTGAAGTTTGCCCGGCCTTCCGAGCGGGTCACCTCCGCCGGAGGCGACTATTCCGATCCCGAGCAATTGCCGGAAGCGCTGGCGGGTTTGCGGAATCAACTCCCGCTGATCCGCGCGATCGGGTTCAACGGCGTCGAGACTTACATTCGCTGGGGCATGGTGGAGCGCCAGCGCGGACATTACGACTGGAGTTACTACGATGCGATCATGGATGAGATCGAGCGCCACGGGCTGCAGTGCTTTCCCATGTTGCTGGCTGGTTCGGGGTATGCGCTCCCGGCCTGGCTCTATGAGTCCACGAACAACGTGGGTTTCAAGTGCCTCGAGCATGGCATTATTCACGACACCCAGACGATCTTTGACCCGTTTCAGCGCCAGTATGCCAGCCGTTTCATTGCCGAGTTTGGCCGCCGCTATGGGGAGAGGAAGGCGCTGCTCGGCATCCGGCTGGGGCCCAGCGGCGATTTCGGCGAGGCGCAGTATCCGGCCAAAGGGCCGGGCTACCGGTTCCGGCGCGATGCCCATACGCACATCGGTTACTGGGCGGCGGACGACCTGGCGCAGGCCGATTTTCGGGCGCATCTCCGCACGCAATACGGCACCGTGGAGAAACTGAATGAAGCATGGAAGGGGCGGTTCGATTCGTTCGATCAGCTGCACACCTTCCTGCCGGAAACCGCGCTCACCCGACGTCAGCGCCTGGATTTCGCCAATTGGTACATGGGCGCGATGAGCGAATGGTGCGAGCAGTGGGCCATCTGGGCCCGGGCCGCGCTGCCGCATGCGGTGATCCACCAATCCTCCGGGGGCTGGGGGCCGGTCCAGATCGGGACGGATTACAGTTACCAGGCGCGCAGCATGAAGCAGATCGGTGGCGGCATGCGGCTCACGAACGAGGGTGATGATTTCGCCGACAATTTCACCATTACCCGTATGGCCTCCTCGGCGGGCCGATTTTATGACATTCCGCTCGGTTACGAGCCTGGTGGTTTTGGCAGCAAGCGAGGTGTGATGGCACGGCTGTTCAACACCATCACGACCGGGGGCGTCCATCTGTTTTATTATCTCGGCAATCTCACCGGGAACGACCAGGCGTTGGCGGCGTGGTTGAAGTATGCCACGTTGCTCGATCAACGGGCCCGGCCGGTGATTGACGTCGCGGCGTTCTATCCCGACACCGCGTTGAAGTTGGACGACGAACTGGTGCGCTACCGCTGGGCGTCCACGTTTTTCACGGTCGGTCGCACGCTGCGCGAGGAGACAGACTTCGATTATGCCAGCGAGCAGATGATTCTGGATGGTGCGCTCGACCGCTATCGCGTCCTGCTCTTTCTCTGGGGCGCCATCACAGAACAGCCTGTGCTGGAACGCCTGGATCAATGGGTGCACAACGGCGGCACCCTCGTCTTCGCGCAGAGTCCGCGCGGGTTGCCGATGACCGTTGAAGGGGATTCGTCGATCGCCCAGAAATGGCTGGCGGGCAACACCGGCAAGGGTCGGGTGGTTCTCTGGCGGGGCGAATTGATCCCCTCACGAAGTTACGCGGAATACGTTCGCGACGTCATTCTTCAGACGCCGGGCTTGCGTCCGGAACTGCGCGCGGCGATGACAATGCAGAAGCCGTCGAGCGTCTACTGGAGCGTGCTCGAAAACGGCAAACTTGCTTTGCTCAACTTCAGCAGCCGGGCCGCCACCGCCAAGCTGGCGAATGGAAAAGAAGTCGTTATTCCTCCGTACGAAATGGCGCTGGAGTAGCGTGGCCGGGGCATGGCGATTCGTTCCTGATCCGGCCCATTCCGGGCGGGGCATCGCGTTGCGGGATGGGGTTAACGGCGCACGCGCGAACTGCTGATTCTGCCCGCCGCGATGCCAGTTTTTCTCCTTGATGGCGATTTTTGAGGACATCAACCGGTTGGAGGCTGCTCGGCCGGGCGGCTCAACAGATTGTGTTTTTGCCTCGAATCTTTCCGAAATAAGCATTGTGCGGAACCTGCAATTTTCTTACTCTTTTTGACAATTGTCGGCCGCCAAAACGAGCCGCCGGCGCAGTCAAATTTATGCCGAATAATTCTGATCCGTCGGAAGACAAAAGCCAGTCATCCGGTGCTCCGGTGAAGGCGGACTACGGCTCGGCGCAGCTTGGGAAACTGGAGGGCCTGGAGGCGGTACGCAAGAAGCCCGGCATGTATATCGGCGGTACCGATGAGCGGGCGCTGCACCATTGCGTGAGCGAAGTGCTCGATAATTCCGTGGACGAGCATCTTGCCGGTCACTGCGACAAGATCGAGGTGACCATCCATGTGGACGGCTCGATCTCCATCCGCGACAACGGGCGCGGGATTCCGGTGGACCTCCATCCGCAGTATAAAATCCCCGGCGTGGAGATGGTGTTGACGACCTTGCATTCCGGCGGGAAATATGGTCAGGGCGGTTACAAGTTTTCCGGCGGCACGCACGGCGTCGGCGCCAAATGCGTGAATGCCGTCAGCGAATGGTTCGAGGTGGAAGTGTCCCGCGGCGGCGAAGTGCACCACATGGAGTTTGAGCGGGGGAAAACGATTCAGAAACTGCATGTCATTGGCAAGGCCAAGGGGACCGGCACATTGATCACGTTTCTGCCGGACGCCGAGATCTTCCGGGAAACCATCGAGTTCAAGGCCGATCGCATCAGCCAGCGCTTGCGCGAACTGGCCTTTTTGAATTCGGGTTTGGAGATTGTTTTCCGGGACGAACGGCAAACGGATGCCAAGCCCGAGGTGTTCTACTACAAGGACGGGACCGAGGAATTCGTCAAGCAGCTCAACAAGAGCAAGACGCCGTTGCATCCGAAGCCCATCGCGTTTCGCAAGGAAACCAAGGAGAAGAACGATGACAAGGATATCGAGGTGCATGTCGAGGTGGTGCTGCAATACAATGACAGCTACAACGACCAGGTCCTCTGTTACACGAACACGGTCCACAATCCCGACGGGGGTTCGCATCTGTCCGGCTTTCGCAGTGCGGTGACGCGGGCGATCAATCAGTACGCCAAGTCCAACGAATTGCTGAAGGAAAAGGACCCGCAAATCACCGGCGACGACGTGCGCGAGGGGTTGACCGCGGTCATCTCGGTAAAGCACAGCGATCCGAAGTTTGAATCGCAGACCAAAGTTAAACTGCTCTCGCCCGAAGTGGAGCGAATTGTCGGCTCGGTGGCCTACGAAGGCCTGATGGTTTATTTCGACAGCAATCCGCCCGTCGCCAAACGCATCATTGAAAAAAGTCTGAACGCCGCCCGGGCGCGGGAAGCCGCCCGCAAAGCCCGCGAAGCCGTGCGCAAGAGCGCGCTGACGGGCGGGGGTCTGCCCGGCAAACTCGCGGATTGTTCCGACCGGGATCCGGCGAACACCGAGCTTTACATTGTCGAGGGCGACTCCGCCGGTGGCTCGGCCAAGCAGGGCCGCGACCGGAAGTTCCAGGCAATTCTGCCGATTCGCGGCAAGCTGATCAACGTGGAGAAGGCGCGGCTCGACAAGGTGCTGCAAAACAACGAAATCCGCACGATGATCACCGCGATCGGCACGGGCATTGGCAATGGCGAGGGCGAAGGGGCGTTCGACTTGAACCGGCTGCGCTACCACAAGATCATCATCATGACCGACGCCGACGTGGACGGCTCGCACATCCGCACATTGCTGTTGACGTTTTTCTACCGGCAGATGCCGCAGCTGGTGAAGCAAGGGTTTGTTTATATCGCGCAGCCACCGCTTTACTCGATCACGCGCAAGAAGAAGACGGATTACATTGACGACGACGTGCAATTGAACCGCATTCTGGTGCAGAACGGGGTCGAGGAAGTGCGGTTGAAGAGTCTGGTGGATGGCAAAGAGTTTGCGCCAAAGCAGCTCGAGGAAATTCTTCAGTTGCTGGAGTCGGTGGACAAACACACGGCGTATGTGCGGCGTCAAGGGGGTGATTTTGGTGACTACGTCGAGCAGCGTTCGCCAAGTGGCGATTATCCCTCCCATTTGGTGAAAGTGCGTGAAGGCAATGACGAAACCGTTCATTATTTCATCACCAGCGAGGAGTTGGAATCGTTTAAGAGCCAGCACGCCGACTTGTTTAACGGCGACACCGAGCTGCGGAAGAAGGAGGGCCCAACGCGCCGCGCCATCTACGCCGACCTGCATCACGAGAGCAAGGCGGTCGCGGAGTTGATGGGCAAGCTGGCCCGGAAAGGGCTGTTGGTGGATCACTTTTCCGCTCAAGACAAGCCGCTCTACGAGCTGACGGAAGGCGAGGGGGAGCGCGCAAACGTGACCCCGCTGTTCTCGATTCCGGAAATCCTGAGCGCCGTGAAAGCCGTCGGCAAAAAGGGCATTCAGATGTATCGCTTCAAGGGTCTCGGCGAAATGGATGCCAAGGAACTTTTCGAAACGACGATGAATCCGGTCCGCCGCAAGCTGCTGCGCATTGAACTCACCGACGCCGTCGAGGCGGAGGAGATGTTTGTGCGGCTCATGGGTGACGAAGTGGAGCCGCGCCGCCAGTTCATCGAAGACAACGCGTTGAACGTCCGCAATCTCGACGTTTAAACCCAGTCCCAATTTTCCTCCCCCAGCATCATGCCAGACGAGATCGAACCCACGCCGCCCCCGTCACCCGGTCCGACCGGCGGCGCCTACACCGGCGGCGAAAAAATCGCCATGATCAACGTCGCGGACGAAATCAAGAATTCGTTCCTCGACTACTCCATGTCCGTGATCATTTCGCGCGCCCTGCCCGACGTGCGCGACGGCCTCAAGCCATCGCAGCGCCGGATCCTCTACGCGATGCATGAGCTCTCGCTCTTTCCGGGGCGCAAGCATTACAAGTGCGCGAAAATTTGCGGTGACACGTCGGGCAATTACCATCCGCACGGCGAGGCGGTGATTTACCCGACGCTCGTCCACATGGCGCAGCCGTGGGCGATGCGGGAAAAGCTGGTGGATGGCAAGGGCAATTTTGGTTCCATCGAAAACGATCCGCCGGCGGCCATGCGTTACACGGAGGCGCGGCTCACGCACCTTGGCGCGGCGCTCATGCAGGACATGGACAAGGACACGGTGGACTTTGTCCCGAACTACGACGAGCGCATGACCGAACCCACGGTCTTCCCGTCGGCCTTCCCCAATTTGATCGTCAACGGGGGCACGGGCATTGCCGTCGGCATGGCCACGAACCTGGCGCCGCACAACCTGGGCGAAGTCGTGGACGGCATTTGCGCTCAAATCGACAAACCCGCCATTACGATTCCGGAATTGATGAAGTTTATCAAGGGACCGGACTTTCCCACCGGCGGCATGATTTGCGGCGTGGAGGGCATCAAGAATTATTTCACGACGGGCAAGGGGAGCATCAAGTTGCGCGGGCGGGTGGGCTCCGAGCAGATGAAAGGCAACCGGGAGCAGCTCGTCATCACGGAGATTCCGTTCAATGTCAACCGCGCCGCGCTCGAGGAGCAGATCGCCGAGCTGGTGAACGAAAAGGTGATCACGGAAATCTCCGCGATGCGCAATGAGTCCGACGAGCACACGCGGCTGGTCATGGAGCTCAAGCGCGATGCCAGTCCGAAGGTTGTCATCAACAATCTTTACCAGCACACGCAACTGGAGGTCACCTTCAGCGTCAATGCGCTGGCCATCGACCACGGCAAGCCCAAGACGCTCAATCTCAAGGAATTGATCCAATGCTATATCGAGCATCGGCGGGAAGTGATTCTGCGGCGCACGCGCTTCGAGCTGCGGAAGGCCGAGGAGCGCGCCGAGTTGCTCGAGGGCTACCTGGTGGCGCTGGCGAATCTCGACGAGTTCATTCATATCATTCGCTCCAGCAAAACCCGCGAGGAGGCCCGCGTGAAGCTGCTGGCCTTCGAGTGGTCGCGCGCCCAGGTCGAGAAGTGGGCGATTCTCATCCGCCGGGATGACCGGCTCGTGGCCGGGCGTTATGCCCTGACTGAACGGCAGGTGGATGCGATTCTGGAATTGCGGCTGTACCAGCTGACCGCTCTGGAAATTGACAAGGTCGAGCGGGAATACAAGGCATTGCTCGAAGTCATCAAGGATCTGCTCGACATTCTGGCGAAGGAATCGCGCGTGATGGCGATCATTAAATCCGAGCTCCAGGCCATCAAGGAGAAGTACGCCACTCCGCGCCGGTCCGAGATTGTTCCGGACGAAGGCGAGATTGCCATCGAGGACTTGATCGCCAATGAAGGGGTCATCATTACGCTCACGCACAACGGCCTGATCAAAAGGACTAACGTCAGCCAGTACCGCGCCCAACGCCGCGGCGGCAAAGGCGTGATCGGCATGACGACCCGGGAAGCGGAAACGCCGGAGGACTCGGATTTCATCGAGCACCTGTTCACGGCGAGCACGCACGACTACCTGATGTTCTTCACCAACACGGGCCGGGTCTATGTCGAGCGCGTCCACGAAATTCCCGACATGGGCCGGGCGTCCAAAGGGCGGAGCATTGCCAACCTGCTGGAGCTGAAGGCGGGCGAAAAAGTCGCCGCCCTGATCCGCATTTTGTCGAAGACGGATGAGAACAAGCAGGATGTAACCTGGCAGCAGTCAGGCGAGCTCTTCTTCGCCACCCAGCAGGGGACGGTAAAAAAGACCTCCCTCAACGAGTTCTCCAATGTCCGCAAGGGTGGCATCATCGCCATTGGCATTGATCCCGGTGATACGCTCATCGAAGTGAAACTGACGCGGGGCAGCATCGTGGAAAACGACGAGGTCAAGGACCCCGGCGACGACGTGGTGCTGATTACCAAGGATGGCATGAGCATTCGCTTTAGCGAAGCGGACGTGCGCTCCATGGGCCGTTCAGCGACCGGGGTGCGCGGCATCACTTTGGAAAAGGACGACGCGCTCGTGGCGGCGACCATCGTGGTGCCAGACGCCACGCTGCTGGTCGCGGGGGCCAACGGTATCGGCAAACGTACCGGCTTTGACGAGTATCGCGTCCAGTCGCGGGGCGGCAAAGGCATCATTACCATGAAGACGGGCGACAAAACCGGCAATGTGGTGGGCGCGCTCACCGTGCGGGAGACCGACGAAATCATGCTGATCACCACCGGCGGTCAGATGGTGCGCATCCCGGTGCAAGGCATTCGCGAAGCCGGACGTAACACAATGGGTGTGAAGTTGGTCAACCTTGATGCCAACGACAAACTTCAGGCCATCGCTCCGGTCATCGCCGAGCAACAGGAAGACGCCGCCGCCGAGGCGGTCCCGCCGAATGGCTGATTTTCAGTCGTTGATGCCGAAGTGCGGCGGGCGGGGGGATTCGTGCAGCAGGTCGTCGAGCAGGCCCGACATCAGGTTCGCGCGCTGTTCTGCGTCCAGGGCGGAAGCGGGAAGCAGGCTCACCCCGGGCGGGGGAGACGCTCCGAGGTAATCCAGGTCGGCCCGCCGGGAAATGTCGCGCAAGAACCATTCGCCGCCGTGCGGTGGGTAAGGGGTTGCGTCGCCCGCGCTGAGGACGAGATTCACCAGCATGCCCTCCCGCTCCCGGCGGCTTTCAATCCAGCTTTCAAACCAGGCCTTGAGCATGGGCGAAGGTTCCCGCGGCTCAAGCGAACACCAAAAAATGAGATTTGCTTGCGCTGCCTTTTCGGCCGCAGCTGCGGCGAGTGAAGGATCGGCCAGGAAGTCCGTCCGCCACCAATGGAAATCAAATTCGATTTCGGTCCAGAAGTTCTGGACCAGATAGTCGCACGCAGCCAGTCCCCGCTGCCGGGTCGCCGGGTCTTCGTAGAGCACCAGCACGGTGCAGGCATCTTTGCGAGGAGAACCTTCCGCCAATTCGCTGGAGACAGTCATCAAGTTCGGCCGCCGAAGGGAAGGGCGGTACGCCGTACGACAACTGCGTGCCGCCGGGATCGGTAACCGTACTAAAGTTCGATCCGGGACGCGTAGATGCAAGGAGTTTTTTTCTTTTTTTATTCACCGGCTGCCCGCCGCTGTCAGGGCGCGAGTCGGGCGAGCTGCCACGTGCCATCGCTCTGCTTGCGATAGCAAAAGCGATCGTGCAGCCGGCTGGCGCGGCCTTGCCAGAACTCGATGCGCATCGGCGACAGGACGAAGCCACCCCAGTTCGGGGGCAGGGGCACCGCCTGGGGAAATCGCGCGGCGACCTCGCGCCATTTCGCATCCAGCACCTCGCGGCTTTCGACGACGGTGCTTTGGTTTGAGGCCCAGGCGCCCAGCTGACTGCCACGGGGACGGCTCTGGAAATAGGCCGCTGATTCCGCCACCGGCAGTTTCGTGACTTCGCCCGCCACGCAGACCTGCCGTTCGAGTTCGGGCCAGTAGAATACCAGGGCGGCATTGGGGTTCGCATTGATTTCCTGGCCCTTCCGGCTCTCGTAGTTGGTGAAGAAGATAAAGCCGCGCGGATCGACGCCCTTGAGCAAGACCGTTCGAGCGGAGGGCATTCCATCCCGTGTCGTGGTGGCGAGGACCATGGCGTTCACGTCGGCGGGGGCGTGGCCGAGGAGGGCGTGCCAGAGTTTGAAAAGCGCGATGCCAATCTTGCGCCAGCGGCTGCCCGACCGGGTGCCGGCCGCGTGGCTAAACCAGCGCTGGAATTGCTCGAGGGGGTCGGGGGCCAGGTCTTGCCGATTCAATCCACCAGCACGGTATTCACGTCTGAGATCTGCGATCGCCATTTACCGCGCAGCTTACGAAGCTTTGCCCGAGGTTGCCACAAGGAAGCGATCGGCGGCGCACAAAATGCGAACGCGACCGGAAGCCCGGTCGCGTTCGCGTTGAGAACTGGTAGGATGGGGTCAGGCGGCGGCCGCTTCTTCCGTGTCCAGGAAACCTTGCAGGTGCCGGACGCGGGTCGGATGCCGCAACTTGCGCAAAGCTTTCGCTTCAATCTGGCGAATCCGTTCGCGCGTGACGTTGTACATCTTGCCAATCTCCTCGAGCGTACGCTCGTAGCCATCGGTCAAGCCGAAGCGCATTTCTAGGATTTTGCGCTCCCGCTCCGTGAGCGTGGTCAGCACGTCGCCCAGTTTCTCTTTCAACAGGCTGTAGCTCGTCACGTCGGAGGGGTTTTCGGCGCTCTTATCCTCGATAAAATCGCCCACGCTCACGTCCCCATCATCACCGACCGGCGCGTGAAGGGACACCGGCTGCTGGGCCATCTTGAGCAGTGAATTGATCCGGCTGACCGGCATATGCATCTCATCCGCAACCTCTTCCGGCGTTGGCTCGCGGCCCAGTTCCTGGGTGAGCTGCTTCTGGGCCCGCCAGAGTTTGTTCATGATCTCGATCATGTGGACCGGGATGCGAATGGTGCGTGCCTGGTCGGCAATCGAGCGGGTGATTGCCTGGCGGATCCACCAGATGGCGTAGGTGGAGAACTTGTAGCCGCGGCGGTATTCGAATTTCTCGACCCCCTTCATCAAGCCAATGTTGCCTTCCTGGATCAAATCGAGGAACGACTGGCCGCGGTTGGTGTATTTCTTGGCGACGGACACAACCAACCGCAGGTTGGCTTCGGCCATGTGCGTTTTGGCGCGATGGGCGCGATCCGCCGAGCTTTTAAGCGCCGCAAAGGCTTTGAAATAATCTTCCCGGGACATGCGCACAAACTGCTCCAGGGTGCGGATGCGGGCGGCTTCCGCTTCGATGGCCGCCCGCCGTTCTGTGGAGGTGCGAAGCCGCTCCAACTCCTGAATATGCCGCCAGCTGGTTTGAAATTTCTCGTGGACGTTTCCCGCAACAACGATCATCTCCTCAATGACCTTTTGCTTGTAGGCGAACTTGGGGAAGGTCTCCTGCACCTTGAGGTTGAGCTTCACGAACTCCTTGAACAACTTCTCCTTGCGGCCTTTCTGCAGCGCCTTCTGCCAGGCAGCGTATTTTTCATCCACCTTCAGGTCCAGCGCGCGCACTTTCTTGATGAACGAGCGCAGGTCTCGTAGGTGGCCTTCCCGGTTGGCGACCTTTTTGTCCACCACCACACGGTCAAATCTTTCCTTCGGGGGTTCGGACAGCAGCTTTTCGGCGATGGCGATGTGTTCCTTGGCTGTGAAACCCAAACCGCAAACGATCCCTTTCATCTCGATTTCCGCATCTTCGATCCGCTTGCAGATCTCGACTTCCTGTTCGCGGGTGAGCAGCGGGACTTTGCCCATCTGGTTCATGTACATCCGGACCGGGTCATCGAGAATTTCGAGTCGCGAGTCTTCCTCCTGTTCCTCCGGTTCCGGCTGCTTGGTGCGCTGGACTTCCGCCTGATCCACGATCTCAACATCGAGACTGCGGAGCTTGGTGAACAACGCATCCAAATCTTCGGGGGTCAACCCATCCGGCAGGACATCGTTAATGTCGTCGTATGTGACATAACCATGCTCTTGGGCGAGGTGCAGCAGCGTTTTGACCGTTTCGGTAAGGTCAATGGTGCTAACCACGGGATTGGCCGAGACGTTGGCCAGGGCGGCCGCCAGACTTTTCGCGTCGGCTTTGGGAGTGGCAATTCGCGGAGCCTCGACTTTCGGCTGGCCGTTAGGCTTTGCGTTCGATTCGAGCTGGGTCTGGCTTTTGCGCTTGGCACTGGGCAGGACAAAGCGGCGGCGCGTCAATGGCGATTTGGCCTGCTCTTTGTTGCGACGACTTGCGCCGGATGCCGCGCTTCCGCGAGCTTCTTTTCGATTCAACATAATGGTTCAGACGGAGTGCGTGAGGTTCTAGTTCAGAAAAAGTCGTCGCTAAGCTCTCAAACCACCCGCTTTCGGTGATCTGATCCGATAGCTCCGCGCTATCCACATATTTCGGGAAACGACCCCAGAAGCCTGACGCAGTCTCAGGCTATAGGAATTTCTGAGGAACTCAATCATAAAATTGATGGTCACGGGTGAATTGAGCGTGATGGCGAGGCTTGAGCCAACGGAATCGCCTTGTAAGTCATTGGCAGTTAGCTATTGGAGGTTGGGAGGATGACGTGTTTTGGGTGGTGCTGTTGCATGGAGATTGGAGTTTTGGTGGCGATCTGGCTTGGGGCTGGGTGAGCACAGACTTTTTCACGAGTTACGAAAAAACTTTGAACAAAACGGAGTCTGAATCATCAGATATTACAGTGTGAGTAAGATTTCGCTGTTCGTTTAGGGTTGGCATAGAGGTTTTGCTTGCAGTGCGGTGCGAACAGCGCCCTCCAAGTTGGCCGCACTGCCCTTCTGAGCGCCTCGGTGAAGGCGTTAAAACCTCGTCATCGTTGGGCCGGACGCAAGTCCGGCCCTTTTTCTGATTTCGTTTTAGGCCTCAATCGACGCAAGCAGGCCAATTCTCGATATTTGGCTCACGTACACTCCAATTTGGCCAATCACGATTAATTGGGGAGGGCTTGACCGTGTCTGTGGGAAGCGTCGGTAAAATGCCCGCCTCACTGGAGTCCGTTGCTTCCCTTCATCAACATGCGCGTCGCTTCGGGCCCATGGTTGGCCAGGGATGTTGATATCTCGCAGCACCTTGCCAATAGGCACTCATCAGTGCCGAACCTCGGGTGATCTCCCTGTGCCAGCTAGGATTCCAGATTTACCGGTCACAGACGGCCCAGCCCGGGAATTCCTCCGTAACCCCAGTCAAATCAACGACCACCGGGTTGTATTCGCTTAATCGCCCGGCTTTTCGCTTTCAATCTGCAATCAACCTGTGTTTCATCAGGCGCAATTGCGGGGCGCGACGGCTTAAGGCCCAATCAGGTGCCCGACGTGAAACGCGATATCGATTCCTCGCTTTTTGAGATTTACTGCCATGCCCAAACGTACCGACATCCACAGCGTCCTCATCATCGGCGCCGGCCCGATCATCATCGGCCAGG